>JANYEI010000008.1 GCA_025363205.1 Frigoribacterium sp.
GTCTGCCGTGTGATGTCTTCGGACATGCCTGAGAGTTCTGCATCGAAAATTTTCTGCCTCATAACGTCGGGCCAGGTGGAGTAATTTCTGGTCTGCGCACAAGTGAGTGGTGTCAAATTCGGCGGCAGTCCAGATCTCACACCGACCACCAGCGGACCGAAGCAACCCGGTTGGCGTGGCGGGAGACTAAAGGGACGTTCAACGGACGCGATATCGTGCCCTCGCGAAAGCACTCCCAAGAGCACTTTTCGACCGATTCGACCGCCCCTAAGCCTGAATCCACCGGTCTGGCTCGGTGTTTGGACTTGTTTCGATTTGGTTTGAGCGTTCTTGTTGAGGGCATGGTGGTGTGTCCGGCCTTGCTGCCGGTGATGTTCCGTGGTTCTTCGCGCCGTGGGGCTGTTCGGTCAGATGGTGGTGGTTCGCGGTGGGCCGCAGGCCTCTGCGAACAGGGCTGTCCAGCTGGTTTCCCAGGGCCAGCCCGTCGGTAGGTGCAGGGTAATCCGTCGTGCGGAAGTCGAAATACGGGCCGGGAGATGGATCAGTTTCCGGCGGATCGTGCCGGTGCGGGCTTTGCGCAACTCGGTGCCGGTCATCGTCCCGATCGCGCGAGAGAGGTTGAACGCGATCGTTGCTAGCACCAGCCAGGCGGCGTTGGCGGTGAAAATCCCCGACGGCAGGTGCGCCAAAGCGCTGTCTTTCAAATCGGCGTTGACTTGCTCGATGATCGCGTGTTGCCGGTGGGTTTTGTCTGCGGTGATGGTGTCCAGGGTGCTGGTGGTGAAGAACGCGTGGAACCGGTGGGTGTCGAACAGGGTCGGCTGTCCGACGGCTTCTTTGGGGTTGAGTTCCGGGATGCGTCGCACGACCAGGCGTCCCTGAATCCGTTCGGCTTTCTTCCTGCTGCTGAACGCGGTGAACGGGACCTCGGCGACTTCCGCGACCGAGACCCATTTGCCTGTCGTCTCGTCGAGGATCGCGTTGGTGTAGTTGATCGTCTCCCACGCATCATCGGCGATCACACCGATGGCATGTTTGACCGCCGGGTCCATCCGTGCGGTGATGGATACTCTCGCCCCGGCGTGGTGGGCGGTAGAGATGACGGCGTGGCCGTAGAAAGCACTGTCGGCGCGGAGCAACACCGGGCCGGTCGCGGTGGTCGTCCGGAGCCGGCGGACGGTGGTCAGGATGTCGGCGATGAATCGTTTCGCCCCGCGCGGGGACCCGGTCGCACCGCGGCGAAGCCGAGACCCGATGATGATTGGTGCTGCGGCGGGGGTCGAGACGATGCCGATCAGCGCGTTCAGACCGCGCACCCCGGAGTAGCCGTAGCCGGATCCCTGTTTCTGGTATCCGTGAACTTCCTTGATGGTGTCGTCGATATCTACCAGCGCGTAGTCGTCGATCCCGGCCACGATCGGCGCGGTACCGGCAAGCTTCACCAGCCACCGCCAGGCGGTCGCGTCAAGTTGACGGACATGACCGAACGTGAACGTGCGAAGGAACGACCCCAACGTTGATGGGGCGTAGGCGCCGGTGAAAAGTTTCTTCATCCCGCCGTGGCGCAGCAACGCCATGTCATCGATCGAGTCCGCTCCGGCGACCATTCCCGCGACCAGGGCGGTGACCTTCAGTCCCGCGTTGGCGCCGAAGTGTCCCGGCAGGTGGAGGTGCGTATCGGCAAGCTCTCGAAGGCCGGTACTGGCCGCCAGTCCCATCGCGGGCACCAGACCGGCAGCCGACACAAGATTCGTGTCGTCGAACGTTGCTGACAAGGCGGTGGAAGTATGGAAAAGTTGAATCTACGAGATGCCTCTCTTTTCGGGTTCAATTGGTCTGTGGTAAGAACAATTTTCCCTGGTTAGACAGGCATTCTCTGTTTAACGCGCCGCTACCCTCAGAGCCCGACCGGTGGATTCAGGCTAAGGTCGCGCATGCTGGTGCTCGCCATTGCTATTGGAGCGCTCACGTGTGGCATCGGGCTCGTCAACTCGGTGCCGGGGTTCGCGATCGGTGTTGCGGCGACCGGGCTCTTTCTCGCCCCGTCGATCATCACCGGCTACCTCGCCGCCGAGCATCTCGTGCCCCAGCACGCCCTGACCGAGGCATCCGTCTGGACCAACACCTCCCTCAATCTTGGTGCGGCCGTGGCCAACGCGATTGCCGG
>JANYEI010000093.1 GCA_025363205.1 Frigoribacterium sp.
AAAAGGAACCACAATGGCACCGAAAAAGAAGGTCACGGGTCTGATCAAGCTTCAGATCAAGGCCGGCGCCGCCAACCCCGCACCGCCCATCGGGCCGGCGCTCGGACAGCACGGCGTTAACATCATGGAGTTCTGCAAGGCATACAACGCCGCGACCGAGGCACAGCGTGGCAACGTCATCCCGGTTGAGATCACCGTCTACGAGGACCGTTCGTTCACGTTCATCCTCAAGACCCCGCCGGCCGCCGAGCTCATCAAGCAGGCCGCCGGAGTCACCAAGGGATCCGGTACCCCGCACACCACCAAGGTCGGACGCCTGTCGAAGGACCAGCTGCGCTCGATCGCCGAGCAGAAAATGGTCGACCTCAACGCCAACGACGTTGCAGCGGCAGAGAAGATCATCGCGGGTACTGCTCGCTCTATGGGAATCACGGTGGACGCATAATGGCTACGAAATCCAAGGCCTACCGCGCCGCTGCCGAGAAGATGGAAGAGGGCAAGTTTTACACGCCCAACGAAGCCGTCGGAATCGCCCGTGAGAGCGGTTCGAAGAACTTCAACTCCACTATCGAGGTTGCCCTCAAGCTCGGCGTCGACCCCCGCAAGGCAGACCAGATGGTTCGTGGAACTGTCATCCTGCCCCACGGAACCGGCAAGACCGCCCGCGTCATCGTCTTCGCGACCGGACCGGCCGCTGACGCCGCCATCGCTGCCGGAGCCGACGAGGTCGGTGGTGACGAGCTCATCGAGAAGGTGGCCGCTGGCTACACCTCGTTCGACTCAGCGGTCTCCACTCCGGAACTGATGGGCAAGGTCGGGCGTCTCGGAAAGGTGCTCGGCCCGCGTGGCCTCATGCCCAACCCGAAGACCGGCACCGTGACCACGGATGTTGCCAAGGCTGTCACTGAGATCAAGGGCGGAAAGATTGAGTTCCGCGTCGACAAGCACTCCAACGTGCACTTCATCGTGGGCAAGGCGGCCTTCCCGGCCGAGCAGCTCGAGGAGAACATCAAGGCAGCGCTCGACGAGATCGTGCGCTCCAAGCCCAGCTCCGCAAAGGGCCGTTACATCCAAAAGGGTACTGTCACGACCACCTTCGGTCCGGGCATCCCGCTCGACGTGAACGTGCTCTAACCAGAAATATCTCGAGAAAAGGGGATCACTTCGGTGATCCCCTTTTCTACACCCACCCGACGCGGCTCGCGTCGGCTTTACCGAAAACGCGAGGGAAGGGACACCGGATGTCCATCACGGTGCGAGAGGCGGCTGTCACTGACGGCGCGCTCCTGCACGAACTCGCCGCCGCCACCTTCGGATTGGCCTGCCCTCCCGGCACACCTCCGGAAGACGCAAGGGCGTTCGTGTTGTCGGAGCTCTCGGCAGAGCGGTTCGAGGGATACCTTGCCGATGCGCATCGCGCGCTACTGCTGGCCGAGGTCGATGGCGTTGCCGCCGGTTACTCGATGCTCATCTTTGAGGAGCCGACGGATGCGGATGTCGCGGCCGTCGTCACGGCCCGGCCAACGGTCGAGCTCAGCAAGTTCTACGTCATGGCCGAGTCTCATGGCACCGGGTTGTCTGTGGCGCTCATGGCCGTGACCGTCGAAATCGCCCGGCTTCGCGACGCCGCCTCGATCTGGCTCGGCGTCAACCAGCAGAACGGGCGTGCGAACCGCTTCTACGAGAAGAGCGGTTTCTCGCTCGTGGGAACCAAGCAATTTGCCCTGGGAGACCGTCTCGAAGACGACTTTGTGCGAGAACTGCCGCTGTAGCCGAGCTCCGACCCTCTCAGCACGCTCGTGCCTTCCGTCAAGCCCAACAACGATTCGCCGATGGCACCGCGGTGTCAACTGGAAAAAAACTATGAAAAGAACCCCTAGCATTTAATAATGACCGCCCTGCCGCTGCCGATGCCGCGACGTCGGGTTGTCGAACTCGCAGGCACTTTCCTCGGCTCGGTGTTCGTGTTGGCCGCCCTCGTGATCATCTGGGTCGCTCGACTTGAGCAAGACCGTGACCTGTATGTCAGTGAGCTCGGCGCAGCCGGCCAGCCGACCGCCCACTGGTTCGAGGGGGCACTTCTTCTCATCGTCGCGGGCGGAAGCCTCATTGCCTATGCCGCTCGCGGCATCCGATCGCGCGTGCCGCTGCTCTCTGTCTGGGCTCCGGCGGTGTCGCTATGGGTCGGTTGTGGCTTCTTCCTCATCGCCTCGCAGGTCACCTGCACGAGCGGATGCCCGTTGCCGGTGGGGGCGAGTTTCACCTGGCAGGACCTCATCCACACCGTGGTCGCCGTGCTCGCCTTCGCCGCCGCGTGCTTCGGCATGTTGCAGGTGTCGTTCGCGGTGGGATACCGATCGCTTGCCCGGCTGTCGCTCGGTGCGGGGGTGGCGGTCGCACTGATCGCGGGGGCGGGCGGCATCCTCTCCCTTGCGCGATTCCAGGCGGACTTTGGCAGTCGACTTGAGTTCGCGGCCACCACAATCGCACTCGGCTGGCTGCTCACTCTCGGGGTGATGATGACGCTACGGCCCGTGGAGTTCGCCGACGTTTTGCCCCTCGCAGAGCTCGAGCTCGCAGCTCCGGTCGCCTAGCGGTCGCGGCCGGCGGCCACGATGTCGAGCACCCGGTCCGCAAGCTGTACGAGCAGGTGGATCTGGCTCTCGTCGCGGTCGATCCAGCGGCATTCTGGCTCGGTATTTGTCGGAACGAAGTCATCGTGCTGCTCCCAGACCAACAGGGTGCGCTCCGCCCCGAGCACGTACTGCTGCCACCAGACCTGTCGGAGATAGGAGCGTGGGATGGATCGCCAGGGTGACTTCGTGGTCTTGATCTCAGCGAGCTCGAGGTGGCCGGATGCCGCGACCGCAAGCCCGTCGGGGGTGGCGAGGTGGGTGGTCTGGCCGGAGGCGTGGAAGAGCGCGTCGCTCGAGATGATGCCGTAGTGACGCTCCACCCAGCGGGCGATCTCGGGTTCACGGGCGCGCCCGTGATCGGTGTAGGCGTTTCCGCTGAACCCGCTGCCGTTGATCTTCTCGAAGGCCACGGCCTGCACGGAGGCGGTTCCCGACAGTCGTGCGACGTCGGTGGCGGTGATACCGCGGCTGCGGGCTCGAAGCCAGGCCACCCGGTCGGCGGCACGAGCAACGATACGGTCACGGTGATCCGGAGCCGGCTCATCCCAGAGGGAGAGCATGGGCTGGATGGTGGTCACCTCACCATTGTCTCCCGGAGCACCGTCGGCCGTCGACGCCCCTCCGCAGTGGCACCGCTGCGTACTGGCCCTGCTGCGCACTGGCCCTGCTGCGCGCTGAAGAGAAGCGGGAGTCAGGCGAAGGGGGGCGGTAGCGTTCGCACCTGCGAGGCGATTGCGCTCTCGATTGCATCGGCGGAGAGCACGTGCTGGACAACGAGCATGGACGCGCCGAGGATGCCCGCATCGTCGGCCGAGCGGGAGCGCACGATCGTGAGATGCGCGGTGGCCAGGGGAAGCGAGCGGTGATAGACCACTTCGCGTACGCCGGCGAGGAGGTGATCACCGGCGGCGGCGAGCGAGCCACCGAGCACGATGACCGATGGATTGAGCAGGCTGACACAGGTGGCGAGCACCTCGCCGAGATCGCGACCGGCCTGACGGAGCGCGGCCACGGCATCGGGGTCGCCGCGTTCGACGAGAGCGACAATGTCTCCGGTAGCAACGTCGTCCGCGCCGCTGGCCGTGAGCGCCGCGGCGATGGCTGGGGCGCCGGCAAGGGCTTCGAGACATCCGATATTGCCGCAGCGGCAGGTCACGTGAGAGCCGCGCGCGACACGCACATGCCCGAGGTCACCGGCGGCACCCATCGCACCGCGCTGCAATTGGCCGTTACCGATGATGCCCGCGCCGATGCCCGTCGCCGCTTTGATGAAGAGCAGGTTGTCCTGGGCCGGCCACTGGGTGCGCTGTTCACCGAGCGCCATGATGTTGACGTCGTTGTCGACGAGAACAGGCACATCGAAGGCGCGCCGCATGTAACCGGGCACGTCGAAGTCGTGCCAGCCGGGCATAATCGGCGGGTTTGCGGGCCGACCAGTCGTGTGTTCGACCGGACCGGGCAGGCCGATACCGATGCCACACAACTCGGCCCGGCCGTCGCCGAGGGAGTCGAGCAGATGGCGTGCGCGGTCGACCACGAGATCGAGCACCGGGGAAGGGCCAGCATCGATAGCAATCTCTGTGTGAAGGCTCGCAAGCACAGTGCCACTGAGGGTGGTGACCGCGATCACACAGTGCGACGCCCCAAGGTCGACGGCGAGCACCAGCCGGGCGGTCGGGTTGAAGGCGAATCGTGACGGTGGACGGCCGCCGGATGATGCGGCCTCACCGACCGCGCTGATGAAACCGGATGCCATGAGGGAATCGACTCGCATGGCGATCGTCGACCGTGCGAGACCGGTGAGCACGGCGAGCTCGGCCCGGGTGCGCGGAGTTCCGTCGAGGAGCAGTTGGAACAGGTCACCCGCGCGGGCGCCGGCCACCGTCGAGCCGGTGAACGCGCTCGATTCGGTGATGACCATGTCTTATTGATACCAGTTGCGCTTCGTGCTGTCATGCCAGCCATAGCTGTCGATCAACAAATATCTTTTGCTTGACTATCGACAGAAGGGCCCCTAGTTTGTCAATCGTGTGTACGTATTCCCCCGTCCTGGGGTAGAACGCTTCACTGTGACCAGCATCGCCGCTCGATCTGAGGAGAACCAATGCCAACGACGCCCCCGCTTTCGCTCCAGCTCTACACCGTTCGTGAGGCCCTCGATGCGGACTTTGCCGGCACGATGCAGCGCGTGGCAGATATCGGGTTCACACGCGTCGAGCCCTATGACTTCTTCGCCAAGGCCGACGCCCTTGCGGCGGGGTTCGCGGCAACCGGCCTCACCGCGCCGAGCGCCCACTTGCGCTTCCTCGACGCCGAGAGCCTCGCCGGTGCCAGCCTGGACGACGTGTTCTCCACGGCCGCCCGCCTCGGTATCCCGACGGTGATCGATCCCTTCGTCGACCCAGCGAAGTGGCTCTCGGCTGCAAACATCCACAAGACAGCGGATGCACTTAACGCGGCTGCAGAGGTGGCGGTGAAGCACAGTATCCGAATCGGATACCACAACCACTGGTTCGAACTCGAGTCAGTGATCGACGGCGACACCGGCCTCGAGATTCTCAGCGCGGGACTCAACCCGGCGATCATCCTCGAGCTCGACACCTACTGGGCCGCGGCCGGCGGGCAGGATGTCGTGGCGCTGCTCGGTCGTCTCGGCGACCGTGTACGCCTGTTGCACATCAAGGAC
Source organism: Frigoribacterium sp. (assembly GCA_025363205.1). GTDB lineage: Bacteria > Actinomycetota > Actinomycetes > Actinomycetales > Microbacteriaceae > Lacisediminihabitans. The sequence continues at coordinate 5,323 of JANYEI010000093.1, forward strand.
GGACCGATCGAGCCGGATCCAGCTACCCAGCTCGCGGTCGGCAACGGAAAAATGCCGATCTTGGAGATCATCGCCGCAGCGACGAGCCTCGAAGTGGCGGTCGTCGAACTCGATGCCTTCGCGGGCGACATGTTCGACGCGGTGACCGACAGCTACGCGTATCTAAACGCCGGAGCCGCCTCATGAGCGGTCCGATCGGGGTCGGGCTCATCGGTGCCGGCACCATCAGCAAGCAGTATCTCGAGAACCTCACCACCTTCCCCGACATCGTCGTGCACTCGATCGGCGATGTCTACGAACCCGTCGCCGAGGAGCGCGCGAGTCAGTTCGGCATCGAGACCTGGGGTGGAGTTGCCGCCACGCTCGGGCATCCGGATGTCGAGATCGTGATCAACCTGACCATCCCGGCCGCGCACGTCGAGGTGGCCCTCGCGGCCGTCGCCGCCGGCAAGCACGTGTGGAGCGAGAAGCCCTTCTCGCTCGACCGCGACAGCGGACTCGCACTTCTCGCCGCCGCGGAGAAGGCTGGAGTACGCCTCGGATCCGCTCCCGACACGTTCCTCGGCGCGGGGCTCCAGACCGCTCGTCGCATGATCGATCGTGGCGACATCGGGGTGCCGCTCACCGCGCTCACCCTCATGCAGTCGCCGGGGCCGGAGTCGTGGCATCCAAACCCAGCCTTCCTGTTCCAAGAGGGGGCCGGCCCGCTCTTCGACATCGGTCCGTATTACCTCACCACACTGATGCAGACCTTCGGATCGGTGCGCCGCGTCGCTGCGCTCGGCTCGAAGTCACGCGACACCCGTGTGATCGGATCCGGCCCGAAGGCCGGAGAGCGGTTCGACGTGACAGTGCCATCCCACGTAAGTGCGCTCGCCGAGTTCGAGGGCGGCCAGTCGTCGCAGAGCATCTTCAGCTTCGACTCCCCGATGGACCGCCACGGCTTCGTGGAGGTGACCGGAACAGAGGGCACGATGTCGTTCCCCGACCCCAACAACTTCGAGGGGGAGATCCGGGTGAAGCACGCCGGCGAGGCCGAGTGGACCTCGTACCCCGCCCTCGGCTCAACGAGTTCGCGCGGGTCCGGAGTGCTTGAGATGGGTCGCGCCATCCGCGCGGGCCGGCCGCATCGCGCCACGGGTGAACTCGCGTACCACGTGCTCGACACGATGGTCTCGATCAGCGAGTCGATCGAGAGCCACCGCTTCGTGGAGGTGGCGAGCTCGATTACAACGGCTCCGGCCCTGCCAGAGGACTGGGATCCGACGGCGGCGACGCTGTAGGACCGGGAAAATGACCTCCTCAATTCGGCCAGTGCGCGTCGCCATGATCGGCTACGCGTTCATGGGCAGGGCACACTCCAATGCCTGGGCGACCGTCGGATCGTTCTTCGAGGTGCCCGCGTTCGAGCAGCGTGTTCTGGTGGGGCGGGATGCCGTGGGCGTCGCGGCCGCGGCGACCGCATTGGGCTGGTCCGAGTCGGCGACCGACTGGCGTGAGGTCATCGCCAGGGATGACATCGATGTCGTGGATATCTGTGTGCCCGGTCACCTGCACGCCGAGATAGCGCTTGCCGCGCTCGCCGCTGGCAAGCACGTTCTGGTCGAGAAGCCGCTCGCCAATACGCTGGCCGAGGCCGAGGCGATGGCGGATGCCGCGGCAGTCGCATCCACCCGTGGCGTCGTCTCCATGGTGGGCTTCAACTATCGACGGATGCCTGCGCTCGCGCTCGCCCGTCGCATCATCGCCGACGGCCGCCTCGGCGAGATCCGTCAGGTGCGCGGGTCGTACCTTCAGGACTGGCTCGCGGATGCCACGGCCCCGATGACCTGGCGGCTGCGTCGCGAGACCGCCGGTTCCGGTGCGCTTGGCGATCTCGCCTCCCATGCCGTGGACCAGCTGCAGTTTCTGCTCGGAGAGCGCGTGACCGAGGTCTCGGCCCGCACCCACACTTTCGTGACCGAGCGGCCGGGTGCCAGTGGCCCCGAGGCGGTCACCGTCGACGATGCGGTCTGGGCGACACTGGCATTCGGCTCCGGGGCCCGCGGCAGCCTCGAGGTCTCCCGGGTCGCCACCGGGCGCAAGAACGCCCTCACGATCGAGCTCTTCGGCTCGACGGGAGCGCTGCGGTTCGACCCCGAAGAGTTGAACGAACTGTGGTTCCTCGATGCCACGGAGTCGATCGAAACCCAGGGGTTCCGCCGCATCCTCGTGACCGAGCCGGAGCATCCATATATCGCCGCCTGGTGGCCTCAGGGCCACGTGCTCGGCTGGGAGCACTCCTTTGTGCACGAGCTGCGCGACTTCCTGTGCGCAATCGAATCGGGCACGCCCGCGAGTCCGTCTTTCGCCGACGGCCTCGCCGTGCAGCGCGTCCTCACGGCGATCGAACTAAGCGCGGCCGCTGGAGGCTCCGGAACCCAGGTCTGAACTACGACACCAGAACCATCAATCACACCAGTATCACCAATCAGTGCAAGGAGGCACGAAATGAAACGAAGCATGATGGCGAAGATCGCCGTCGGAATCACCGCAGCGGCATTGGCGATCGGATTGGCGGGGTGCTCGTCGGCCGGGTCGGGAGCGAGTCATCCGCTCACGATCGGAATGCCGAACGGCCCGCAGACCAACAACAACAACCCGTTCATGCCCACCTCGGCGGCGGCCATCCTCGGGTACACCTTCCTCATGTACGAACCGCTTGCGCAGGTGAACCCCACCCTGCCCGACAAGGCTCCCACCCCGTGGCTCGCCAGTTCGTGGAAATGGGCGGATGACTACAAATCCGTGGCCATCACAGCGCGCGACGGGGTGAAGTGGTCTGACGGCAAGGACTTCTCCGTCAAGGACATCGCTTACACCTTCAATCTGGTCAAAAAGACTCCGGCATTCAATGGCAACGCCCTTCCGCTTGAGGACATCACGACAGCCGGCAAGACCGTGACCATCACCTTCGGGGCCTCGCAGTTCGTGAATCAGCCGAAGGTAATGAATTCCTACATCGTTCCAGAGCACATCTGGTCGAAAATCAGCGACCCGACGACGAACGTCAACGCGAAGCCGGTCGGCACCGGACCGTACCTGCTGAAGACCTGGACCCAGCAGGCGATCACCTTCACGCCGAACAACTCGTACTGGGGCGGAAAGCCGCCGGTGCCCGAGGTGCGCTACACCTCGTACAACGACAACAACTCCCAGCTCACCGCGCTTCTCAGCGGGGCTGCCCAGTGGAGCTACGTGTTTATCCCCGACATCCAGAAGACCTACGTCGCCAAGAGCAAGACGAACAACTCGTACATGCCCTCGGGCCTCGGGGTGGACGCGCTGTTCCTCAACACCACGAAGGCGCCATTCAACGATGTCGCCGTGCGCAAGGCTGTGAGCATGGTGATTGACCGCAAGGCCGTGCACGAGCAGGGCTACTCCGGATTCAAGGCACTCGTCGACAACGTGACCGGGCTTCCCTCGCCGGCCGGTGATGCCTTTACCGCGGCTACCTACAAGGGCAAGAAGGCGACGATCGATGTGGCCGGAGCCAAGAAGGTGCTTACCGACGCCGGCTACACCTATAAGGGTTCGGCGCTGATCGACCCGAAGGGTGCTCCCGTCACCTTCACGATGGTCGATCCGGCCGGCTGGTCGGACTACCTCGCGTCGCTGCAGATCATCGCCGACAACGTGGACAAGATCGGCATCACCGCCAAGGTGGAGACCGCGACGGTGGATGCCTGGACCAGCGCTGTGGGCACTGGCGACTTCCAGGCCACCCTGCACTGGACCAATACCGGATCGACCCCGTGGGACATCTGAGCGAACATCATGGACGGCACTCAGTTGAAGCCGGTCGGCACCGTCGCCTCGTGGAACTTCGGCCGCTTCGACAGTGCGGATGCCACGAAGATGCTGCACGACTACGCCAACACCACGAGCGATAAGGATCGCACGGCGGCAATGGACGGACTGCAGAAGATCATGGTGGAGCAGGTGCCGGCCATACCGCTGGCATCCGGCGCGATCGGCGCGGAGTTCTCGACAAAATACTGGACCGGTTTCCCGACCGCGGATAATCCCTATGCGGTACCGCAGCCGACCCAGCCGAGCCTCTCGCAAGTGATGATGAAACTGACACCCGTCAAGTAGCAACCTTCGACCGGCCGGCCGCTGCGCAACGCGCGGCGGCCGGCCCCCACCTCCAACGGACCAGGACCCGTATGACCCCTCACGATGAAGTGACTCCCGTTCTCGAAACGGTGGGCCTTACCAAGCATTTTCCGCTCCGCCGCGGCCGCCGACAGGTCGTGCACGCCGTGGACGGCATCGACACCCGTCTGATGCGCGGCACCGTTGTCGCGCTCGTGGGCGAGTCCGGGTCAGGGAAGTCCACCGTTGCCCGGTTGCTCGCTCAACTGCTGCCGGCAACCTCCGGTGTCATCCGTCTCAACGGCACTCCCGTTTCGGCCCATTTCGGCCGACGGTTCCGTGGGTACGTGCGCAACGTACAGATGATCCTTCAGGATCCTTTCGCCTCGCTCAACCCGATCCACACGGTGCGCTATGTGCTCGGGCGTTCGATCAGCATCCATCATCCGAAGGATGACGAAATCCGAGCGCGCTGAGCTTTTGACCGGGCTGCTCAGCCAGGTCGATCTCACACCGCCCGAGCGCTACCTCGACAAGTTTCCCCACGAGCTGAGCGGTGGCCAGCGCCAGCGCGTGGCAATCGCGCGAGCGCTCGGAGCGACGCCGCAGGTGCTGCTCGCCGATGAGCCGGTGTCGATGCTCGACGTCTCCATCCGTATCGGGGTATTGAACCTTCTGCAAAACCTGAAAGAGAAGTTCGATCTCGCGATCCTTTACATCACCCACGACATCGCGTCGGCCCGTTACTTCGCCGACACCACGATGGTGATGTATGCGGGTCAGATCATCGAGCGCGGTCCGAGCGAGATGGTCACCCAACATCCGGCCCACCCCTACACGCGGCTGCTCATCGCCTCGGCACCGGATCCCGACCAGCTCACCGGGCGCGATTCGCGCCCGGCGAAGGGCGAACCGCCGAGCCTCATCACCCCGCCGAGCGGGTGTCGCTTCCATCCGCGGTGCCCGTTCGCGATGGAGCGCTGCCTCACCACGACGCCGCCCACGTTCAGCGTCGACGACGGCCAGGAGGCCAGCTGCTGGCTCTACGCCGAGGACGCAACGCTCGAGCGCGAGGCCGCGTTCGGGGTGCACCAATGAGGTTTCTGCTTCGCCGGATGGGCTTCTACCTCTTCACGGCCTGGGCGGCGATCACTCTCAATTTCTTCATCCCGCGCCTTCTGCCCGGCGACCCGGTGCAATCCCTTATTAATAAGTACCATGGGCGCCTGTCCACCGATGCGATCGATTCCCTTCGAGTGCTGTTCGGACTCAACACCCATACGACCGTCTGGCAGGACTACCTCACCTATTGGGGCAACCTGCTCCACGGCGACTTCGGCATCTCGTTCACCTACTTCCCCACCCCGGTAGCCGAGGTGATGGTGCAGTCGCTGCCGTGGACGCTCATGCTCGTGGGCATTTCCACGATCCTCGGATTCGTGCTCGGCACACTCGCCGGTGTCGGTCTCGGCTGGCGACGCGGTACCTGGCTCGACTCGCTGCTGCCCGTTGCCAACTTCTTCTCCGCAATTCCTTACTTCTGGCTCGGCCTGATCGCCATCGCGATCTTCGGGGTCGCGCTGCCGATCTTCCCCGCATCCGGTGGATATGACGGAGGGTTGCTTCCGTCGTTCTCGCTGGAGTTCATCGGGTCGGCGATTTACCACGCGGCTCTTCCCGCTCTCACGATCGTGCTGAGTTCTGTGGCTGGATGGATCCTCGGAATGCGCAACATGATGGTGACCGTCTCGTCTGAGGACTATGTGACCGTGGCGCAGGCGAAGGGGCTCCCAGAGCGCCGGGTGATGTTTGGCTATGCGGCACGCAACGCCGTGCTCCCGAGCATTTCGGGCTTCGCACTCTCGCTCGGTTTCATCGTCGGTGGCACCCTCGTCACCGAGATGGTGTTCTCCTATCCAGGGATCGGCTATGTGCTGTTCCAGGCCATCGGATCGAAGGACTATCCGCTCATGCAGGGGGTGTTCCTGATCATCACGCTGTCGGTGCTCGTGGCCAATATGGTGGCCGACTTCGCCTACGCGTTCCTCGATCCGCGCACCCGACAGGAGGCCTGAGATGTCGCTCGTACGAAATCCGAAAGCACTGGCTGGCATGATCATCCTCGCGTTCTTCGTGCTGATCGCGATCATCGGGCCGTGGATCGCGCCCTACAACCCCAGTAAAGTCGGCCCCGATTCGTTGCAGCCGCCCTCCCCGGCGCACTGGCTCGGCACGACCAATACCGGCCAGGACATCCTCTCCCAGCTCATCGTCGGCACGCAGGGCGTGATGGTGGTCGGCCTCGTCGCCGGCATCCTCGCGACTATCATCTCGGTGATCGTCGGCGTGACCTCCGGCTTCCTTGGGGGTCTCGGTGACGAGGTTCTCTCGCTCATCTCCAACGTGTTCCTGGTGATTCCGGCGTTGCCACTGATCATCATCATCGCGGGACTGCTGCCCTCTGCCGGGGGTCTCACGATCGCCCTGGTGATCGCCCTCACCGGCTGGGCTTGGGGCGCGCGCGTGCTGCGAGCGCAGACGCTCTCGCTGCGTAATCGCGACTTCGTGGAGGCGGCACGAGCCAATGGAGAACCGATGTGGCGCATCATCTTCTTCGAGATCATGCCCAACCTCACCGCCGTGATCGCCTCGGGATTCATCGGAACGGTGATCTTCGCGATCCTCAGCGAGGTGACGCTCGCGTTCATTGGTGTCACGAGTATCTCCACCTGGAACTGGGGAACCGTGCTGTTTTGGGCGCAGTCCAGCCAGGCGCTCGTGCAGGGCGCCTGGTGGTGGTTTGTGCCGGCGGGGCTCTGCATCGCCGCGGTCGGCACCTCTCTCACGCTCATCAACTTTGGCATCGACGAATTCGTGAATCCTCGGCTGCGCAACACCGCCGCCAGCGCCGGAATCCTCCGTCGCAAGAAGATCCGGGCGCGCATCGGATTCACGCCGGTGTACCGTGGTGAGGCCTCGGCGAAGAAAGGCATGTCATGACACTGACAACTGAAGTTGGTCGGTCCGCGGTATCCGCCTCCCATCGTCAGCCCGTGCTGTCGATCAGGAACCTGTCGGTGGACTACGGCTACGACAACAACGCGGTTCACGCGCTTCACGACGTGAGTCTCACCCTGCACGCCGGCGAGGTCCTCGGGCTCGCGGGGGAAAGCGGATGCGGCAAGTCCACCCTCGCCTATGCGGCGACCCGCCTGCTGCCCCCGCCAGGGGTGGTTACCGGCGGTGAGGTGCTCTTCACCAGTTCGCGCGACGGCCACGGTGGTGATCTCCTCACCATGACCGATGCCCAACTTCGCGCCCAGCGCTGGAAGGACACCGCGATCGTCTTCCAGGGATCGATGAACTCCCTCAATCCGGTGTACACGATCGGCAGGCAGCTGATGGACGGTATCACTGCCCACTCGCCGCGTGGCTTCCGCGAACAGGCGCGGGTGCGTGCGCTCGAGTTGCTCGAGATGGTCGGCATCCCGAAGGACCGGCTCGGTAGCTATCCGCATCAGCTCTCGGGCGGCATGCGCCAGCGGGTGATGATCGCGATGGCGCTCGCCCTCGAGCCAGAGGTCGTGATCATGGATGAGCCGACGACGGCGCTCGATGTGGTGATGCAGCGCCAGATCGTCGAGCAGATCATGAGCCTCAAGAACGAACTCGGTTTCTCTGTGATCTTCATCACCCACGATGTCTCGCTGCTACTGGAACTCGCCGACCGGATTGCAATCATGTACGCGGGCAAGATCGTGGAGGATGCCAGCGCGGATGAGGTCTATCGGATGCCGCGACACCCCTACACCGCCGGGCTTCTGCACTCATTCCCGCCGCTGCACGGCCCGCGCCGGGAGCTCGGGGGCATCCCTGGTTTTCCTCCCGACCTCATGAAACTGCCCACTGGATGTAACTTTCACCCGCGCTGTGCCCACGCGTTCGAAGCCTGCTCTGTGATCGAGCCGCCGCTTGGACCGACCTCATTCGAGTCGGCGGAGCCCTTTCGATCGGTGGCATGCTTGCTTCACGATCCCACCGTGAACCCCGGACCAGTGCCCGTGGAGCTAAGCGTTCGACCGCTACTGGTTCGCCCCCCATCGAAGGAGACTGTATGACCGCCTCTACTCATCCCGTGACACTCTTCACCGGCCAGTGGGCCGACCTCACTCTCGAGGAGGTGGCTTGCCTCGCGTCGGAATGGGGTTACGACGGGCTCGAGATCGCGGCATCCGGAGAGCATCTCGATATTGCCCGTGCCGCCGCAGACGACGCCTATCTTCAGGGGCGGCTCGATATCCTCGATCGCTACGGACTGAAAGCGTGGGCCATCTCCAATCACCTCACCGGCCAGTCCGTCTGCGACGATCCGATCGACTTCCGTCACCAGGCGATTATCCGCCCCGCGGTCTGGGGGGATGGCGATCCCGAGGGCGTGCGTCGGCGTGCGGCGGAGGAACTGAAGCTCACCGCGGTGGTCGCCCGCAAGATGGGCATCGACACCGTCGTTGGCTTCACCGGCTCGAAGATTTGGCAGTACGTTGCAATGTTCCCTCCGGTGCCGGCCTCGGTGATCGAAGCCGGCTACAAAGACTTCGCCGACCGGTGGAACCCGATCCTCGACGTGTTCGACTCGGAGGGGGTGCGGTTTGCCCACGAAGTGCACCCCTCGGAGATCGCCTACGACTACTGGTCGAGCGTGCGTTCACTCGAGGCCATCGAGCATCGAGCGGCTTTCGGCTTCAACTGGGATCCGAGCCACATGATGTGGCAGGGCATCGATCCGGTGTCCTTCATCACGGAGTTTGCCGATCGCATCTATCACGTCGACTGCAAGGACACCCGACTGCGCACGCCCAACGGCCGATACGGCATCCTCGGGTCGCACCTGCCGTGGGGAGACCCTCACCGCGGCTGGGACTTCGTCTCCACCGGGCACGGGGATGTGCCGTGGGAGGACTCGTTCCGGGCGCTGCGGTCCATCGGCTACGGCGGCCCTATCTCGGTGGAGTGGGAGGATGCCGGCATGGATCGGCTGCACGGCGCGGCCGAAGCCGTAGGCTTCGTGCGGGCGTTGCTCTGGGAGCTGCCGACGGCGTCCTTCGACGCCGCCTTCAGCAATCAGGGTTGAGCGCCGCTCCACTCCGGTTCCTGCGTTTTCAGACAAGACAACTGGCTAGTCGTTCGCGCCTGGCCGAGCTCCGAAGAACCTGTTCGCACCCTCGGAGATGGATGTCGCCGAGACGCTGCCGCTAGCGTCTTTCTCCCCGCGCACCATCAGGGTTTCACCCGCTTTAAGGTCAGAGACACTACTCTCCGCGGTTTTCGTGACCTTGGTCGAAGTGGTGGTCTTCACGGTAACGGTCGAATCGTCGAGAAGCTTCACGATGATGGTGTCGCCATCGATCGACTGGATCGTGCCGGCGGTGAGACCGCCGAGGGCTCCGGGTCGAGTGACCTTGCCCAGCTGCCCAGGCCGATCCTGTTGACCCCCTTCACCGCGCGGGCCCTGTCCGTTCTGCGACTGGCTACCCGATCGGGTGAAGTCGCCGGCCCGTTCCGGCCCTCCGGTGTGCTGGCCGATGAGGATGCCACCGAGAAGTGCGATCATCGCCACACCTACCAGGGCGATGGCGGGCACGAGCCAGCGCGTGATTCCGCTGCGTGCGGGAGCCGCCGCGGGCGCGACGACCGCCGGCGGACCGGGAGCCGGCGGCGCTGGCGCTGGCGGGCTCTCGGCTGTGAGCTCGGTTGGCACCGTCTCGGCCTCGTCGGAATTCTTGCGATCCTGTGGTTCTGTGTTTTCGGTCATGTGCCAAGAGTGATTCTTGAACCTACGAGAATCGTATGGATCGGCTATCCGGCTTCCCAGAGTTTCGCGCTACCTCAGCGCAGAGCGTCGGCGAAATCGCGTGCTCATCAGTGGTTGCTGTTCAGGAGTGGTCGGGGTTCAGGCGAGTTTGGGGTGTGTCATAGGTGATTCATAGCAAACTAGCAATAGTAGGGAGTGTGACCTTACACAACGACAGCTCATCTGTTCCCGCCGCGGGCCCGAAGCTTCGCCGTGCAGACGGTTCCCCGGTGCGGGTCGTCGTCGTCGATGACGAGGCGATGCTCAGCGACCTGCTCAGGATGGCGCTGCGCTACGAGGGCTGGGACGTGAAGACCGCAGCCGAGGGGCGCACCGCCATCCAACTCATTCGCGAGTTCCAGCCGGATGTCGTCGTGCTCGACGTGATGCTGCCCGATATCGATGGCCTCCAGGTGCTCAAGCGCCTGCGGGATGACGGGCAGGATACGCCCATCCTCTTCCTCACCGCGAAGGATGCGCTCGACGACCGCATCGCCGGCCTCACTGCCGGCGGTGACGATTACGTCACCAAGCCATTCAGCCTCGAAGAACTCGTCGCCCGGCTGCGCGGACTCATCCGCCGGTCCACCGTTGTCGTCTCGGACTTCGCGGACCCGCTGCTGCGCGTCGGTGACCTGGTGCTCGACGAGGAGAGCTACGAGGTACACCGCGGCGGCCGTCTCATCGAGTTGACCGCCACCGAGTTCGAGCTGTTGCGCTTCCTCATGCGAAATCCTCGCCGGGTGATGAGCAAAGCGCAGATCCTCGACCGGGTATGGAGCTATGACTTCGGAGGCCGGTCAAGCATCGTCGAGATCTACATCTCCTACCTGCGCAAGAAGATCGACGCGGGGGAGACCTCGATGATCCATACCGTGCGCGGAGTCGGTTACATGATCAAGGCCGTGGGATGACCTCCGTCACCACCCGCGCGCCCTGGTCGCTTCGGCGGCGATTGATGCTGGCCGTCCTCGGCCTGCTAGCCGCGGTCGCCATCGTGATCGGCTCGATCAGCGTGCTTGCGCTGCAGGGCTTTCTCACGAACCGGCTGGATGGCCAGCTCAACGCGGCCAACGGACGCTCCCAGACCGGCTTCGGTCCTCCCAGCAGTCGGCCAGGGGACGCGCAGTCCGAAACCTTCACCAGGCAGCAGTTGCGCCAGACCATCGACCGCCAGGCTCCGGATACGGTAATCGGGATTATTTTCGGCACGACCGTCGCCGGCGTCCAAAAGGACCAGAGCGGATCGCTCCAGGATCTGTCGGCCGCCCAGAGCGGGCCACTTGCGAGAGTGCCGTCCACGGGCGTCGCGACCACAGTGGATCTCGGGAATGGTCTCGGCAGCTTCCGCGCCGTCGCTGTCGAGTACGCGAGCGGCGTCCGCGTCGTCACCGCGCTTCCCCTTGGCGAGCTGCAGACCACGCTGCTGCAACTGGGTCTGATCATCGCCATTGTCACCGCAGCCGGGCTCGTGCTCGCGGCATTCCTGGCTCGCTGGATCGTGCGAGTAGCCCTCCGACCGCTTGAACGGGTCGTCTCAACGGCTACTCGCGTCGCCGAGCTTCCGCTCGACCGCGGCGAGGTAGCCCTCGGGGTGCGGGTTCCCGACGAGGACGCCGATCCGCGAACGGAGGTCGGCCAGGTCGGGGCCGCACTCAATCGAATGCTCGGGCACGTGGCATCCGCCCTCACCGCTCGCCAGGCCAGCGAGAACAAAGTGCGGCAGTTCGTGGCAGACGCGAGTCACGAGCTGCGTACGCCGCTTGCGGCGATCCGCGGGTACGCCGAGCTCACCCGTCGGGGCAACCACGACCTGCCCGAGGATGTCGTGCACTCGCTTGGCCGGGTCGAGTCCGAAGCGACGCGCATGACTTCGCTCGTCGAAGACCTGCTTCTGCTCGCTCGTCTCGACGAGGGGCGCGATCTCGAAAGCGATCCGGTCGACCTCTCCCGGCTCCTCATCGACGCGGTAAGCGATTCCCACGCCGCCGGTCCCGAGCACGGATGGTCGCTCGACATGCCCGATGAACCGGTGGTGATCGACGGGGATGATGCGCGCCTACACCAGGTTGTCGCCAATATTCTCGCCAACGCCAGAGTCCACACCCCCGCGGGAACCGACGTCGTCACGGCTGTCGTGATCGAGGGCTCGAACGCAGTCGTGACCGTGACCGATGATGGCCCCGGCATCCCTCTGAACCTGCAGCCCGTGCTGTTCGAACGCTTCGCACGCGGTGACGGCTCCCGCTCGCGCGCTGCGGGCAGCACCGGACTCGGACTCGCGATCGTGGCTGCCGTCGTCGAGGGTCACGGTGGCAGGGTAGACGTGCAGAGCGAGCCGGGCAATACCTGCTTCCGCGTCATCCTGCCTCTTGTTCGCGCAGTGGATCTCGCGTCGGGATGACAGACTGGTCGCACCCCAGATGTTAGGAAATACCGTGCGAATTGCTGTGACAGGTGCAAGTGGAAAATTAGGGCGCGCCGTGGTCCAGCGTCTCCTCGACTCCGGAAATAACGTCCATGCCCTCGACGTGGTCGGCGAACGCGGCCCCGGATTCACTCGGGTCGATTTCACCGACTATGGCCAGACCGTGGATGCCCTGTTCGGCATTAACGACCGTCACGACGGTCTCGATGCGGTTGTGCATCTGGCCGCGGCACCGGCCGGCGGCATCCTGCCGGACTCCGAGACCTTCCACAACAACATGTCGGCCACCTTCAACGTGTTCCAGGGTGCACGGCGGGCCGGCATTAAAACGATCGTGTATGCCTCGAGCGAGACCGTGCTCGGCATCCCATTCGAGACCCCGCCGCCCTACATTCCGGTGGACGAGGACTATGACACCCGACCCGAGAGCATCTACTCCGTCACGAAGCACCTCGAAGAGCAGCTTGCTCAGAAGCTGGTGCGCTGGGATCCCGAGTTGAGCATCGCCGCCCTTCGGTTCTCTAATGTGATGGAGGTCGCCGACTACGCGCCGTTCCGTTCATTCGATGCGGATGCCGCAATCCGCAAGTGGAATCTCTGGGGCTACATCGATGCCAGGGATGGCGCCCAGGCCGTCGAGCGCGCGCTGACTCTCGCGAAGCCCGGCTTCGAGGCATATATCATCGCAGCCTCGGACACCGTGATGTCGCGGTCGAGCGCAAGTCTCGCCGCCGAGGTCTTTCCCTCCACCCGCCTCACCCGCGAACTCGGGGAGCACGAAAGCCTGCTGTCCATCGACAAGGCTCGTCGGTTGCTCGGGTTCGCGCCAGAACATTCCTGGCGCAATCATGCTTAGAAAGGCCATCGCCGTGGTCGTGTTGGCCACGGCGGTCGTTTTCGCGACGGGTTCCGCAGCCAACGCCCTCGACGAACCGCGCGTTCCCGAGAACGTCGGCCAGTACTTCGCCAGCAAACTTACGCCTCGTCTCGCCGAACTTTTTGGGGCTAAAGCTGGAGCGGAAGTGGTGTTTGACAGTGCGACAAAGGTGGGAGGCATCCACCGAGTTCTGACCTGGACCACCGCTTTTCTGTCCGGGGCGAAGACCGACGAACCGACCAGGCTCACCAATAACTGGGTTGCGACAGTGACGGCAGCGGATGGCACGATCGCGGGAGTCGCGACGGTGTGGATCAATCCCGCCAGCGACCAGGCGGAACTCGCGGACTTCTCACCAGGGCGCGCGCTCGCGACCGCTCTCGGCACAGCCCCGACGGGCACACTCATCATCCGGGACGACGCCCGCTCTGCCTGGTTGGCCACCGATGGCACCACGGTCACGCCGCTCGTGACCGGCTCGTCCGGTGTCTCCGCCGCGACCACACCGGCCGGCTATCAGCGGCAGTTCTCGCTTGTCGCACCGGTGACGGCGGAATCCGCACCGAACCTCGGGCTGCTGGTCGCGGTAGTCGTGCTCGGCATCGTCGTGGTGGTACTCGCCGTGTTTGTGCTGCTTCCCGACCGTCGTCGGCGGCTCAGGGCGAAAGTTGCACCGATGGCGGAGCCCGCTACCGCCTCTGGTCCACCGCTCGTCACCGAGGCCGCTGCCGTTGTCGCGGTTGCGGTGCCGGTGATTCCCGCAGCGAAGAAGCCTGCTGTGAAGAAGTCTCCCTAGGCGAACTGCGGAGTCAGTTCGGTCCCCGAGACAGCCTCGCACCGACGGAGCCGGCACCGCGGATTTGCACCGCGGATTTGCACAGCGGCCGCTGCGTCCCGTACTCTAAGAGAAGCCAAAGACCGCCGGTTATCGGTTCACCGTAATTCAGTAATGAAGAGCAGTTCCGATCCAAGGTTCGCCAGTGCCCCTTACGGGATGCGACGAAAGCCTGCGCAGGTGTATTGAGAACACCCCCGGAGATTACTCTCCGTGGCTTGGCTCCGTGCGCTTGCGCCGGAGCTTTTTTTGTTTTCTCCCGTGATGAGGCCGGGCGAACTCGGTGGCCCGAAGCGCACGACACTACGCACCACCAATCCACCTAGGAGCCACATGGCGAACAAGGAAGCTTCGGTTGCCGAGCTCACGGACAAGTTCCGTAACTCGACCGCCGTTTTGCTCACCGAGTACCGCGGGCTCACTGTTGCTCAGCTGAAAACGCTGCGCACCACCCTCAGTGAGAACGCCACGTACGCCGTGGTGAAGAACACGCTGACCAAAATTGCGGCCAACAACGCGGGGA
>JANYEI010000094.1 GCA_025363205.1 Frigoribacterium sp.
TCCTCACTTCCGGGGGCATCTCGATGGGCGCCTACGAGGTCGTGCGCGAGTTTCTTCAGGCCAACGGCGGCGACATCGGCCACATCGCGATGCAGCCCGGCGGACCGCAGGCGACCGGCGTGTTCAACGGTGTGCCGGTCATCAGCTTTCCCGGCAACCCCGTGAGCACCCAGCTCTCCTTCGAGGTCTTTGTCGCACCGATCCTGCGCGAGGCCGCGGGGCTCCCGCCCGCTCGCCGCCAGACGCGCACGCTTATCGCCGACCTGCGCTCTGTCCAAGGCACGCGCCAGTTTTTGCGCGGGCGCGCCCTGCCCGAGGGGCGGGTGGAGGTCGTGAGTGGCCCGAGTTCCCACCTCGTGGCCGGCCTCGCGGCATCCGATCTGCTTCTCGACATTCCGGAAGACATCACCGAGCTGAAAGCGGGCGACCCCGTGGAGACGATCGACCTGTGAGCGGCCACGGCAACTCCCTCAGCCATCTCGACTCCGACGGTCGCGCCCGCATGGTGGATGTCGGCGACAAGGCCGTCACCGCCCGCACCGCCACCGCGACCGGCCGGTTCGTCACCACACCCGAGGTCATCGCACTCGTGCGCGCCGACGGCCTCCCGAAGGCCGATGTGCTCGCCACCGCCCGCATCGCCGGTATCGCCGGCGCGAAGAAGACCAGCGAACTCGTCCCGCTCTGCCACCAGGTGCCGCTCTCTTCGGTCAGCATCGACTTCTCCTTCTCGGATGACTCGATCCTCGTCACCGCAACCGCGAAGACCGTGGGCCAGACCGGGGTCGAGATGGAAGCGCTCACCGCGGTGACGATCGCCGGGCTCACCCTGCACGACATGGCGAAGGCGGTGGATCCATCGGCGGTGCTCGACGAGATCCGGCTCGAGTCGAAGACCGGCGGCAAGCGCGGGCACTGGACGCGGCACGGCGGATCGTCACCGGTGACGCTGCGACCCGGCACTGCTGCAGTCGTCGTCGCGTCCACCGGAGGCGCCGCCGGAACGCGGAACGACACCACCGGTCCGATGATCGCGGACTGGCTCGCCGAGCACGATTTCGCGGTCGATGCGGTGACCGTGGTGGCGGATGCCGACATCGCCGCCGAACTGGCGCGGGTCGTGGCATCCGCTCCCGCCATCATCATCACGACCGGCGGCACGGGTCTCAGCCCCACCGACCGCACCCCGGAGGCGACCCTCGCCCTGCTCGATCGCGAGCTGCCCGGAGTGGCCGAGGCGATCCGGGCACGCGGGCTCGCGGCGACCCCGACCGCGGCGCTCAGCCGCGCGGTCGCTGGCACCGCCAACGGCACCGTTATCGTGAACCTGCCCGGATCCACCGGAGGGGTGCGCGACGGCCTCGCCGTGCTCGAGGGGCTGCTCGAACACCTCGTCGCGCAGATCGCCGGGGGTGGCTCCCATGAGTGATGACGTCCTCGCGCTCATCTCGGCCGAGCCGATCGATGCCACCGCCATCGAGAACTTCGTGATGGATGACGAGAAGGGCGCGCTGGTCACGTTCCGCGGGGTGGTACGCAATCATGATCACGGACTCGCTGTCGTCTCGCTGGAATACTCCGCCCATCCGGATGCCGCGCGCTTCCTCGAGGACTGCTGCCGCACGATCGCCTCCGAGACCGGTCTCCGTGTGGCTGCCGCCCACCGTGTCGGTCCCCTCATCGTCGGAGACATCGCTCTCGTCGCCGCCGTCGCCGCCGCCCACCGCGGGGACGCCTTCGCCGCCTGCGAGCGCCTCGTCGACTTGGTCAAGCAGACCGTTCCGATCTGGAAGCGCCAGCACCTGGCCGACGGTGCCACCGAGTGGGTCGGGCTTTAGCCCTGCCGGAACACACCAGGGGCAACCGACGACGTTCAGGCCGATCAGGCGGCGTATAGCAACGCCACGAATGCCCAGGATGCCGCTGCCCCCAGTGCTCCGACGACCACGCGCACGCGGCGGGAGCGGTGCCAAGGCACAAAGATCACCAGCGCAGCAGTCACGAGTCCGGCTCCGACGAGGAAGGCGACCACAGAGCCAGGATCCGCCGAGACACCGAACCCACCGCCGCTGCACCCGCTTATGCCGCAGCGACTGATCTTGGCTCCCAGGAGGAACTGCAGATCGATCAATACGGCAAGCACGGCAATCCACAGAAGGTGCAGCAGCCGGAGCCGGTCGCCTTCGGCCACCGCGATCGCGTTCATGGGGGCAGGCTCATAGTCCGAAACCATAGCGGCTGTGCGGATGCTCGTCGAGATGGTGGACTCGACCCCAGGCCACTTCGTCCCCGTCCGATTACTTACCTGACGTCAAGTAGTCACCTGACGTTCACTCTCGGGTACTTCACAACAACCCCTCCGCGGTTCACTATGGAAGTACCATTCCGGCCAGTGGAGGCGCTTCCCAATGAATCTCACTCGAACAAAAAGGACGATCATTGCGGGCATCGCAGCCCTCGCAACGATGGCGGGAGTCGGCCTC
>JANYEI010000110.1 GCA_025363205.1 Frigoribacterium sp.
ACCTTCGCGACCTGGGGAGTGCTCGGGGTGCTCGTATTACCGGAACTGGTGCTCGCGGTGGTCGGGGCGGCGACCGGGGTGGAAATCCTCGGTTGGATCGGCCTCGGGTTGGGCATCGGGCTCGGTTCGGCACTGCTGGTAACGGGTATCCGGCTCGGTGGCGCGCGACTCGATCGGGCGGCACCGGAGCTGCTTGAGCAGCTGTCTCGCCAGCGCTGAGAAGTCCGCCTTGGCGGGTGACGCGCCGAACCGGAAAATGGCCGTCGATGGTAGATTTGGCCGATCACAGATCGGTATTGTCGGGCGGGTTGCGAGAGCAGGGTGGTGAGCGAATGACACGGGTGGGATATATCTGGGTCGGTCCCCTGGAGCACAATTCGGAGTTTCAGCGCGACCTGTTGGCTCAGCGGGGCGTCGACACGATCTACGAAGACATCAGCGCCCACGTGGCCACCCCGATCCGCACCGAGCTCACCGCCGCCCTCGATGCGATCGGTGCGGGTGACACTCTCGTGGTGTGGCGTCTCGACCGACTGGGCAGCACCTCGCCCAATGTGCTCTCGCTGCTCGAACTTCTCGGTCGTCGCGGGGTTGGCGTCGCCTCTATCGCCGAGAGCCTTGACACCTCGGGGGACGCCGGTCACTCCCTGCTGACAATCATCTCGGCGTTCAACGAACTCGAACGATGTCTCCGTCGTGAGCGCACGATGGTTGGAGTCTACGCCGCCCGTGCCCGCGGCCGGGTCGCCGGACGTCCGCGTGCTCTCTCGCCCACCAACGTCGAGCGGGTGCTGATGCTCAAGGACCAGGGAGCAACAGTGCGCGAGATCGCCCAGGAGCTCGGCACCTCGCGCGCAACGGTGTACCGCGCTATTGAACTTGCGGCAGAGGATGCCTCGGGGGAGCGCCCCGCGGCAGAAGAGCGCACCTCGCTCACGGTACGATTCGGCAGCCCGAGCCCGCTCCTCGGGGATGCGGACGCACTGGCCTAACGCACTGGCCTAACGCACCGGCCTGACCCGCCCGCATCCAGCTCGATCGGCAATAAAGAACAAAATAAATCACTTTCTCTCATAAAGTTTGTAGCATGAGCAGGTGATTGCCGCGCAGAGACGCCAAATGATCCTTGATTCGCTTCGAGTGGATGGCGCGGTGTCGATCACCGCGCTTGCCCTCCTTCTCGACACCTCGGCCGTCACTATTCGCCGTGATCTCGACTACCTCGACTCGGTGGGAAAGCTTTCCCGCACACACGGGGGAGCGGTGGCCGGGCTCACCGCGGTGGAGTCTCCGTATGCCGAGAAGGTCGTGCAGGCAATCGCCGAGAAGCAGGCGATTGCGCGGCTCGCCGCGACCCTCGTCAGCGATGGCGACGTGCTCATCATCGGCCCGGGCACCACCACTGAAGCGCTGGCGAAGAATCTCACCGCGCGCACCGGGCTCACTATCATCACCAACTCGCTACCGGTGGCCGCGGCATTCGTCGACTTCCCCGGAAATCAACTGATCATGACGGGAGGGACCCTGCGGGCATCTATTCTCGCCCTCGTTGGAGACGCGACAAACCGCACCATCCGAGGCATCCATGCGGACACTACATTTCTCTCCGGCAACGGTCTCGATGCCGGGTTCGGACTCTCGACTCCCAACATGACGGTTGCGGATGCCGACCGCGCGATGGCGGCGTCCGCGACCCGGGTGGTCGTGCTCGCTGATCGCACCAAGCTCGGCGTGCGCACGGCCATCCAGACTCTCCCGACCGCATCGATTTCCCACCTGGTAACCGACAGCGGATCCCCCGCTGCGCAGCTGGAGGCACTGTCGCAAAAAGGGGTCGATGTGCATATTGCAACAATCGCCGCTGGACTTTTGGACACGGTTTAGCAACAATTTGTAGGGAACAGGTTGGTGTTCTGCAACCTATTGCTATGTTTTGAGCGATTCGGTTCAGGCCGGAGTGCTTTTATCTGTCACCTCTAACAAGGAAGTTGGACTCAATGTTCACGAAACGCAAGGCGCAGAGCCTCGCCGGTACCGTTGCATTCGTTGCGGCAGTCGGGCTCGCGCTCACCGGTTGCACCAACACCGGCACCCCCACATCGAGCTCATCGGGCACCGATGTCAAGCAGACCGTCAAGGCATCCGACGGGCCCACCTGTTCGCTCGCCGACTACAAGGGCGACAAGATCGACCTCAAGAACGCGATCGTTGGTTTCTCCCAATCGGAGAAGGAGGACAACCCGTTCCGTATTGCGGAGACCCAGTCGATCACCGACGAAGCCGCCAAGATCGGCGTGAAGAAATTCATCAAGACGAACGCCCAGTCCACGCTCTCGAAGCAGATTTCCGACATCCAGGACCTGATCTCACAGGGAGCGCAGGTGCTGATCGTCGCCCCACTGAACTCGGACGGCCTCAAGCCAGCGCTGTCCGCAGCGCGGGCCAAAAATATCCCGGTGCTGACGATCGACCGCAAGCTGAACGCGGGTGCCTGTACCGACTACGTGGCATTCCTCGGTTCGGATTTCATCTCACAGGGCAAGCGTGCCGCCGACCAGTTGATCAAGGGAACGAGCGGCAAGGGCAACGTGGCGATTTTGCTCGGGGCGTCGGGGAACGGAGTCACCACTGACCGCACGAAGGGCTTTGTCGACGAGATGGCCGCAAAAGCGCCCGACATGAAAATCGTTGCGCAGCAGACCGGTAACTTCAACCGCGGAGACGGCCAGACCGTTACCGAGCAGCTGCTGCAGGCTCACCCCGACATCTCGGTGATCTACGCGGAGAACGATGAGATGGGGCTTGGTGCCCAGGCCGCCATCATCGCTGCGGGCAAGGCTCCGGGCAAAGACATCCAGATCTACTCGGTCGACGGCACCAAGAACGCGGTGCAGCAGATTGTTGCTGGTGCCTACAACGGTGTCATCGAGTCCAACCCGCGTTTCGGTCCGCTCGCCTTCGCGACTCTCAAGACCTTCCTCGCAGGCGACCCGGTCGGCCAGAGCATCGTCATCGAGGACTCAGAGTATGACCCCGCGAATGCGGCCCAGAAGGTAGATTCGGCCTTCTAGCCGTCCGAACAGCCAGCGCACCGTCGGCACAGTCGCCCCATCGCGACGTGCTGCCGGTGCGCTGGTGCTCGATCTGCCTTCCGATCAATTCTTCAGAGGGTATCCGTTCCACAGAGAGGTAGTGGCCGTGGCCATCGAGTCCCCGATCAGCGGTGCCCCGTTCGACGGCCAGGCGCGCACTTCCGCGGTTCCCGTGCTCGAAGCCCGTGGCGTCACCAAGAGATTTGCCGGTGTCACCGCGCTTGACTCGGTGGACTTCGCGGTGCGGCCGGGTGAGAGCCTCGCCCTCATGGGCGAGAACGGTGCCGGAAAGTCGACACTCATCAAAGTGCTCACCGGCGTCTACCAACCGGACGAAGGCGAGTTGCTCCTCGGCGGAGTACCCGCGAAATTCGCTCGGCCGCTCGACGCGCAACGCAGCGGAGTCTCCACCATCTACCAGGAGGTCAACCTCATTCCCCTGATGTCGGTGGCGCAGAACATCTTTCTCGGCCGGGAGCCGCGCAATCGGTTCGGTCTCATCAACTTCCCGCGCATGTACGCCGATGCCAGAGCTCTTCTCGACGTCTACGGCATCGACGTGGATGTACGCAGGCCGTTGCGGAGCCTTGCTCTCGGCATCCAGCAGATGGTTGCCCTCGCGCGCTCGGTGAGCATCAATGCTCGGGTGGTGATCATGGACGAACCCACGTCGTCGCTCGAAGCTCGCGAGGTGGAGACCCTGTTCTCGGTGGTCGCGCTGCTGCGCGAACAGGGAATCGCGATCGTCTACGTGAGTCATCGTATGGACGAGATCTACCGTGTTGCCGAGCGAGTGGTCGTGCTGCGCGATGGCAGGGTGGTGCATGTGGGCGGTCTCACCGAATTACCCCGCGTCGAGCTCATCTCGCTCATGCTCGGGCGCTCGGTCGAGAAGGTGTCACGGGGAGGAACGACCGCGTTCGGCGGTTCGCACTCCTCGAGCGCCCCGCCCGTGCTCGTGGCCGACGATCTCAGTCGCAAACATCAGATCGACGGCATCGACATCCAGATCCGCCCGGGTGAGGTCGTCGGGCTCGGCGGACTGCTCGGCTCCGGGCGCTCCGAGACGCTCAAGGCGCTCGCCGGAGTCATGCAACTCGACCGTGGTTCCGTGAAGATCGATGGCAAGACCGTACGGAGCGGATCGGTACCAGCCGCCATCCGCGCCGGAATCGTGATGCTGCCAGAAGACCGCAAAGCCGAGGGTATCGTGCCTGGCCTTTCGGTGCGCGACAACATCGTGCTTGCCGCGCTGCCCCGCCTTTCTCGCGGTGGATTCTCGTCGAAGAAGAACCAGGATGCGGTGGTCGATGTCTTTATGAAGCGGCTGCACATCAAGGCATCCAGCCCCGACCAGATCGTTTCGGAACTCTCCGGCGGAAACCAGCAGAAGGTGATGATCGCGCGCTGGCTCGCGATGAGTCCCAAGGTGTTGCTCCTCGACGAGCCGACTCGCGGGATCGATGTCGGTGCGAAAGCCGAGGTTCAGGCGCTCATCGACGAACTCGCACGCGAGGGGCTCGCGATCGTGCTTGTCTCCTCTGAGGTTGAAGAGGTCGTCGAAGGATCTGCTCGGGTGCTCGTGCTGCGGGAGGGCTCACTCGAGACCGAACTCGAAGGGGATGACGTGAACGAAGACAGACTGCTCGCTGCTCTTGCTGGCGCAACCGATTCCGCCATTACCCCGGGAGCAGACAAGTGACGGAGCAGACCGTCACCATAACCCTGCCTCGACGCGGCGCCGTGCTCGGCGTTTTGCAGAAGTACGGCGTGTACATCGCCATCATCGTGCTCCTGCTCTACAACCTCTTCTTTACTCCCAACTTTTTCCAACTCGAGAATTTCCGCACGCAGTTTGTGCAGGTGGTGCCTGTGCTGATCGTGGCGCTCGGCATGGCGCTCGTCATCGGTACCGAAGGAATCGACCTCTCCGTCGGCGGGGTGATGGCGCTCGCCGCGGCGGTCATCCCCCTCTATATCGGCTACGGCCTCGTCCCGGTCGTGATCATCGCCATAGTTGTCGGCAGCCTGGTCGGCCTGATCAACGGCGCACTCGTCGCCTTCGTGGGGGTGCAACCGATCGTCGCGACGCTGTCGCTCATGGTTGCCGGCCGGGGGATAGCGCTCCTGATCGCTAACGAGCAGCTCAAGTCGGTGATCGACCCCAACCTGCTCGCTATCGGTCGCGATTCCCTGCTTGGCGTGCCCTACAGCGTGATAATCGCCGCGGTACTAGTGCTGCTCGTCGCGCTTCTCGTCAATCGAACGACCTTTGGAAAGCAGCTCATTGCGATCGGAGGCAGTCGCCGCGCTGCCGAGCTCTCGGGGCTGCCGGTGAAGCGCATCCTTCTTCTCGTCTACGTGCTCTGCGCCGTGCTCGCCGCAATCGCGGGCATCATCGGCACCGCGCGCCTGGGGGCTTCGGTGCCCTCGACCCTTGGCAACCTGATTGAGCTCTCGGCAATCACCGCCGTCGTGGTGGGAGGTACCCCTCTCACCGGAGGGCAGGTCAAGGTGGCGGGAACCGTCGCCGGAGCGCTCCTCCTGCAGTTCATCGGTGCGACGCTTAATCAGCACAATGTTCCGGATGCGTTCTCACAGATCACCCAGGCCGTAATCATTCTCTTCGCGGTATATATCCAACGCGGACGGACGGCAGTGCGATGAGCGTGGCAATCGAGACGAGTGCCGGACCGACGACGGACCGTCAGGCCCGACGAGAACGCGTTGCCGGCATTCTGCAGGGCTACGGCGCCGCCATCGTGCTCGTGATCCTTCTCGCGGTGGGGGCGGCGTCATTTCCTACCTTCTTCACCCCCGGCAACTTCACCAACATCGCCACCCAGTCGTCGTTCCCCCTGATCGTGGCCGTTGGTATGACCTTCGTGATCCTCACGGGCGGAATCGATCTCTCGGTCGGGTCGGTGTTCGCGCTCGGCGGGGTACTCGCTGCGTATGGCTCCGGTCTCGGAGTGCTCGGCGCCCTTCTTTTGCCGCTTGTGGTCTGCGGCGTGATCGGCCTGTTGCAGGGGCTGCTCGTTGCCTACGCAAAAATGGCGCCATTCATCGTCACGCTCGCGGGACTGCTCGCCGTGCGGGGCCTCGTGCTCGCGATCACGGCCGGAGGCTCGACCACGCCGCTGGTGAAG
>JANYEI010000160.1 GCA_025363205.1 Frigoribacterium sp.
GACGAGTCTGCCGAATGGGCCACGGCTTGCGCCACGGTCCTGGTTGGCGTTCGCGACGACGTCTTCACTCGGTTCGTCGATGACATTTCTCGCCACTTGGTCACTACCTTCCGGAAATGGCTGACCCGCACAGGTGCACGAGTCAAGCTGCAGGGCGGACAGGACTTGAACCTGCAACCTGCGGTTTTGGAGACCGCTGCTCTACCAATTGAGCCACCGCCCTTCGCAGTCGAATTGTCATCATCCGCACGCTGTGCACCGAGGGGTTCGCCCGAAATGGGCATACGAAATGATGGCAGATTTCAACTACCACGGTCCAGTGTAGGCGACGGCTCCGCCGGGTGCAAAGCTGCGGCTGCGTTGCTGTGTAATCGGTACGGCGGGTTGGTCGGTGCGGCAGTGGACAGTCCCGCGCTCGTTCCAGGATCGGATCGACGGCCCACTCGGCCTTGGGATCGGCCGTGATGCCACGGTGCGCTTTCGACGCCGCCGTCACGCCCGTGTCTGCGGCCGGCCCCATGCCGAAAGCAGGGTGACTGGCAAGAACAACACCCTTCCGTCATGGGCGAAGGTGTTCTTGTCGCCAGTCACGGGCGCGCCCCGCGGGTTCGACGCCCGCCGGCCGGGCTTGCGGACGCCCGTGTCACAGCAGGCCGCCCGTGTCACAGCAGGCCGCGCGTGGACGGACCACCTGAGATACCCGCGGGGTGAGTGGCAAGAAGAACACCCTCGAACGCCGCCTGAGGGTGCACTTCTCGCCCGTCACGCGGCCAACGAGGGCGTGAGACGCTCGAGCCTGTGGACAGCGGATGACGCAGCTCCTGCCAAAGCGGCATCCTGTCGTCATGCCGCCTCGAGTGCCGATACCCCGCCACCTCGGCACCGCGCCGTTCAGCACCCGGCAGGGAGCATCCGCGGGACTCGGGCGCGGCCGGATGCTCGGCCCGGATCTCGCCCGCCCGTACCGAGGGGTGCGCATGCCTTCAGAGGCCGCTCCGACGGTTGAGACGCTCTGCCGCGTGCTGCAGCTGCGGCTACCCGCTGCGTGCTTCTTCAGCGGGGTCACGGCTGCAGCGGTGATGGGAATCCCCCTTCCCAGCCGACTGTCCAGTTCACGCCGGCTGCAGGTGAGCGTTCCAGCGCCTCTCCGAGCACCGACGGGGCGAGGCATCCAGGGTCACTCGGTTGCGATTCGGGACGACGAGATCCGGATCTGGCACGATATTCGAATCAGCTCGCCCGAGAGGGTCTTCTGTGAACTCGCCGCGGTCCTCGACCTCGCCGATCTTGTTTCTGTCGGCGACTTTCTGGTGCGGCGGATGCTTCCGCTCACCTCCCCCGAGGCCCTCACCGCTGCGATCGCGCGCTATCCGGGCCGTCGAGGAATTCGCGTTTTGCACGCCGCCCACCCGATGTTGTCCGACCGGTCGGAGTCCCGAAAGGAGTCCCACCTTCGTGTGATTATCCTGCTGGCCGGGCTGCCCGGGCTGGTGGCCAACCAGCCCATTACGACCTCCGGGGGCTTCAGATACCGCGCCGACCTCGCCTTCCCCCGGCAGAAAGTGCTGATCGAATATCAAAGTGATTACCACTTCGATCCCGACAACTTCAGGGCGGATATGACCCGGCGGTCACGGCTCGAAGCGGACGGATGGTTCGTGATGCTGATCAACGTGAATGACCTGCGCGATCCGGACGAGCTGATTGCCCGCATCCGCACGGTGCTCGCGTCCCGGGTGTCGCAGGGCTGAGAGCAGCGCCCTGGCGCGGACGGTTGCGCAGTCGATGCAGGGGACCGCACGGGGGTGTGCACGGGGTGTGCAGGAAGACGGCACGGGTGTATTCGCGTGGTTTGCGAGCTCTGCGAAGTGCGGGTCGACGCAGCAGGCCGACTGCAGCAGGCCGAGGCGGTGGGCCGAGTGCAGCTCTCGTGGTGTCGACAAGCTCGCAGTGGGCGCTCACTGGCGAGAATTACACCCCGATCACGCACCGAACCATGTACTACTTGCCACTCACGCGACGACGGCGAGACAGCGCCGAGGTAGCGCCTCGGAAGTCCGAGGTGGCGAAGACTGTGGGCGCTGATCCACTGGAGGGAGTATGCAACTGGAGGGCGCTGAAAGGTGAACCAGCCTCACCGCTCAGGATTCTCGCGCAGCTCGCTGAATTGACCCGCGGGGGTACAGCAAGCACTCACTGGCGAGAACGGCACCCAGTACGCCCCGCGGGCCATGTTGTTCTCGCCACTGACCGGAGGGCGGGCGCGAGACCTCGGGGTCACGCGAGGGGCTTGGAGAGAGCCAGCTCGGCGCGAAGCGGGCCGGCTCGACGCGAAGAGAGCCACGTGTGAAGAGGCGAGGTGGCTCACGACGCACCGCGCCGCGTGGCCAGACGCAGACCGCGCCGTGCGGCCAGACACCGACCGCGCCGTGCGGCCAGAAGTACCGCCAGAAGTCTCGCGAGGCATCCGCACATCCACCCTGTATCCATCGACTGTTTGCTGCCGCTCAAGCCAATACGACGGTATAGCGCAGTGCCACGAGCGCATCATAGGAGAATGACAACTCCTCCCCACGTGAGTGTGCGCGACCTGCGCAAGCAATACGGAGACTTCGCGGCGGTGAACGGCGTGAGCTTCGACATCCAGGCCGGCGAGACGTTCGCACTGCTCGGGCCGAACGGCGCCGGCAAGTCCACGACCATCGAGATCCTCGAGGGATACCGCGACCGCACCAGTGGAGAGGCCAGCGTTCTCGGCGTCGACCCCCAGCGCGGCGGCCTCGAGTGGAAGGCCCGCCTAGGCATCGTGCTGCAGTCCACCGGAGAGAGTGGAAACGTCACCGTGCGCGAGCAACTCGCCCACTTTGCAGGCTTCTATCCAAACCCGCGCGACGTCGACGAGGTGATCGCCGCCGTCGGTCTCACTGAGAAGGCCAAGGCCCGCATCACGTCCCTCTCCGGCGGACAACGGCGGCGAGTGGATGTCGCGCTCGGCGTGATCGGGCGGCCGGAGCTGCTCTTCCTCGACGAGCCCACCACCGGGTTCGACCCGGAAGCGCGTCGGGCGTTCTGGGAGCTCATCCGCTCCCTCAAACGCGAGGGCACCACCATTCTGCTCACCACCCACTACCTCGACGAGGCCGCCCAGCTGGGGGATCGCGCCGGAGTGATCGCCGGCGGGCGGCTGATCGACATTGGCACGATCGACGAGATCGGAGGAGCGGATGCTCGAATCCCGTTCGTGCGCTGGAACGACCAGAACGGACCGCATGAGGAGCGAACCACCGAGCCGGCATCCGTGGTCGCGCGCCTGTTCGCCGACACCGGCAAAGAGCCCGACGGGCTCGAGGTGAGGCGCCCGAGCCTCGAAGACGTCTATCTCGCCCTCGTCGCAGCACACAGCACCGAAGAGACGACACTGGAACAACTGGAGCGCTCACTGTGACCACTGCGATCGTTACCCCGAAACTGCCCGCTGGTCGCACTCTTGTGCTGGGGGCCAGCCGCGTTGCCTACGAGGTGAAGACCTACTTCCGCCAGGGCGACTCCGTCTTCTTCACCTTCCTCTTCCCTCTGATCTTTCTCACCATTTTCTCGGTGGCCTTCAGCGAAGGCAGCTTTGGCAAGACAGCGAGCGGTGCAAAGGTGACGGCGGCCGACTTTTATCTGCCGGCAATGCTCGCGGCCGGAGTGCTGCTGAGCGGACTGCAGAACATGTCGATCGATATCGCCACCGAGAAGAGCGACGGCACTCTCAAAAGACTCGGCGGCTCCCCGCTGCCGGTGCTGAGCTACTTCATCGGCAAGATCGGGCAGGTGATCGTGACGGGCATCCTGCAGTCGGCTCTGTTACTGGTCGTCGCGGCCGTGGTCTTCCGGGTGCCGTTGCCGACGGATCCCGCCAAGTGGCTGACCTTTGCCTGGGTGTTTCTCCTCGGCGTCTCGACCTGCGCTGTGCTCGGCATCGCGCTGAGCGCCGTTCCCCGCTCCGGCAAGAGCGCCACGGCAGTGATCATCCCGATCACCCTCATCCTGCAGTTCATCTCTGGGGTCTATCTCAACTTCTCTCAACTGCCCGAATGGCTGCAGAACTTCGCGAGCGTCTTCCCGCTCAAGTGGCTTGCCGAGGGAATGCGATCCGTGTTCCTTCCCGATTCGTTCAAGGCGCTCGAAATGGGCGGCACCTGGAACCTCGGCGGTGTCGCGCTCGTCACGACGATCTGGCTTGTGCTGGGACTCGTGGCCTGCCGCCTGACCTTCCGCTGGATCCGCAAGGACTCCTGAGCACCGAGCGCCGAGGTCGTGAGCGAGCGGATACAGCAACCTTGCGACCGCTAAAACTATTCTCCCAGCGAGGCAACGGTGGGGACCCGATCCGTGTCAGATGGGACCGAAACTCAGGGGTGTGCGCACGCGAACGGTCACGCTCGCCAGGGAACCCGGGCCTCCCAAGCACCGAAAATGTGGCGTGCGCTGGTCGAATGCGCAGAGTCTTGCTAGCCTTTACCGATTCGTTATATAACGCTTTGTCGCTGCAGGATGGCGATACCCGAACAAGCCCAAGTCTCACGAATGCATAAGCACTGGTGATTCTTGGCAGAGGACTGACCTGGTGAGACGGCTAAATCAACGCGGAGCCCCCCCGAAAGGGGCACCCGCGAAGGTGACCGCTATTGGAGCTCTTCTCGGCGTCGCGGCGCTGATCGTGTCGACCTCGTTGCCCGCGGCTGCCCTCTACCGCGCCGACTCGGCATCCGCTCTCACGCGATTGTCCTCCGCCCTGCCCGAATCGGCCCCAAGCCAATCCTTTGCTGCTAGCACCGACGCCACACTTGCGGTTTCCACGATCGCAAGCCGGGATGGCTACTCCGTTACCCTGCCACCGCCACCGCCACCGGTGCGGCAGACGAAGTTGGCGAGTTTTGCGCCGCGAGGAAGCTTTCTCTATACGCCGAATCCCAACGGCACCATCCAATGGCCCTTCACACGCTACG
>JANYEI010000161.1 GCA_025363205.1 Frigoribacterium sp.
CGGCTTCTCGGTGAAGTTCTACACGACGGAGGGCAACTACGACATCGTCGGAAACAACACCCCGGTGTTCTTCATCCGCGACGGGCTCAAGTTTCCCGACTTCATCCACTCCCAGAAGCGCCTGCCGGGCTCTGGCCTGCGTGACGCCGACATGCAGTGGGACTTCTGGACCCTCTCGCCGGAGTCCGCCCACCAGGTGACCTACCTCATGGGCGACCGCGGTTTGCCACGGTCCTGGCGGGAGATGCCGGGCTTCGGGTCGCACACCTACCAGTGGATCAACGCGGCCGGTGAGCAATTCTGGGTCAAGTATCACTTCACCTCGAACCAGGGCAACGTTGAGATGGGCGGAGCCGAGGCCGAACTCATCGCCGGAGCGGATGCCGACTACTACCGTCGCGACCTCCATGACGCGATCGACGCTGGCGATTTCCCCTCGTGGGACGTTCACGTGCAGGTGATGCCGTACGAAGAGGCGAAGACCTACCGTTTCAACCCATTCGACCTCACCAAGGTCTGGCCGAAGGCGGACTATCCACTGATCATGGTCGGCACCCACACGCTCGACCGCAACCCGGAGAACTTCTTCGCGCAGATCGAGCAGGCCGCGTTCTCGCCGGCCAACACCGTGCCAGGCATCAGCATCAGCCCCGACAAAATGCTGATGGCCCGGGTCTTTTCCTACCCGGATGCCCAGCGTTACCGAGTCGGCTCCAACTATAACGAGATCCCGGTGAATGCCCCGAAGGCGGCCGTGAACAGCTACACGCAGGATGGCGCCGCGCGGCATGGTTTCAAGCCGGCATCCGCTCCCGTCTACGCCCCGAACTCGTTCGGTGGGCCCGTGGCGGATGCCGCGGTAGCCGGCGAGGGCACCTGGGAGAGCGATGGGGAACTGGTTTACGCCGCAGCGAGCCTGCACGCCGAAGACGACGATTTCGGTCAGGCCGGCACGCTCTACCGCGATGTGTACGACGATGCAGCTAAGCAGCGGTTCCTCCAGACGCTGATCGGCGCGGTAGGCGGCGTGCAGAGCGCCGTGATCAAGGAACGCGCGATCCAGTACTGGACGAACGTGGATGCCTCCCTCGGTGCCGCTCTTCGCGTGGAGCTCTCGGCCGAGGCGGTGCTGGTCGAGTAGGCCGAGCGCGCCGCTGCGCCATCCATCTCCCGTTTTTCTTACCGCCGCCGTGTGTGAACACGGAGGCGGTAGGAAAAATGGACGAGGGTCACGCCTCGAGGGTCACGCCTCGAGGGACAAGGCGACGATCGGGCGCTACTCCGGAAGTGTTCTACAGCCGGCCGGCCGCTTTCAACGCGATGTAGCGGTCAGCGAGGGCCGGCGGGAGGTCTGCGGGGGCGCCGGTGACGACATCCGCCCCCAGCTGCCGGATGGCGGCCGAGACGCGGGTGGTGTCGAGTATGGCGCGCTCGGCGGCGGCGGCGCGGTAGACGTCGTCCCGATCACCGCGCTCGAGGGAAGCCGACAGCACCGAGGGGTCGGTCACGGAGGATACGACGACAGTGTGCTTGCGGGTGAGCTGCGGAAGCATCCCGAGCAGGCCGCGGGAACCGCCCGCCGCATCGATCGAGGTCATGAGCACGACGAGCGCATGCTGGCTGGTCACCGAGCGCACGAGCGAGGGCACCGACAACCAGTCCATCTCGAGGAGTTCGGGATCGATCGGCGCCATCACGGTGACCATGCGCGAGAGCAGCTCCGGTCCGCTTGCCCCCTGGATTCGTCCGCGAACCCGACGATCGAAGACCACGACGTCCACCCGGTCACCGGCCCGGGTCGCGAGCGCGGCGAGAAGCAGCGACGATTCGAACGCCGTGTCGATGCGCGGCTCGTTGGCGATCCGGGCCGCGGAGGTGCGTCCGCTGTCGATCACGATCACGACTCGACGATCGCGCTCTGGCCGCCAGGTTCGCACGACCAGGTCACTGCGCCGCGCGGTGGCGCGCCAGTCGATGGATCGTACGTCGTCGCCGCGTACATACTCGCGCAGGCTGTCAAACTCGGTGCCCTGACCGCGGATCATCACGCTGGTTCGCCCGTCGAGTTCGCGGAGTCGAGCGAGCCGGGAAGGCAGATGCTTGCGCGAGTTGAACGGCGGCAGCACCGTGATGGCGCCGGGAAGGTCGATGGTCGCCTGTCTGGCCAGGAGTCCGAGCGGTCCGAACGACCGCACCGTCACCTGTGCCGCGCGCCGTTCACCGCGGCGGAACGGGGTGAGGGAGGTGTCGATTCGTCGTCGCTCGCCCGCCGGCAGCACCAGCCGGGCCCGGGTCGGTGACGCGCCCGCTGAGGGCTGCCAGCCATCCCGCACGATGCCCCGAATCGTGCGTCGCCCCAGGTTGGTGAGCAGCAGGGCGGATGCCACGGTCTCGCCGAGTCGCACTCGGTCGGGCAGCTCCCGTTCGAGTCGGAGCTGTCGCGGGGAACCCGCAAGCAGCAGGTCGAGCACGGCCACGAGGATCGCGAACAGAAGCCAGATGCCGAGCAAGTCGGGCTGGTCGAGCAGGATGATCGGCACTATTCCGAGCGCGACCAGCAGTACGAACCGCCCCGACCAGGCCATCAGAAGCCGCCGCTCATTTAGATCGGCACCTGCACCTGGCTGAGGATTGCGCGCAGGATCGCGTCCGGTGCCACCCCCTCCAGCTCGGCCTCCGGTCGAAGCTGGATGCGATGCCGCCAGACCGGCAGCACCATCGCCTGCACATGATCGGGCGTGATGGACTCGAATCCGTTGAGCCAGGCCCAGGCCTTGGCGGCCGAGAGCAGTGCCGTTGTTCCGCGCGGACTCACTCCGAGTTTGACGCTCGGGCTTTGGCGCGTTCCCCGCGCGAGGTCAACGATGTAGGCGAGCAGGTCAGGGGATACCCGCACTCGGAGAACCTCCTCCTGCGCGGCAGCGAGCTGCGCGGCATCCAGCACCGCGGTGACGCCCGCGGCCTCGAGATTGCGGGGATTGAAGCCGGCGGCGCTGCGTGTCAGCACCTTGACCTCGTCGGCCCGCTCGGGGATCTCGAGCACGAGCTTGAGTAAAAATCGGTCGAGCTGTGCTTCGGGCAGCGTGTAGGTGCCCTCATACTCGATCGGGTTCTGGGTGGCAGCCACGATGAACGGCACCGGCAAGGGTCGGGTGTCGCCGTCCACGCTCACCTGGCGCTCCTCCATGGCCTCGAGCAGCGCGGACTGGGTCTTCGGGGGCGTGCGGTTGATCTCGTCGGCGAGAAGGATGTTAGTGAACACCGGACCGGCACGAAAGTCGAATTCACCGCTGCGCGCGTCATAGACCAGCGAGCCAGTGACATCCCCCGGCATCAGGTCAGGGGTGAACTGCACGCGCTTTGTCTCGAGCTGCAACGCCCGGCTCAGGGTACGCACGAGCAGGGTTTTAGCGACACCCGGCACTCCCTCGAGCAGCACGTGACCGCCGGCGAGCAGCGCGATCATGAGCCCGGTGACGGCGCCGTCCTGACCGACAACGGCCTTACCCACTTCGGTGCGCACCCGGGCGAATTGCTCGCGGAGGGCGGGGGAGCCGCTCGGGGTGTCGAGGGAGGGTGTGGCCAGGTCAGTCTCGGTCATTGGTTAATTCTCCATGGTGGGCGCCGCGTTTCAAGACGGATGGATATCGCGGGCAACAAGCCGCTCGAGTTCGAGCAGCTCATCGGAGAGCCGCACGAGGTCACGGTCGGTGCGAGGTTCCGTGCTGAGCAGCAGGGAACGGATGTCGGAGGGATCGCGCGCGGTGACCCTCGCGACGGCCGCGATCACGTCATCCACCGTCGAGAGCCGCGGCAGGCCGCAGAGCGTGGCCAGCCGGGACACGGCACCGATTCGCAGCGAGTCGAGAGCCCGCAGCCGTGCCGCACCCTTCTGGTAGAGACGAGCCCGGCCCTCCATCGTCTCGCTCGCCCGCACGACGACCGGGAGGTTCTCGATCACAAGGGGACCGAGGCGGCGTCCCCGCCAGAACGCGGCGACGATAGCGACGATGATGAGCAGCGTGGAGACGGAGCCGACCCAGGCGGGCGTGAGTTCGGCGATGGTCGGGCCGCTGATCGATGAATCGTCGATCGTCGGCAGATACCAGACCAACCGAGCGTTGTCGCCAAGGAGGGTAAGCGCGAGCGCGGCGTTGCCATGCTCGGCGATGTGCTCGTTGGCGAAGGCGTCGGTCGTGCCGACGACCGTGATGTGTCGCCTCGCCCGGCTGATGTCCACGACCGAGAACGTGTTGCTGCCGCTGCCGAAGCATCCGGTCGCGTCCGCTGAGCCGTCGATGATGCGGAATCCGGATCCGGCACCGGTCACTCGCCCGGCGGCGCGCGCGGCAGGCAGGTCGCAGCGGGCGGTGAGGGAGGCGCGGCCGACGACGCCGGCGAGACCGACCTCCGGCGCCAGTGTCCTGGCCTCCGAGAAGGTGGGGGCCAGCAGCACGACATGCTCGGCGAGGGCGGCGAGGGAACGCAGCTGTGCGGAGTCGAGGTGAGAATCGGGGTCGACGAGGAACAGTGTCGAGCCGGGGGAGCCGCGCAGGGCAGAGCGCGCGCCGGCGAGGGTCGCTGGCACCGAGACATCCACTCCCCTTGTGCGCAAAACCTCGGCGATCGCCTTGCTGCCGGCCGGTGCGGGATTGGTCGCCGAGAATGGCACACCGCCGGTCTTGGCGCCGGTGGTGACGAGCGCGATCACGGCGATCAGCACCAGGAAGACGACCGCGATGATCCAGAAGACGCCCTTACGGCTCGCGGCGCGGATCGTGGGGGTGAGGATCGTGCCGACAACCGTCACGGGGTCGTTACCGCGGACGACAATGCCGGACGGGCCGCGCGCAGGTCGCTCTCGAGGGCCGAGGCCGAGCGGTAGACCGCTTGGCTACCCGCCCGGCTGAGGTAGCGCACGTCGTCGAAGGCGGATGCCGCGGCCGAGAGCCGCTCGGAGAAGGCGGGCAGCACCGTGCCGGCGCGCACCGCGAAGTCCCGCGCGGTGGTGCCGGGGGAGACCGTGACCAGCGTGCGTTCGGCGAGCCCGCGGGCAATCGAGCGAAAGATCTCTTCGATGGCGAGCACCCAGTCCGACCGGCCGGCGGCCTCTTCGGCGGAACGGCGCATCGCGGCGGCATCCCTCACATCGTCATCGCCGAACAGGGAACTCCCTCCCGCACTTCGCCGATTGAGCCTCGGGGTGCCGAAGATGAAGAAAGCCGCGACGAGAGCCGCGATCACCACGATCAGTGCAACGATCAGGATCGGACCCTGGACGCCAGGCCCGCCGTCGATCTTCAGCGACTGCAGCCAGTCCCAGAATGCCTTCGACGCGCGGTCGAACCAGGTCGGTTGGGCGGCCCGGTATTCGGGCTTCGAGAGCTCCTGGATAATCCACCGCTTGGCTTCAGTGGAATCCGGGTTCACCGGTACATCGAGTCGCACCAGAGCGAGACTCGTCGTGATCACGCCCACGGCGACTCGTCAGCAACCAGCGCCGGCGAGACCGGGGCACCGTGCAGCAGCGGATCGACCACGCTCGAGTTCCCCGACTGCCTCGCCTCGACATAGCGCACAAGCTCGAGGTCGAGCCCCTCCTTGCGGATGCGCAGGTCGAGGTAGATGAGTCCCGTCGTTGCCGACTGCACCACGGAGGTGATCGACTGGATCACGACGGCGATCACGACGGCGAGCAGGCTGACCACCACAAGCAGCACGGTCACTCCGCTGCCCTTCTGGCCCTGGGGGTCGAAGAGCACCGTTGCGAATTGGGTGACGATGGAAAGGGGAATCGAGGCCACTTGGCTCACGAAACCGATGATCGCTGCGACGAGAAGCGTGATGCCGAAGGTGCGCCAGAAATACCCACGCGTGAGCGACCAGGAGCGGGCCACCGAGTCGCGGATGCTGAGACGCTCGATCATGAGCACGCTCGGCACCAGGGCGAGCTTGGTGCTCAGCCAGACGAAGGCAACGACCAGTGAGAAAGACGCGAGGAATCCGATCAGTACGGCGGCGATGATCCCGCCGGTACCGAGGCTCACCGCGAGCATCACAATGATCAGCACGATCGCACCGAGCACAACCGTCACGGTGAGCACGAGCAGCGCGGCCCAGCCGATCAGCGCTCCGATGCGGCCCCGAGCCTTCGTCCAGAGAGCACGAAGTGTCAGTTTCTCGCCGACAGCGCCGCGCGAGACCTCGAGCACGATGATGCCCTGCAGGACCGCCGAGGCGATCACCGCGAGGAGGGCGGGGATGATCGAGGCCACGATGATGAGCCCGGTCGCGCCGGCCGTGATCTGGTCCGTATTTTGGCTGCTGCTTGAATTCACGCGGGAGACGGCGTTGAAAGTGACCCCCGCCACCACGAGGATCAGCAGCAGGTAGACGCTGCCCTGAATGAGGAGAGCTGCGCCGAAGGTTGGCTTGGGGTTGCGGCGAAGCACCCGGAACGAGGCACCGAGAATCGTGCCGAGATCCAGCGGACGCAGGGGGATGAGGCCCGGCTTCGGCGGCGGAGTCCAACCCGGCTGGGCGCCGCCTGCACCTTCGTAGCCGTAACCATTGCCAGTGCTGGAGTTCTGGACGACGAAGCGCGGATCGACCGGTGGCGCCACCGGAGGCATGACCGGAGGCACGATCGGGGGCACGGCGGCAGCGATGGCTGGCACTACTGCCGCCGGGCTCGCCCACTTCTGTTCGTCGGTCACTCGTGATCCTGTCGTCGAGCCAAAGCATAAAGTGTCCGGGCGTTCAGCGTCCGGCGGGCGCTACCTGCCCATGGGATTATGCTTTCACACTCGACTACTCTTATGCGAAAGCAGCTGAGCCTGTCTCAGACCCGAACCGCCACATGAAGACCGGACAATGACCGCACGCATTCTCGTAGTCGATGACGACACCGCCCTTGCGGAAATGATCGGGATCGTGCTGCGCTCCGAGGGATTCGAGCCCTCCTTTTGCGGAGACGGCAGTCTCGCGCTCGCCGCATTCCGCGAGACGAAGCCCGATCTCGTGCTGCTCGACCTCATGCTGCCCGGCAAAGACGGCATCCAGGTGTGCGCGGAGATCCGTACCGAATCCGGCGTGCCGATCATCATGCTGACCGCCAAGTCCGATTCGACGGATGTCGTGCGCGGACTCGAGAGCGGAGCCGACGACTACGTCGTCAAGCCCTTCAATCCTAAGGAGCTCGTCGCCCGCATCCGTACCCGACTGCGTCCGACGCCGACCGCCGCCACGAACCTGCTCCAGGTTGGTGACCTTCAGCTGGATGTTGCAGGTCACGAAGTGCGGCGCGGCGAGGCGAGGATCAACCTCACGCCGCTCGAATTCGAGCTTCTTCTTGCCCTGGCACTCAACCCGCAACAGGTCTTCACTCGCGAGATGCTGCTCGAACAGGTGTGGGGCTACCACTACAAGGCCGATACGCGACTCGTGAACGTGCACGTGCAACGCCTGCGCGCCAAGGTGGAAGAAGATCCGGACAACCCGCGCATCGTCATGACCGTGCGCGGAGTCGGCTACCGCGCGGGCTCAAGCTACTGACCCAGGCAATGTGCTGTGGAAAGTCGGGCCGGGAAGAGCCGTCAACGTGAATAGCTTCGACTGGCGCTCCCTAATCGGTCGTCTCGTGCGATTCTGGCGAGTCTCCTTGCAGTTTCGCACGGTAGCGATCACGGTATTGCTCTCCGGATTCGCGGTCATCGTGATTGGGGGCTTCATCTCGGTGAGCATCGCTACAAATCTGTTCGCATCGCGGAGCATCCAGGTGCAGCAGGAAGCCCGCACCATCCATAACCAGGCCCAAAGCACCTTCGATGCGGCGCAGCCGGCCAATGAC
The DNA here is from genome assembly GCA_025363205.1 of Frigoribacterium sp. GTDB lineage: Bacteria > Actinomycetota > Actinomycetes > Actinomycetales > Microbacteriaceae > Lacisediminihabitans. Next base: position 7,850 of record JANYEI010000161.1, read on the forward strand.
CAGGCGCCGACGGTCGAGCTCGACATCGTGGCGAATTCCGTAACCGACAAGTTTCTGCCGTCGACCACCGCACCGGCCAGTACCAAGTTCGCCATCAAACGCACGCCGGGGCAGGCCGAGACGCCGCAGAACATGCAGCCCGTGTCGTCTACGAACTTCCCCGACGGGGTCGTCACCGATTCCCTCAGGGCGCGAGTGGTCAAGGACGTCACACACGTTCAGTACCAGTCGGCGACGCTGTCGGATGGCTCGCCGGCTCTCGTTGTCGGATCGCAGGTGCGCGTGCCGACCGCGGGCAGCTACGAGCTGTACCTGGTCTATGACCTGTCCTCGGTGCAGACGACCCTTGGGTACGTGCAACAGACCCTTGCCCTCGGCGGACTCGCGCTCGTGCTGCTGATCGGTGCGGTCACCTACACGGTGGTGCGGCTCGTCGTCGGGCCGATCAGGCTCGCCGCAGAAACCAGTGAGAAACTGGCCGCCGGCCAGTTGGAGCAGCGCATTCCGGAACGGGGGGACGACGTGATCGCCACCCTCGCCCGCTCATTCAACGGAATGGCCGATAGTCTCCAGCACCAGATCACCAAACTGGCAGAGTTGTCGCGCCTTCAACAGCGGTTCGTGTCGGATGTCTCGCACGAGCTGCGCACGCCGCTCACCACCATCCGACTGGCTGGCGACGTGCTGTACGACCACCGTGCAGATTTTGCGCCAGCGACTGCGCGAACGGCGGAGCTGCTGCACGCACAGGTGCAGCGCTTTGAAGTGCTGTTGGCCGACCTGCTCGAGGTGAGCCGGTACGACGCTGGTGCGGTCGAACTAGACCTCGAACCCACCAACCTCGTGCGGCTGGTCGAAGATGCCGTCGAGGGCATGCAGCCACTCGCCGAACAGCGAGGCTCGTCACTTCGACTGGTGGCACCTGGCGGCTATTTCGAAGCGGAGATCGATGCTCGTCGCATCCGCCGTGTGCTGCGCAATCTGCTCGGTAATGCGGTGGAACACGGAGAGGGCAAACCGATCGTCATCATGGTCGATAGCAACGCGACAGCGATTGCACTCACGGTGCGCGATTACGGCATCGGCATGAAAGCGGCGGATGTCTCGCGGGTCTTCGACCGGTTCTGGCGGGCGGATCCCTCCCGCCAGCGCACCATCGGGGGCACCGGCCTCGGCCTGGCGATCTCGCTGGAGGATGCGACGCTGCACAACGGTCGACTCGAAGTGTGGTCGCGACTCGGCATCGGCACATGCTTTCGGCTGACCCTGCCCCGGGAACGCGGCCGCGCGATCGTCTCGTCTCCACTCGAACTGCCACCGGACGATGCCGTTCATCTCGAGGAGGTGCGCGATGCGTGACCACCGCCGGCATGGGCTCCTGGTAGCGGTGATCGCAGCCGCGCTTCTCGCGCTCACCGGATGTGTGGGTATCCCCGACTCCGGACCGGTGAATGCCGGGCTGTCGCTGAGCGAAGACAGCACCGGATCGAACATCGCATTCAATCCGCAAGGTCCGGAGGCCGGCGCGAGCCAGCAGAGCATCCTCCGCGGGTTCGTCGCGTCATTCACCTCTGCCACCGGTGGCTACGCCGTGTCCAAGCAGTTTCTCTCCTCTTCTTTCAAAACCAAGTGGGATCCGCGCCAGAGCGTCCAGGTGCGTTCCGGCACGCCGAGCATCAGCCAACTCAGTGTCGCTTCCCTCGCGTATTCGTTCGAAACAGTGGCCACTGTCGACAGCACGGGTGCCTACTCGCAGACCAGCCAGTCATTCACCCTGCCGTTCTCCTTCGTGAAGGAAGGCAACCAGTGGCGCATCAGCGCGGCATCGGATGGCATTGTGCTTGCCGACCAGACCTTCGAGCGTATTTTCCGGCAGTACCCGCTCTATTTTCTCGACCAGCAGAACCAGTACTTTGTGCCCGACGTGCGCTGGTACCCGATCGGCACGGCGTCGACCCGAATCGTGACGGCTCTTCTCGCCGGGCCGCCGGACTGGCTCAAGGGAGCGGCCTTCTCCCGATTCCCGGACGGCACGAAGCTCTCGGATGCTGGCAGCGCCGTCACCCCGGCCGACGGTGTGGCTCAGGTGGACCTCTCCAAGGAGGCACTGGTGGCCAGCGCGCGGGACCGCCAGAACATGTACCTGCAACTCGCTCAGAGCCTGCGGTCAGTATCGAGCATCTCGCAGGTGCGACTCTCGATTCAGGGCACCCCCGTGCAGGTCGACGACCTCGGCACGGCTGGGCCCCAGGTCGACTTCTCGGTTGACAGCCAAGCGCTCGTGCGGCGCAAGAACGAGTTCGGCTTCTACGCCAACCACCGCGTTGCCGATCTCGCGGGAATCAGCACCAAAGTGCTCTCACTCGGCGCGCGGGATGCCACGATCTCATCCGACCAGCAGGAGGTCGCTGTGCTTGGCAGCGCTGGGGTCTCCATCGTGCGCAAGACCGGTGCGGTGGCTCTCATCGATCCGCGTCCGGATCTCATCGCCCCGTCACTCGACGAAGCCGGCTACACCTGGTCGGTTCCGAAGAATACGCCCAACGCGATCAATGTCTACGATCCCGCAGGCACTGCCCACCCCGTCTCTGCAAAAATGCAGGACGGATCGCAGATGATTTCCCTCAGCGTGTCGAGGGAGGGCGCTCGGGTACTCATGCTTCTGTCTACCCCCACCGGACCGAGGCTCATGGTTGCGGCGATCCTGCGCAATGAGAAGCTCGAACCCATCGGCATCGGCCCGGCGATCGTCGACGTGTCACTCGGTAACGGCGTAGCGGTAGACGCGACCTGGGTCGACCAGTGGACGGTCGGCACTCTTCTCACCGTCGAAGGTCAATCGAGAGTTGAGCTGTACGCGATAGGTGGGCAGAAGACGGCGCTGAGCTCGCTTGTTGTCTCCCGCCAGATCGTCGGCGGCAACAAAGGCGAGAACGGTCTGCGCGTGCTCGGTCGTGACGACTCCACCCTCTACAGCTGGGGCGGAAGCAGCTGGCAGTCGTCCAAGGTGACCGCGGACTTCATCGCCACCCAGCGCTAGTCCTGCACAGGCTGCCAACCTCCGGCGGCGTCTCCCGACCGGCGCCACCCGGTGATGTCTCGCGGCCGGTTCGGGCAGGATCCAGCCATGGTGTTCACAATTTCTCATTCGCTGCGGGAGGCTGTCCTCGATGCCATCGCGGTCGTGTTGCCCATCGCCTGTGCCGGATGTGATGACGACGGTCGCGCTCTCTGCTCCGGATGCCGCGGCCAGTTGCAGCCGCACCCGTTTGCGCGGCCTCTCGACGACGGCACGCCAGTGTGGGCGGCGCTCGCCTATGACTCAGTGGTGCGCCGCGCCATCCTCGGCCTCAAAGAAAAAGGGCGAACGGATGTTGCGCGAGCGCTGGCAGTGCCGCTGCGCAGCGCGGTCTCATGCTTCATGCTGCATGCTGGCTCCTCCGCCGCCGGCACGGTGGAACTCGCGATTCCCCCCGTGAACCGCGCGTCTTTCCGGCGAAGGGGCTACGATCCGGTTCGACTGCTCGCGCGTGCCGCTGGCCTTCCACAACCTGTCTCAGTGCTCATCAACCTGCACGAGAGGGCGAGTCAGAAGACTCTCGGCAGGGCGCAGCGGGCCCTGAATCTTGTCGGCTCGATGGCGCCGACGAGACCGCTACATGGCCGACGCTTTCTCGTGCTCGACGACGTCGTCACCACGGGTGCGACCCTTGCCGAGGTCATCCGTTCGCTGCGTGATGGTGGCGCTGAGGTGCTCGGCGCAGCCGTACTTGCGGCGACACCTCGGCGTTCGCTGGGTTTGTCATCAGAGCTCAAGATAAGCCGTGACATCGATGCATGACGAGGACTACGGTGGGCAAAAGAGGCGCGGAATCATCGCCTGATTCAACCGGGCGTCGTGCCGTCAACCCAACAGGAACTGGGGAGTGCCATGGAAATTTCCATCAACGGCCGCAACGTGGGAATCACGGATCGATTTCGGTCATATGCGACCGAGAAGGCCGAGAAAATCCTCCATCTCGCAGACAAGGCCCTCGCTTTTGAAGTCAAGGTGAGCCGCCACAATGAGAAGAATGGGTCAAGCGGCGACGATCGGGTTGAACTCACCCTGATCGGACCGGGGCCGCTCGTGCGCGCGGAGTCCAACGGGTCCGACAAGTACGTCGCCCTCGATCTCGCTCTCGACAAACTCGTCGAGCGACTGCGTCGGGCGAAGGACCGCCAGAAGGTGCATCGGGGACAGCATCGACCGGCCTCGATTCGTGAAGCGAGCGCCGGTGGTTTCGGAGGTACCGACGTGACACCCGCGGATGCTGCGGTGATGGAAAAGGTGCGCACCGGTTCCATTACCGTGATTGAAGACGTGATTGCGGAAGACGAGGAGGCAGCGTGGAGCCCGGTAGTCATCCGCAAGAAGGTGTTCGCGCAGGTGCCGATGACGGTTGATGACGCTCTCTACCATATGGAACTCGTCGGGCACGACTTCTACCTGTTCATGGATGCGGAAACCGATCGCCCGAGCGTCGTCTACCGCCGTAAGGGCTGGGACTACGGCGTCATCGGCCTCGACGACTCCACGAGCGAATTGCAAGAGAGAGCGGGATCGCGCAAGATGCGCGGCTGAGGCCGGCGAGAATAGACGCCGCCCGCATCGGAGCTGTGGGGTCATTGCACACGCGGTGGCCCCACTTCTGGGTTGTCCTCGGCAACCTCACTGCCCGGGTGGGCCGGATCCTCGGCTGTGCCACCGGCTAGTCTTGCTACTATTACGAACCGGTCACAGGCCCCGCTTCGCGGTGCTGTCGTGGCGAATCCCACATTCATCTGGAGTTAGCAGTGGCCAACGTTCTCGAGAAGGTCCTCCGTGTCGGCGAGGGTCGAGTCCTTCGACGGCTGGAGCGGTATGCGCAGGCGGTCAATCACCTGGAAGACGACTTCAGCGAACTCAGCGACGAGGATCTGAAGAAGGAAACCGTGGAGTTCCGCGAGCGTTACTCGAACGGCGAGTCGCTGGAAGACCTCCTGCCGGAAGCCTTCGCTGCAGTGCGGGAGGCTGCCAAGCGCACACTCGGCATGCGTCATTTCGATGTGCAGCTCATGGGTGGCGCAGCGCTTCATCTCGGCAACATCGCCGAGATGAAGACCGGCGAGGGCAAGACGTTGGTAGCGACCCTCGCGGCCTACCTCAATGCCATCCCGTCCCGTGGCGTGCACGTGATCACGGTCAACGATTATCTCGCCAGCTACCAGTCCGAGCTCATGGGCCGCATTTTTCGCGCGCTCGGCATGTCCACCGGGGTCATCCTCTCCGGCCAGACTCCGGTTGAGCGTCGAGAGCAGTACGAAGCCGACATCACCTATGGCACGAACAACGAGTTCGGGTTTGACTATCTTCGCGACAACATGGCTTGGCAGGCCAGCGACATGGTGCAGCGTGGGCACAATTACGCGATCGTCGACGAGGTCGACTCGATTCTCATCGATGAGGCACGCACTCCGCTCATCATCTCGGGTCCCGCATCCGGTGAGGCCAACCGCTGGTTTGCGGAGTTTGCAAACCTCGCAACGAAGCTCGTTTCGGATGTCGACTACGAGGTCGACGAGAAGAAGCGCACGGTTGGCGTGCTCGAGCCGGGTATTGAAAAGGTCGAGGACTATCTCGGCATCGATAACCTGTATGAATCAGCCAACACTCCGCTCATTTCGTTCCTTAACAACTCGATCAAGGCGTCCGCCCTGTTCAAGAAGGACAAGGACTACGTCGTGATGAACGGCGAGGTGCTCATCGTCGACGAGCACACCGGCCGCATTCTGATGGGTCGTCGCTACAACGAGGGCATCCATCAGGCGATCGAGGCGAAGGAGAACGTCGAGGTCAAGGCCGAGAACCAGACCCTCGCCACAGTGACCCTTCAGAACTATTTCCGGCTGTACAAAAAGCTCTCCGGCATGACCGGTACGGCCGAGACCGAGGCCGCCGAGTTCATGAGTACCTACAAGCTCGGCGTGGTCTCCATCCCCACCAACAGGCCGATGTTGCGCATCGACCAGTCCGACCTCGTCTATAAGAACGAGGAGGCCAAGTTCGGCCAGGTGGTGGAAGACATCGTCAAGCGGCACGACAAGGGACAGCCGGTGCTCGTGGGCACGACGAGCGTGGAGAAGAGCGAATACCTCTCGAAACTCCTCGCCAAGCGCGGCGTGAAGCATGAGGTGCTCAACGCCAAGAATCACGCCCGTGAGGCGGCGATTGTGGCACAGGCCGGTCGGCTCGGATCCGTCACTGTCGCCACCAATATGGCGGGGCGCGGCACCGACGTCATGCTCGGCGGTAATGCTGAGTTTCTCGCCGTGGCCGAGATGAACCAGCGCGGCCTCAGCCCGATCGACACTCCGGAGGAGTACGAGACGGAGTGGGATGCCGTGTTTGACCGGGTCAAGAACGTGGTGCAGGAGGAGGCCGATAAGGTCGTCTCGGTCGGCGGGCTGTACGTGCTTGGCACCGAGCGCCACGAGTCCCGCCGCATCGACAACCAACTGCGTGGTCGCTCCGGTCGCCAGGGCGATCCGGGCGAGAGCCGGTTCTACCTGTCTCTCACCGACGACCTAATGCGGCTGTTCAACTCGGCCGCCGCGGAATCCCTCATGGGCCGAGGCAGTGTGCCGGACGACCTGGCGATCGAGTCGAAGGTCGTGAGTCGCGCCATCCGAAGCGCCCAAAGCCAAGTGGAGTCACGTAACGCGGAGATCCGCAAGAACGTGCTCAAGTACGATGACGTGCTCAACCGTCAACGCGAGGCGATCTATGGTGACCGCCGCCACATCCTCGAGGGCGACGACCTTCAGGATCGCACCTCCAAGTTCCTCGAAGACGTGATCACCGAGGTCGTAGACGTGCACACCTCAGACGGCCATGCCGACGACTGGGACTTTGAAGCACTGTGGACCGAACTCGGCACGCTGTATCCGGTGTCGATCACGATCGATGAGCTCCTCAGCGAGGCGGGATCGCGCAACAAGGTGACCACCGGTTTCCTCACCGAGGAGATTCTGTCAGATGCCCGGGTGCAGTATGCGGCACGCACGACCGCCCTCGGAGAGCCCGCCATGCGCGAGCTCGAGCGTCGCGTCGTGCTCTCGGTAATCGATCGTCGCTGGCGCGACCACCTTTACGAGATGGACTACCTCAAAGATGGAATCGGTCTGCGCGCGATGGCTCAGCGCGATCCGCTGGTCGAGTACCAGCGTGAGGGTTTCGCTCTCTATCAGAGCATGATGGGGCAGATCCGCGAAGAGTCCGTTGGCTTCCTGTTCAACCTCGAGGTCGAAGTGACCGGAGGAGGAGAGGCCACTGCTGCTGTTCCGACCGTGGCTGCCAAAGGACTCACCGGCAACGCCGCTCCCGTCGATCGTCTCAGCTACTCCGCACCCAACGCCGACAATCAGGGCGAGGTGGAGGTGCGCAATGCGCGCGGTCAGCTCGACCGGGCGTCCACGGCGAAGGCCCAGGAGGCGCAGGATGCGTCGGGCGGTGGGTCCTCCTTCGGTAAGGCCGCCACCGCTGAGGGCCAGCGTGGCACATTCGGCCAGAACAGTGGCGGTGCAGCCCCTGCCAACCGCGCGGAACGGCGCGCCCAGGACAAGCGCAAGAGCTGACCGGCCTCTCCGTGCTGCTGGGGAGATAACGCGCTGGGGTAACCCGCTCGCGCTTCCCGCCGCAGTGCTTAGGCTGGTCTCATGAGATCAAAGTTTTTGCTTATTGTCGGGCTCGCCGTCGGTTATGTTCTCGGAGCACACGCCGGACGCGAGCGCTTCGAGCAGATTGCTCGAGCGACCCGACGCCTGTGGGAGAGCTCCGGGGTGCGCAAGACCCGCATCGAAGTGGAGGGATACGCCCGCCAGCAGGCTCCCGCGGTACGCGCGAAGGCGGAATCGATAGCGAAGGCCACTCCCGCAGCAATCGCTGACAGCGTGCGCGCCACGGCGGATGCGGGTCGGAAGGTCGCCGATCGTACCGTGACGGTGGCCACTGACCTCGCCGAGCGGGTCACGTCAGTGGCGAAGGACGTCGCCGGGATGACCTCGACGACGGCGCGCGATGTCGCGGATCGCACTACCGGGCTGGCGAAGGATGTCGCGGATCGCACCACCGAGACCGCCGAGGAGTTTCGCGAGCGCGTTTCGATCACGGCGACCGAGCTGCGTGAACGGGGTGAGGAGGCTCGCGACCGGGTGGTGGTCAAGGCCAGCGAATCACGCGACGATGCGCTCGCCGAACTCGACGACGATGACGAGAATCCGGACCGCTGAGTCGTAGCTCGTAGCTCGTAGCTCGTAGCTCGTTCCTCGTCGCGCCACTAAAGTACGTTGATCGCGGTGGCCCGCCACCGGTTATCGAGCCCTTCCAGTCGCAGCGCGACCGCGCGGGTGCGGGCCCGATTGCGCACAATCACGACGGCTTCGACCACGCCGTCTCGCGGTTCGCAAATCGATGTCGATCCGATCGAAAAGGTGGGGCGCCGAACAACCTGGCCCGTGGCCTGGCGCGCGCGAGACGACAAGACCACCCGCTTGAGCAGGTGGCGATAGACATCATCCGTCACCCAGCGAGAGATTTGTTCGAGATCGCGTGCACCAGCGAGAATTTCGATCACGCAGCGCGTGAGGTTCTCGAGCAGCGGCTGGGGATTGGGCAGGGACGATCGCGATGCCGGCTGCGCACCGAAGAACTCGTCCGGTTGGAATGGTGAGCGGATAACTTTGCTCGGGAGGCCGCCGAACGGCGCGACCGGTGTGGGGTGCTGTGCTGGCCGTGCATCGCTCATGTGCGTGTCCCCACGAGGTTTGGGTCGAGGAAGGGTCTACCCCCGAAATGGGGGTGACGTCTTGAGGAGCCACTCAAGCAGCATTGGGGGCTTGCTGTCCATGCCCCAACGCGGGGGTGTGGATAACCCGCTCCGCCAGGGCACCACCGTCGCTAGCGTCGCTGCATGCGCTGGGACAATCTGTTCGATGATCTCGAGGGCCAGCTCGAACAGGAGCTCGGTGCCGAGGAGACCGATTTGCGGGCCGAGGAGGAGCGGCTTCGCCTCGGGCGACTCTCGATTCGCGACCGTCTTTTTGCGCTCGGCACGGAGCGTGACGACGGACCGGTGCGGGTTTCACTCGTGAATGGGTCAACGCTCGATCTGCGTCCGCGTACCTTCGGCCGCGACTGGATTTCGGGGGATGTGGTGGACCAGACCCTGCGAGGTGCGCAGTTCATCCTGCCTCTCGACGCGATCGCCGGCCTCCTACTCACCCGCTCGCAGGTGAGCAACAGCCTCGAAGAGCTTGCCGTGACCGAGTCCGAGCGCGGACTGTCTCGGCGACTCGGTCTCGCCTTCGTCTTACGAGATCTGTGTCGACGGCGTCAGTCGGTCGAGCTCGTGATGAGCGAGGGTGTGATCAGCGGCACGATCGATCGGGTGGGTCGGGATCACCTCGATCTCGCCGTGCACGAGGCAGGCACGGTTCGCCGTGAAAACCTGGTCTCGCACTACCGGATCGTGCCGTTTACCCGGCTGCTTTTCGTCAGGTTTTGAGTCCTACTCCACCGGGGTGCTGCCCGGTGCTCCGCGCAAGCCGAAGGAATATTCCGAGAGGCTCGCATAGTCGCACTGCTGCCAGAGGCTCATCCGCCTCGACTCCTCATACTTGGCCTCGATGTATGACTCGAGCACCGAGCGCTCCACCCGCCAATGCCCATGTCCCCCCACCTTGATTGCGGGCAGCTCGCCGGACCGCACGAGAGCGTACGCCTGGCTTGCGGAAATATTGAGCACGTCCGCAGTGTCGGCGAGCGTCAGGAATCGGCCGAGAGCGGCATCCTGGCCAGGGGAATCCGAGTGCGTCATGCCTCGATTATGGAGGGCGGACAATCCGCACGACGGGGGTGTGGATAACTTTCCCGCGGGGCCGCCGTGGTGGCGAACATGGAGTCCTGCAGCACGGATGCCGCAGGGACCGGAGGAATGTGGTGAGCACGATGAGGGTGCCGCGGCGCAGGACGGTGTCGAGCCGCCCGGCACCGTCCGGACGTGGCGCCGGCGACTCCGAGCGCACACCACGAGCGTTTTGGTTCGATCCGCGCTTCGCCATCGGCATTGCGCTCGTCGTCGGCTCGGTGCTCGGTGTGGTGGCCGTTGTCTCGGCCGCCGAGAGCAGCGTGTTCGTCTATGCCGCCCGATCATCCCTCAGCCTCGGCGACCGGGTGCATGCCTCCGACTTCGATGCGCGTAGCGTGCGCCTGGGTTCCCTTGGGGGCAAGTACCTCGTCGACGGCGACATCCCGCGCACTGGTTTCGTGGTCACGCGCGCGGTATCGGCGGGTGAACTCATTCCCGTCTCCGCCGTCGGCGATGTCCTCGGGTCGGCCGTTGCTTCGATCGTGGTGAGTGTGAGAGGCGAGCTCGCGCGGTCTATCGGAGACGGCAGCGTCGTCGATCTCTGGTGCGCGAAGGAGACAGAAGACAGCGTGTTCGGGCCCCCATCTGTGCTGGTCGCATCCGCGACGGTGGTTCGGGTGATCACCGCGGAAGGCGTGATCGCAGACCGATCGGAACAGTCGGTGGAACTGCTCGTGCCCCGCACGAAGACCGCGGCAGTGCTCGAGGCGATCGCTAACGCCGCCGCCCTGTCGCTCGTGCCGTCGAGCATCCCTGTGAGGGGCTGAGCAATGTCCACGGTTGCTCTGGCTCTCCCCCTAGAGCTCGAAGACAGCATTTCGATGCAGCTCGTGCGCCAGGGGTTCGAGCTATCGGTGCGGTGTTCCAGTGCCGACGAGCTCGCATCTCAGCTGGCCCAGACGGTACCGGACTTCGTGATCCTCGCAGCCTCAACTCGCTACCTCAACAACCGCCTCATAGTTGAAGCGGATGCCACCGGAGTGCGCATCGTCGCACTGGTCGCCACCGATTCGGAGCGTCGCTATGCGGCAAGCCTTGGCCTTCTCGAGGTGGTTGCCGCCGATGCCGACTGGGCGGAGATCGAGATGCTGTTGCTCGGGCATCCGGGTGCACAGGATGCCGCCGCGCAGCCGCGCAACGGTACGGTTATCGCCGTGTGGGGTCCAGCCGGCGCTCCGGGACGCACGTCGATGGCGATCTGCCTCGCCGCCGAACTCGCGACCGCCGGAGTGACGGTGGCTCTCGCTGACGTGGACACGCACAGCGGATCGATCGCCCCGGCCCTCGGTCTGCTCGATGAGGCTCCCGGCTTCGCGGCGGCCTGCCGTCTGGCCGGCGCCGATGCGCTCACAAGGCTCGAGCTGGAGCGCATTGGCCAGCGCTACCTCACGGCACGCGGCAGCTTCTGGGTGTTGACGGGAATCGGCCGTCCGAGTCGTTGGCCGGAGCTCTCCGGGGAGCGGGTGACTGCCGCCATTGCCTCCTGTCGAGAGTGGGTGGACTACACGATCCTCGATACCGGGGCAAGCCTCGAGAACGACGAAGAGATCAGCAGCGACCTGTTCGCGCCTCGGCGAAATGGAGCGACGATCGCGGCGCTGAGGGCCGCCGATGAGGTGGTTGCCGTCGGCGCGGCGGATCCCGTCGGACTCTCTCGCTTCCTCCGAGCACACGTGGACCTGTTGGAGACGATCGACACCGATCGAATCACGGTTGTAATGAATAAGCTGCGGGCGAGCGCGATCGGCCCCGGGGCATCAGGCCAAGTGCGCCAGACCCTGCAGCGTTTCGGTGGAATCGCAAATCCCGTTCTCGTGCCGCATGATCAGGCGGCTTTCGACGGCGCGATCCTCACCGGGCGCACAATCGTAGACATCGCGCCAAAGTCTCCCGCACGAATAGCGGTCGCTGCGCTTGTGCGACAGAAACTCTTGCCGCAGCCCGCACTGGCAGTTCGGCGAAACTGGTTGCACCGCACTGCCGTGCTGCCGGTGTAGTCGTTCTGCCGCAGAGGCTTGAGGGTAACTGCTCCCGGCGGGCTCACCTTCGATGCGCTGGCCCCACTCTAGGTGCGCGCTGGGGTTAGTGTGCCCGAAGCCCCTCGAGAAGCTCGTCCTTCTTCATCCGCGAGTATCCGACGATTCCAGCAGCACGGGCGTGCGCCCGAAGCGCGACGACGGTCCAGGCGAGGGAGGGTTCGGCAGGTTTCGGGGCCGGAGTCCGTCGCACGCGGGTCGCAGGGACTTTCGTTGCCGGGGCGACGTCGCGGGCTGGCGCCGCTTTCTTGGCCGGTGCTGTCTTTTTCAGTGCAACAGCTTTCTTTGCGGTGGCCCCGGCAGCCCGGGCTGCCTTCTTCTCGCTCTTTGCTGCATCCTTCTTTCGCTCGGACTTGGCGGCCTTCACCAGCTTCTTCTTGCCAGAGGCCTTCTTCGAGAGCTTCTTCTTCGAGTCTTTCTGTGCCACGCGTTCTCCTCGGGCCGGGCGCGGGGTGTTCCGCGCATTCGCCCCATTGTCTCGCAATACAGCTCGCAATACAGTTCGAGAGCGCAGGATCTCTTTTGGTTCGTTCGCGGAGTGGCTGGTGTGATTCTCATGAGCGGAAGTCATCCGATCGGTGCGGTGGCCGAATCGGGTGCGGCTGTCAGGCTGGGTGAGGGTGAGAGCGAGGCGCGGCTTCTGCTCCTTGAGCAGCAATTGGATCGAGACGCGGGAGCGCTCGACGACGCCATCTTCGCGGCTCGTCAGGCGATCGAACCACACGGGGGTGAGGCCCCGCGGAGACCCGCTTCGCGACTGCACCTCCCGGCACCTTCGTGTCGATGCGGCGCCGCCATCCGACGATCATCTTCTCTGCGGCGGCGACAGTGCTTTTGGTGCTCGTGATTCCACTCGCTTTGTCGGGGTGTACTACGGGGTTCGAGTCTTTGCCCATCGCAATCCCCCGCCCGACGAGGTGTGCATGCTCAGCACCGCCGCCGGCGATCACGATGACACAGTCTGCGCTAACGTGCGCTCTTTCGCTCGCTCGGAGCTTTCCAGCGCGCCGGTGAGCTATCACCTGAACCACGGGGTGACCGACTCCGCGGCGGGTGTGACCGAGGCATCCCGTCTGGCGTTTCGCTGGGGACCAGACTCCGGCCTCACCGTGCGCGTCATCGGCTGACACCGGCTGAAACCGGCCACCTCGCCAGCGCGCCTAAACTTGGACCCGTGTCGACGCTCTCAGACCTCGTTCTCTCCCAGGGTCGTTCCAACGACGCCGACGTCGAATGGCTGCATCTCCTCGTCGGTGACTGGCAACTCCTTGCCGACCTCGCATTCGCCGACATTGTGCTGTGGATTCCGACTCACGACGATGACTTCGTTGCGGTCGCGCACGCGCGACCGTCGAGCTCGGCGACGCTCTTTTATCGCGACTTCGTTGGCCAGGTGATAAAGCCAGAGTGGAAGGGCCAGGTAACCGAGGCGTTCCGCTCCGCGCAGATCGTGGATTCCGCCGCACCCGACTGGTACGAGGAGACCCCCACTCGAGTGCGGGCGGTGCCGGTGCTCCGACGGCTTTCGGTGACGGGAGCACAGACCACGGAGCATCCGATCGCTGTGATCACTCGCCATACCAACCTGAGCGAGGCACGAACTCCGAGCCGTCAGGAACTTACCTTCAATGAGTGCGCTAACGACCTGTTCGCGATGATCTGTGCCGGAGATTTTCCCGACCTTGGTGCCCCGACGGGGCCGCGGCGTGGTGCCCCTCGGGCATCCGACGGACTCCTGCGATTGGATGTTGACGGCATCGTCACCTTTGCCAGCCCGAATGGACTGTCGGCCTTCAACCGCATGGGGTTCGCCGGTGAACTCGAGGCCGAGTCGCTCGCCGAGGTCACCAACTCCCTGCTGAGTGGCAAGCTCGTGGTCGACGAGTCGCTGCCGCTCGTGGTTACAGGCCGGGCCCCGTGGCGCACCGATATCGAGGCCAAGGGGGTCACGGTCTCACTGCGCGCCATCCCGATCCGGGACCGCGGTGAGCGGGTCGGTGCAATCGTGCTGTGCCGGGATGTCACGGAGCTGCGTCACCAGGAGCGCGAACTCATCACCAAAGACGCGACTATCCGCGAAATCCATCATCGGGTCAAGAACAACCTACAGACCGTGGCGTCGTTGCTGCGGATCCAGGCACGACGTTCTCATTCGGACGAGGCCCGCGATTCACTCAACCAGGCGATGCGTCGGGTCGCGGCCATCGCGGTCGTTCACGACACCCTGAGTGAAGGGCTCACCCAGAATGTCGACTTTGACGTAGTCTTCGACCGGGTGCTCAAGCTCATCGCCGAGATAGCGTCCACGCACAACACCAAGGCGCATCCCACCTTCACCGGCAGTTTTGGAGCACTTCCGAGCGAATATGCGACGCCGCTATCCCTCGCGCTTACCGAACTTGTGACCAATGCAGTGGAACACGGCCTAGCCGGTCGCGAAGGTAACGTGGAGATTACCGCCGAGCGCTCAGAGGAGACCCTGACCGTGCAGGTGCGCGATAACGGCGGCGGTTTACCCGAGGGTAAGGTCGGCTCAGGGCTCGGCACCCAGATCGTGCGCACCCTTATTCAGGGTGAATTGGGTGGCACGATCGATTGGCACACCATGGTGGGCAGCGGCACCGAAGTGACCATCGAGATGCCGCTGGCTTGGCTCACCAAATAGCTAGCCAGCGGTCGTCCCGCTTCGATGCGCAGGCCCCACGCGGGGGTCGAGCGAGCCGAGAGCTAGGAGGCGCGACGGGCGCGAGCAGCGCGACGCTTGAGGGCACGTCGCTCGTCTTCGCTGAGGCCACCCCAAACGCCCGAGTCCTGGCTGGTCTCGAGCGCATACTGGAGGCACATCTCGGTGACGCTGCACCGGGCACACACAGCTTTGGCTTTATCGATCTGGTCGACAGCCGGACCGGTGTTCCCAACGGGGAAGAAGAGTTCGGGGTCGGCCGTGAGGCATGCGGCTTTGTCGCGCCAGTCCATCTGGGGGTGCTCCTTTTGTTGCGAACGCAGGGCCGTAGAGCCCTGAGCAGAGGTCATAGACCAAGCTTGGGGAAAGTTTTCAGGGGGTTCGGTGGATGCTCACGGCCCTGTGAGTGCAAATCAACCTCACATAGAATCTCATACTGAGTGTCGCAAATCAATAGTCGGGTGGGGTTCCATAGTGATGAGTGAACCGAGAGTCTCGCGCCGACCGGCGCTGTTACTCCTGCTGGTGGTTCTGCTGGCGCTCGAATGCGCCGCTCTGGCAGCGCTCGCTTGCTACCTCGTAGTCGAACTCCTGATTGCGCGCCCGGACTCCGTGGCGACGGCGATCGCTCTGCTGCTACTCGACCTGTTGGCGGCGATCTGGGTCGGAACAATGGCAGTCCACACCCTCCGGGGCAGGTCCTGGATTCGCGGTGGAGCGATCACCTGGCAGATACTGCAGATCGCGGTGGGCATCGGCAGTTTTCAGGCCCCGTTCTCACGCCCGGACATCGCTTGGCTGCTCATTCTGCCCGCCGCAGCGGTAATCATCCTTCTGTTCACCCCAACTGTGATCGCGGCGACCCGACGTCGCGACGAACTGCCCGAGGCCTGAACACTCAGGCGCAGGTCGATTCAGGCATCGAGGCCGAGCTTCTTTCGCAGCGACGCGACGTGGCCCGACGCCTTCACGTTGTAGAGCGGCAGAGTGATGGAACCGGTCTCGTCAACGACGAAAGTCGACCGGATCGTGCCCATCACAGTCTTGCCGTAGAGCGATTTCTCACCGAAAGCGCCGTAGGCATTGTGTACGGCGAGGTCGGGGTCGCTCAGCAGCGGGAAGTTGAGGCCTTGCTCTGACTGGAACTTCTTGAGCGCCGGTGCGGCGTCCTTCGAGATGCCGATGACCGTGTAGCCGGCCGATTTGAGGGAGTTGATGTTGTCGCGGAAGTCGCAGGCTTCGGTCGTGCAGCCCGGGGTTGATGCCGCGGGGTAAAAGTACACGACGACCTTGTCTCCGGCGAAATCACTGAGCGAAACGCGCGCGCCATCCTGGTCGTCGAGAGTGAAGGCGGGGGCGGTCTGCCCCACCTCGAGTCTGGTCGATGTAGTCACTTGCTTCTCCTTCGGCTGCGGCGAATACTGTCCACAATCCTACGGATCGAGCCGCTGCTGCGACCTGTTCGCGACAACCGGTTCTCGATGCTAATCTTTACCCTTGGTTCTCGCGTTTCTCATGGGGACCGATCGCACCTCTAGCTCAATTGGCAGAGCAACTGACTCTTAATCAGTGGGTTCCCGGTTCAAGTCCGGGGGGGTGCACCATCTCGACAAGCGGAAGTAGGCGAACAATGGCTACTTTCCTTTTCTAGTTTTTAGCCATTGCCCGTCTGAGGGCAAAAAAGCAATCCGCCGCCCTCTCGAAATGAGCGGACGACGGGACCGTCGAGGTCGAACTGGCAGGCTATGTGGGCTCAAGTGGGACGGCCACTACGCGACCCTGAACCGCCCCCTCCACGCCAAGTAGAATATGGAAAGGCTTGGTCAAATCCGCCATAGCCCAGAGCGCCGCGCAAGCCGAACGAGTTACGACCCACGGCCCAAAATCAGTTCGAATCGACCCAGTTCCTTCACGAGCTCCGCTGGCTCATCGAAATAGTCGCGCAGATCGGGATCTACAGCCTCCGTACCAGGATCGGCGTGTGCTTGCTTGTTGGCCTGCACCCACTCACTGAGATGCGTTGGACCAAGCACACCTTCTGCGTTCATGATGATCGTGGCTCGAGTATTGGGCGCACCGATCGCACCGAGCGCACCGAGCACACCGGAGAGTCGCCGAATTTGTACGAAGAGGGACAGAGCTGCTTCAACTGAACCGGCTCTGACGGAATCAGAGGAAATCTGAAGCGTGACTGCCACGTGGCCTCATTCTGACTCCGGGTTGAGGCAATACCGCGAGGATTTTAGTTTTCACCGAATTGTCGCCCTCTCACGGTTGAAGACGCTGCCTGGTCGGGCAACGGGAAGCCTATCGACCGGCCTATTTGTCTCGATAAGGGTGGAGGTCCTCGCAGAAGCGAGGACAGCAGAAGCACCACCGGAAGGTGGAGGAGTCATTGCGATTCCGGACCTTCCGCGTTTTGCTCCGCGATCCCAAGCGGCCTTCGTCGTGCGGGACAAACGGGCACATGATCGCGCCAGCGTTCGCCTGCCGGTCGACGACGATCAGCCGCAGGGTCGACGCTGTTGCGCATAGTCGGGTATCGGCGGCTCATCCGCCAGATGATGCTGGGGAAGCCCGTGGCCCGGACGTATCCGATCCACGAGGCGGCTGCGGCCGGTCGACGACGATCGGCCGACTCGCTGACGTCGCTGGCGAACACCCGTGAAGGCGCCAATCCTGAATGTCCCGATGGGCTACGGTGTGCCACACCGTCATTCCGTGGCAAGGGCGGCGTCGGCGTGGTGTGGAGCCGGAGGAAGCCCCAGTGGACGCAGGCAACCGTCGCATTGGCGAGGGACCATGCGCCCGTTTGTCAGCCGTGCTGTCGAAAGGAGGACCGCATGGCTGACGAAACGGCGCGCGGTCGCGTCGGCGCGCGCGCTTGTCCCGTCCGCTACGAAATCACGTCCCGGAGCAGCTCCTCATTCACGGAGGTACGGGCGCGCGAGACCACATACCCGACACCGAGCAGCCCGAACGGTAGCAGAACGAGAATCCAGCCGATGGCACTGAGGCCCCAGGCGGCGACTGTCGGATCGACGCCGTCGACCACAGTGCCGGCAAGCAGGCCGAAGCGAGAGATCAACAGGTACTCGCCGAGCACGAGGCCGATGGTGGCCAGAACAGGCGCGATCGTCGTCTGAAACACATTCTCCTCACCCTTGTGCGTGCGAAAGTAGGCAATGACGGCGATGCAGACGAGAATTTCAATGAGCACAATCGCCACGACAGACAGCCCGCTGAACCAGTAGAAGAGGGTGAGGATCGGGTCGAGTTTGAGTAGGGCGAAAAGCGCAATGACGATCCCGGTGATGATCGACGTGACGACGGATGCCGCGGCCGGCGCCCCCCGACGATTGACGGTGCCGAGCCTGGCCGGCAGGATCCCACCGCGGCCCATCGCGAAGAGGTAGCGACTGGCCGCATTCTGGAAGGCGAGAAGACCGGCGAACAGGCTCGAGAGCACCAGGATCGACATGACCGTCGCCATCCACTGTCCCACGTATTGCGCGGCTAGTGAGAACAGCACCTCCGCGGGAGCGGCAAGCGGAACTTTGGCGACGGTCGAGAGCGCGACGGTTTTCTCGACCACGTGGGAGGCGCCCATGCCGGTGACCATTGCGAAGGCAGTAAGTGCGAAGAGCACGGTAATCACGATCACCGAAAGGTAGGTGGCACGCGGCACGACCTTCTTGGGATCCCGCGATTCTTCACCGTAAATCGCGGTGGCCTCGAATCCGATGAAGGAGGCGAAGGCGAACGCGAAGGCGATGCCAGCCGATCCGGCGAGTCCGCCAGCGAGGATCGCGGCCGGGTTGAAGGATGCCAGGAAGTTGATGCCCTCCGGCCCGCCGCTCGCCAGGATGACCACCGACGTGACCACGAGCGCGGTGAGTTCGAGGAGCATGAGCACGCCGAGCACCCGTGCGCCCACGTCCACCCGCAGCAACGAGAGCACGGTCACCACCGCCCAGGAAACGAGAGACCACACCCACCACGGCAGGATTCCGACCTGGCCAGCCATGACCGCACCAAAGAAACCGAAGATCGCGAGCTGCACCGCCACATAAGCGAGAATCGAGACAAACGCCGAGGCGATACCCACATGGCGGCCGAGACCGCGACCGATGTAAGCGAAGAACGCTCCGGCGTTGGTGACCCTCTGGCTCATAGCGGCGTACCCCACGCTGAACAGCAGCAGGGTGATGCCGACGACCAGATAGGCGCCAGGAGCGGCCGCCCCATTGCCGAGCACGATGGCCACGGGCACGGCGCCAGTCATTCCGACAAGCGGAGCAGCGGCCGCGACGACGAAGAACACGATTCCGACAGTGCCGAGGCGACCCTTATTGAGAGAGGTTTGGGCGTCGGTATCGGAGGCGGGGGTCTCTTGCGCAAGTGCCATTGCGATACTCCTCATTGAGTTAGGGCGGGAGTGCAGTTCAGGGAGGCGATTATCGTGCGTATCCGAACGAGTTAGCTAACAATGACGAACGGGAGCCGTGCCGTCAAGTGCTTTCGAGAAGTTCATTTGGATACAAACAAGCGATCGAACTGGACTACACTCTGGCGCTATGACTGCTCTCAACGGATTTCTGGCCCCGCTGACACCGACCGGCGCGAGCGCCCTCGTGCCGAAGCCGCCGTGGTACTACTCCGGCACGTTGCTCACGGTGGAGTACCTCACCGACCCAGCCAATGTGCGGGCTATTCTTCCGTCCGATATCGAACTCTCGCCCGACCGCCCGGGCGCCGTCGCCATCATCTGGGCAGATTGGCAATCTTGCAGCGAAGGCGGCCTGGAATTGCTCGATCCGGTTCGCGCGCAATAT
The DNA here is from genome assembly GCA_025363205.1 of Frigoribacterium sp. Classification (GTDB taxonomy): domain Bacteria; phylum Actinomycetota; class Actinomycetes; order Actinomycetales; family Microbacteriaceae; genus Lacisediminihabitans. The sequence goes on from JANYEI010000161.1 coordinate 27,351, forward strand.
CTCGAGGCCTTCGTGGTGGTGCGTTGCTCGCACCGCGGAGTCACCTTTAGCCGCTGCGTCGCCATCTGGGTCACCAAGGATTTCGCCATCGGCCGCGGATGGTTCCAGGGCTACCCCAAGAAACTCGGCTCCGTGCACGTCACGCGGCTGTTCTCGCATGGCAAGGCGACGCCACGGCTCGAAGCCGGGGCTCAGATCGGCGCTTCGCTCGCGGCCTACGATCATCGGCTAGCATCCGCCGTCGTAACGCTGCGCGAACCTTCCGAACACAATGGTTTCGTCAACGGGCACCGGATGCTGCACAACCGTTTCCTACCATCGATCAGCCAGGGGGAGGGCCTGTCACTTGATCAGCTCGTGGCGATGGGCACCATCGACGCTGACCTCGGGCCGGCGTGGCGCGGAGATGCTGAGCTTTCGCTCGCCGACTCACCGTGGGACGAGCTGCACTCGATCCTGCCGGTCGAAGAGATCCTTGGCGGATATTATCGCGAACTCGGTGTCACCTTCACCGGTGGAGAGCTCGTGGAGGATCGCTCCCGCGCGGTGTGAGATCCGACACCGCCGTGGGGTTTTGTGGTGCTGTGCAACATGATGCGGTGTGGTGCTGTACGAGACGATGCGGTGTGGTGCTGTGCGTGTCGGCTGACCCTAGGAACTCGCGGCGGTGGTGCCCGCGGCCCGCTTGCGCCGCTCCGCGAGGGAGGGTCTTTTGCGCGATCCGCACCTGATGGAGGGGGTTTTTCCGCTATTCGGCAGATTTCCCTCCTTCGCTGCTTATGCAGACGCCTGCAGCCTGCAGACGCCTGCAGCCGCAGAGGACTGCAGCCGCAGAGGACTGCAGCTGCAGAGGCATGCACCTCCCTTACCGGGCGCAGGGCCTCCGACACCGCCACCGCTCCTCAGTAGTCCTCGAGATACTCCTGCAACTCCCATGGAGTCACATCGCGGGTGCCAGGGTCGTCGGTGGCGTGCTCGTAGCGCTCCACCTCATCCCGCTTCAACATGCTGAAGACGTCGACGATCGGAGCGCCGAGCGCCCCACGCAAAACGGTATCGGCGTCAAGCGCATCGAGAGCGGCGGTGAGGGTGGTCGGCAGCACTTCGGCGGCCTCATTTTCATAGGACCAGCCATCAGCGCTCGGCGGCACCTGTCGCCTGTGGATCAGTCCGTCGAGCCCGGCCGCGAGCACGGCCGCGATCATCAGGTACGGGTTGGCCGCCCCGTCGCCGATGCGAACCTCGAGACGCGTGCCTGCTCCGCGCTCCGGCGGCACCCGCACCATCGCACTGCGGTTATCGTGGCCCCAGTTCGCGCGGTACGGCGCGAGCGTGTCCGGACCCAAGCGCTTGTAGGCATTCACAGTGGGATTGGTAAATGCGGCGAGCGCGGGAGCGTGAGCCAGGATGCCTGCCATCAGGTGATTTGCGGTGGCTGAGAGCTGTCCGTCCGGCTCGCTCATCAGGTTGGTACCGGAGGCATCCACCACTGAGAAGTGAAGATGGAAACCACTGCCTCCCTCATCGCTCCACGGCTTGCCGAGGAAAGTGGCGAGCTTGCCGGTGCGCGCCACGATGTCTTTGATCGCGGTCTTGAACAGGAAGGTGCGGTCCGCGGCGCGGAGAGCTTCGCCATGCCAGAGATTGATCTCGTACTGCGACGGGCTGAACTCGTGATTTCCGGCGACCACTCCGATATCCATGCGGTCGAGCATCCGAAGCAGGTGCAGGAAGGTGCCGTCGGGGTCGACCCAGGCGCCGGTCGTATAGACGCGACCAGTGCGGGTGAGCGCGCGCTGCCATTGGCCGGTCTCCCCGCGTTCGGCGATGTAGAACTCGAGCTCTGGACCGATCACCGCGGTGAGCCCGTGAGCGGTGTACTGCTCGATGACCCCGCGGAGTACCGATCGCGGCGCGAGGGCACTCGCCGCACCGTCGGGCTCGAAAGCGTCCGCAATGGCGAAGGCCACCCCCGGCTCCCACGGCATCAGCGTCACGGAAGTCGGATCGATGCGGCTCACGAGGTCCTGAAGCCCGGCGGACAGGATGTCGTTTCCGTCAAGCACCCCGCCCTGGGTCGTAGTCACCCACACGCCCTGGCAGAAGGTCGGGCCGGTGGTCGCGGTGCGCTCCAGTTGGCTCACGAGCAGGTCTTTCGATCTGGTGATGCCCAGAATGTCGGCATAGACCAGCCGCAATACGTCGATGCCCTGTTCCTCCAGCTGCGTGTGAAGAGCGGCTGCATCGATACTCATTTGTCCTCCGGCCCGGTAACCAGGGGCACTGGATCGTTCGGCCCTGAACGATTAGTGCGATACTAAGGCTAAATCCGGTCGACGACGACATCTGCGAAATTTTCGGCCCTCCGGATCGACAGGGAGGATGCGGATGCGCGCGCTCTTTGTGCAGCACGATCACGTGAGCCCCACCGGCCCGGTTTCCGATCGATTGCGAGAGCGCGGGTTCGAGGTGGATGAGCTCCTCATCGTGGACGAAAACCATGCCGGCCGCCCCAACGTGCACTTCGACTTTCCGGACGCAGCGGACTACGACCTGCTCGTGCCGATGGGTGCGCCATGGGGCGCCTGGGACGACGAGGAGATCGGCCGCTGGCTGGTGCCAGAGGTCGCCTGGCTGCGTGCCGCTCTTGACGCGGAGATCCCGGTGCTCGGTATCTGTTTCGGTGGCCAGTTGATGTCCCGTGCCCTTGGCGGGGCGGTCGCCGTCGCACGACGACCCGAGATCGGCTGGACGGCCGTGCACACCGATGATCCCCAGCTCGTGTCATCCGGTCCCTGGTTCGAATTCCACTACGACCGCTGGACAGTGCCCGCCGGAGCTCGCGAGATCGCTCGCACAGCCGCTGCCTCCCAGGCCTTCACCCACGGCAGCAGCCTTGCGGTGCAGTTTCACCCCGAACTCACCGCCGCCAGCCTCGAAGGCTGGCTGAACGCGGGTGGGGCTGAGAAGGTGGCGGCGGATGGCCAGGATCCGGACGCCCTGCTTGCACATACCCGCGCCGAGGAGACCGCATCCCGGACTCGCACCGCCGCCCTCGTGGATGCCTACCTGGAACGGGTTGCCGGGCTGCTGCCCGAGTCCGCGGTCGGCTAGCGAAGGGTTTCGAGAATCTCGATCACTCTCGCCGCATCCGTCTCCGGGTTGACGAAGGCGAGCCTCAGCACCGTCGCACCATCGAGAGTCGTCGGAACGCAGAGCATGGTGCCCTCGAGGGCCGTTGCATGGGACCACAGCTCGTAGTCGGCCGGCTGCCATCCGGGACGGTCGAATACCACGACCGAGAGTTCCGGTTCTCGCACGAGCCTGAGGTGATCGGATGCCCGGATCGCCGCCGCGACCGTCCGCGAGGTGTCGAGCGAGCGTTCGATGGCGTCACGATAGCGGTCCGTGCCGTGGGTGGCGAGGCTGAACCAAAGCGGGAGTCCGCGCGCTCGCCGACTGAGGTGCAGTGCGAGTTCGCTCGGATTCCACGATTCGCGGTCGATGTGATCGAGGTAGCTTGCATGCTGCGAATGAGTCGCCCGAGCGAGAGCCGGTTCGCGATAGAGCAGGGCGCAACAGTCGTAGGGGGCGAAGAGCCACTTGTGCGGGTCGACGATGAAACTGTCGGCCGACTCGATGCCGTCGAAGAGCGCGCGCACGCTGGGGGCGGCGAGGCCGGCCCCGCCGTAGGCTCCGTCCACGTGCACCCACACCCCGAATTCGTGGGCGACGGCCGCGACATCCGCGAGGTCGTCGACGATGCCCTCGTTGGTCGTGCCCGCCGAAGCCACCACCGCGAAGACGTCGGGGGAGCGCTCGAGCACTGCTCGCAGGGCCACTCCGGTGAGGTGACCGCGGGCGTCCATCGGCACTTCTACGACGTCGACGTCGAGCGCCTTTGCTGCCGAGCGAATCGAGGAGTGCGCGTTAGCGGTGCAGGCGAGCTGCCAGCCGCCGGCCGGGCGACCTCCGCGGCGAGCCTTTGCGGTCTCGCGGGCGGTCATGAGGGCCGAGAGATTGCCGGAGGTACCGCCGGCGACGAAGCATCCGCCCGAGCTTTCTGGCCAGCCGAGCATGCCCGTGATCCAGGCCAGTGCCTCGTTCTCGGCATAGATTGCGCCTGCGCCGGCTTCCCATAAACCGGCGAAGATGTTCGCGGCGCTGGTGACGAGGTCGAAGGCGACCGCCGCACGGGTGGGCGCAGCGGCGATGTACGCGAGATTGAGTGGATCTTCCTGCGAGCGGGTGGCGGGCTCGAGTACGCGGTCGAACACGCTGAGCGCAGCTTCCGCTCCGATGCCGGATGCCGTAATCGTTGGCCCGGCATCCGCGGCGAGCTCGGTCGCCGACCGAGCGGTGGTGAGCGGATCGGTGTGCCGAACCACCCGTCGCGCGGCCCAGTCCGCGGCGAGTTCCACCGTCGCAGACTCATCTCCCCAGATGGGGTGAGACTCGGCGGGCTGCGACTCGGGCGGCTGAATTTGGTTGCTCATTTCGCGCTGGCCAACTCGACTCTCACGGGGAACCGTTTGATGCCGTTGACGAAGTTACTGCGCAGCTTGGAAACCTCCCCGAGTCGATGCATTCCGGTGATGCGGGGCAGCAGCTCTTCGTACATCACGCGGATCTCGAGCCTGGCCAGCGCGTTACCGAGACACATGTGCGGCCCACCCCGGCCAAATGCCATGTGTTCATTCGGGTTGCGCGCGACATCCATTCGGTATGGGTCGTCGAAGACTTCGGGATCCCGGTTACCGGCGGCGAACCACGGCACGACCTTGTCACCTTCCTTGATCTCCTGGCCATTGATCTCGGTGTCGTGGGTGGCCGTGCGGCGAAAGTGATAAACCGGACTCGCCAGCCGCAGGAATTCCTCGACAGCCCAGGGGATGAGCTCTGGTTTCTCTTGGAGAAGCGCGAGCTGGTCGGGGTTGTGCATGAGATAGTCCATCGAGTGGGTGATGGTGTGCCGGGTGGTCTCGTTGCCGGCGACGACGAGCAGCAGGAAGTAGCTGTTGAAGTCGCGTTCACTCAACGGGATGCCATCCATCGGCGTCTGGTTCACCAATCGCGAGACGAGGTCGGTGCCATCGCGACCGCGCCGCTGACGGGCGAGGTCGTTTCCATAGTCGAAGACCTCTTGGGCGGCGGGGGAGCGGAACGGCAGCAGCCGATATTTCTCGCTCTCCTCCGAATCTGCAAGCACATCGGTGTGCTCCGGATCGGAGTTACCCACCATTCGGTTGCCCCAGTCGATGAGCTTGTGGATATCGGCGTCGGGCACATCGAGCATGCGGGCGAGCACGCGGATCGGAAAGTCTGCGGCCACCTCGGCGACGAAGTCGAACTCGGTCTTGGCGAAGGCGGCATCGAGCGTTGAGGCGGTGAGCCCGCGCAGGAAGGTTTCGTAGCCGACCACGGCCTTGGGCGTGAACTCGCCTTGCATGAGCCGGCGAAGGGAGCGGTGCCGAACGCCGTCCGTCTCGAGCATCGACTTGCGCGCTTCGATCTGCTCGGCATCCAGCTCCTCGAGGTTGACGGTGCCGCGTTCGCTCGAGAAGGTCTCGGTGTCGCGAAGCACGCCCACGATGTCGTGGTACTTCGTCAGCGACCAGAAGCCGTGGTTCGGGGCATCCTCTTCGTCCCAATGCACGGGAGTATTCGCGCGAAGTTCGTCGAAGACCCGCCAGGGGTCGCCGGTCTCGAAGAGGTCCAGATCGGCCAGGGTGACACTCGTCGGTGAAGTCAACTCAGTCCTCGCAGTCAGGTCGTGGGATGTTGTTTGGACACGAACAAGTTCACGATAGGGCATCCGACTCTCGCGCGACAGGGCGGCGGAGCGTATCGGGCAGTCAATTAGAGTGAGCGGAGTCAGCATCGTCTGTGAGAAGGAGTCCCGATGGCCGGAGCGCACACCCTTGCCGAGACCGAGCGCCAGGTCGATGCCCGGCTCGGTGACCTGCGGCTCGACTACTCCGCGATGGCCGTCGCCTCTAATCTTTTTCGTGCGGCGAATGCGGTGCGCAATCACTTCGAACGCACCGTTCTTTCCGAGAACAACCTGTCGTGGACGGCCTTCGTCGTGCTGTGGGTCACCTGGATCTGGGAGCCGATCGAAACCCGCCAGATCGCCCTCGAGGGCGGCTTCTCCAAGGCCACCCTCACCGGGGTGCTGTCGACACTCGAGGGGCGTGGGTGGCTCGTGCGCGAGCGCAGCGCGAGCGACGGGCGACTCGTTGTCGTACAGCTGACACCCGCTGGCCGCACGCTGATGAACACCCTTTTCCCGGCGTTCAACCTCCAGGAGCAGCACATCGCGAGTCCGATCGAACCTTCACGTCGGGACGAATTCGCCGAAATGCTTCGCCTCGTGACCGCACATGTGGAGAAAGCCGAGTAGCCGGGTCGGTCACTTCCTCCGGGTGTTGTCCGTGGTGGAGTGCTACTCGAGGCCCCAGTTGCGGCACAGAACCGGCAGCCCGTGTTCGACCGCGTAGCCAACGGTCGGCCACTCGTGACCGGAATGTGGGGCCACGATTGTGACGGTTCGCATCCCCGCCACTCTCGCTGCACTTTCCAACGTCGCTGCGGTGCGGCGATACTTCGGATTGGTCGCCCCAACGGCGAAGATCGCCAGCGTGTCGGCGAAGGGTGCGCCCGCGGCGATCAGCGACCGCGGCTTGGCCGCTTCGTAGGCATCCGCTGACCCTCCGAACGCGGCCGTAATGGTCGCCTCTGCGCTTCCTCGGTGGGGCGCGATTTCCCCGGAGATGTCGAAAATACTGCCAAACAGGCCGGGAAATCGTGAGCCGAGCTGAATCGAGCAGGTGCCGCCCTGCGAATAGCCCCCGATCGCCCACTTGGTGCGATTGTTCATCACGTTGAGATGGGCGCGGATCCAGTTGGGTACGTCCACCGAAAGGTAGGTTGCAGAATTTCCGAGTGGCGAGTCCACGCACATCGGATTTGCGTAGGCCATTCCGAGTTGGTCGGGAATCACCACGATCGGTGCCAATCCCCGGTGGGTGCGGGCAAATCGATCGAGGATCGTCGGCATGTCGACGGTTGACACCATGTTGGTCGGAATTCCGGGTTGCCCCGACAGCATCACCAGAACCGGAAGGCGCGGAGGATGAGCGACAAGAGCAGCGGGGGGAAGGTAGATCACGGCGTCGCGCACGCTGAAACCAGACACCACACTCGGTATTCGGATGCTCCCGACTCGACCGTGGAGTGGCATGCTGCGAGGTTGGTGCCACTCTGACGGATCGCCACGAAAGGTCGGCGTCAACAGCGGAGGGAGGGAGAGGTCGGCGACCACGGTTTTGCCCACCAGCGACCCGACCGCAGGAAACTGATTGGTCTGGATGTTCACTCCCGCCGCCCCGGCAACGAGGAGAACGCTCGTGGCGACGACAACCCCGATCCAGCGCCGCCGAACACGGGAGTCACTGACAATGACCGCAAGCACCCCGAGCCCAGCCAGGCTGATAGCGAGCAGGAACCGATCACTCAAACCGGAAGTGCCAGTGAAGGTATTCAGCTGATTCCAGAGCAGCCAGCCGAGAATGCTCCCGGCGACGGCACCCGCCACGCCGGCCACCAGCGTGATCTTCCGGCGTCCGCGCGGCGTCCGAGCGACCAGCCCGAGCACCGCGATGAGGGCGAGTGCGCTGATGATGGCGGGAACAGGCCCGTCCACTAGGCGAATGCGCCATACAGCTTCAAACACAACACCCTCGACTCATTGCGGCGACGCTCACTTGAGATGCAGAACCTCAACAGGAGCAAAGCAAATGACAGTATTTTCACACTGTTCCGGCTGAGAAGGCGCCGGGGACACGGCCAGAGGGGATGGTTGTAGAGCCTCCCGAGATTCGCTATGGTCGTTCATTAGCATCCGAATGACTTTATGAGGAGTCGCCCGGCAGGAAGGTCGCGTGATAGACAGCACAGAAAGCTCGCACCGCGCGAAGCCTCACCGCGCGACATCTCACTGCATTGAGGTCGCGGGTGTCTCGGTCGACACACGCCATTACATCGGCGGCGAGCGCGTGGCATCCGATGCCTGCTTCTCCAACAGCTCGCCGATCGATGGCTCGTTTCTCGGGGAGATTTCCCGCGGTGGCGACTCAGAGGTGCAGCTGGCCGTCCAGGCCGCCCGGGATGCCTTCCCCGGCTGGGCGGCGACCTCACCGTCTGCGCGCGCCGCGATCCTGCACCGCATCGCTGACCTCGCCGAGCAAAATCTTGATGCGCTCGCCAACATGGAGACCCTCGACAACGGCGGACTGCTGCGCAGTAACCTGCGCGGGGTCATGCCGCGGGTCGCCCACAACTTCCGTTTCTTCGCCGACTGGCTCGTCGAGCACCTGGACGTCGAAGACTTCGAGACCCGCGGCCACACCAACCACGTCTCCTGGGATCCCTCCGGCGTCGCCGCGATCATCACCCCCTGGAACGCTCCGCTCATGCTCGCGACCTGGCGCATCGCCCCGGCGCTCGCCGCTGGAGACACCGTGGTGCTCAAGCCCGCGGAGTGGACGCCGCTCACGGCATCCTTCCTCGCCGACCTCACCAAGCAGGCCGGGCTCCCCGATGGCGTGTTCAACGTCGTGCAGGGCTACGGTGCCGAAGCCGGCGCCGCGCTCGTCGCGCATCCCGGTCTCAGCCGCATCTCCTTCACCGGCTCGGTGCCGACGGCCAAGACCATCGCGCGTGCGGCGGCCGAGAACCTCACCCCGTGCAGCTTCGAGCTTGGCGGCAAGAGTCCGTGCATCGTGCTCTCGGATGCGGACATCGAGCTCGCGGCATCCCTCGCGGTGGAGCAGTACGACAATGCCGGCCAGGTCTGCCTGTCGGGCACACGACTTCTCGTACACGAGAGTATCGCCGCCGAGTTCACCGCCGCGTTCACGCGCAAGGTCGAGTCGCTCGTGCAGGGCGATCCGCGCGATCCGCTCAGCGACATCGGCCCGCAGGTACATCGCACCCATTTCGAACGCATCACCGGATTCGTTGACCGGGCGAAGGCGGATGGCGCGACCATTGTCTTCGGGGGCGAGCAGAATTCTCGGCTCGGCGGTCTCTACTTCCGCCCCACCCTCGTGGACGACCCGACGCCCGGCAGCGAGATCGTGACGCAGGAGGTCTTCGGGCCGGTGCTCACCATGCAAACCTTCGCCACCGACGAGCAGGCGATCGAGCTCGCCAACGGCACAGAATTCGGTCTCGCCGCCGTGGTCGTCGCGGGCAACCGTGTCCATGCGGAGGCGATCACGACACGCCTGGTGGCCGGCACGATCTGGGTCAACTGCTTCTTCGTGCGCGATCTCCGGGCGCCCTTCGGCGGCTCGAAGAAGTCCGGGGTGGGCCGTGAGGGCGGCACCTGGTCTTTCGATTTCTACGCGGACGTGAAAAATACGGTCGTCGCTCCCAACGGATGGAAGGAATAGCTCATGGGTGAAATTGTCGGGGTGGGCCTCATCGCGCACGTGCCCACCATCATGCTGCCGGTTCAGACGCGCATGGAGCTCAACGAAGGGAAGGACTCCACGCTGGTCGCGGGCCTGGAGAAGTTGAGAGCGGATGTTTTCGAGTCCGACGAGTACGACACCGTCATCGTGCTCGACAGCCACTGGGCATCCACCGTCGAGTTCATTGTCACGTCTCAGGAACGCCGCCACGGGCTGTTCACCTCCGAGGAACTTCCGCGTGGCATGCACGGCGTGCCATTCGATTACCGGGGCGACCCGGAACTCGCCGAGCTCATCGGTGCCCAGGACGAGAAGAACGGCACCTGGATCACCCCGATAGACGACCCGGATCTTCCGGTGATGTACGCGACGATCAACCTCTGGAAGTACCTCGGAGAGGGGCTGCCCGACAAGAAGTGGATCAGCGTGAGTCTCTGCCAGACCGCGACGGATGAGGACTTCCTGCGCGCAGGGCGGGCCATCGGTGAGGCGATCGCGAAGAGCGATCGACGCGTGATCCTGCTTGCCTCCGGGGCCCTCTCGCACACCTTTTATAAGCTGCGCGAACTGCGCAAGCACGAGATGGCCGACCCGAGCCATATTTTCTCGGAAACGGCCCGCGTCGCCGACTGCGAGCGCCTCGACTGGTTCACGGCGGGCGACCACGCGAGGGTGCTCGAGACGATGCCAGCATTCCACAAGGTGCGCCCCGAGGGCATGTTCGGGCATTGGCTGCTCACGATCGGAGCGATCGGCGAGGAGGCGTGCACCGCTCCGGGAGTGCTCTACAGCGAGTACGAGAACTCGATCGGCACCGGCCAGGTGCATGTCTGGTTCCCGCGCCCCGAGGACGGTTTTCCGGCCGCGAAGAACCTGGTGCTGTCGCGTGAGTGACCCTGTGCTGACTGAGACCCGCCGCATCCTGCTCGACGGATTCGCCACCGAGGTGGTGCGCCGCGGCGACACCCTGGTTGCCGCCGACGGTCGTGAGGTGGGGGTGGATGACGCGCTGCACCTGCCGCCAACCGTGCCGTCGAAGATCATCGCAGTGCACCTCAACTATGCGAGCCGCACCGACGAATTCATGACGAAGCTTCCGGCGGCACCAACCTACTTCCACAAGCCGGTGACCGCGCTCAACAGCCATGGGGGATCGGTCGTTCGTCCCCAGGGCTGCAAGTGGCTCAACTTTGAGGGCGAGATCATCATCGTGATCGGCCGCACCTGCCGCAACGTGTCTCCGGCCGAAGCGGGCGACTACATCGCCGGCTACACGATCGGCAATGACTTCGGATTGCACGACTTCCGCGACACCGACGCGGGTTCGATGTTGCGGGTGAAGGGCAGCGACACTCTCGCCCCGGTAGGACCCGGGCTCGTGAGCGGCTGGGACTTCCGCGGCAAACAGATCCGCACGCTCGTGAATGGGGTCGTCAAACAAGACGACAACACTGCGAACATGGAGTGGGATATGAATTACCTCGTGGCCGACATCGCCCGCACCATCACCCTGAGCCCCGGCGACCTGCTCTTCTCCGGCACGCCGGCGTTCTCCCGCCCGGTTGAGCCGGGGGATATCGTCGAGGTCGAGGTCGAGGGCCTCGGCACCCTGCGCAACCTGATCGTCACCGGACCAACGGCCATCCGCACCGATGTCGGCGCCCAGCCCACCGAAAGCGAAGAGGTGGTCTCCACCGCGCTCGGGGGCGACTGGGAGTTCCGAGGCATCCGCACCCCCTCTAAAGACCTCTACCCGTCGACAGTGAAGGGCCAACAGTGATCAAGATCGAGGTCAACATGGAGCTCTGCCAGCATTACGGGCAGTGCGTGTTCGAGGCGCCGAGCCTCTTCAGCCTCAACGACGCTGACAAGCTCGAATACCACGCCGAAGCGGATGACTCGGAGCGCGATAACGTGGAGGCCGCCGTCGACGTCTGCCCGATGCAGGCCATCCGAATCGTCGAGTAGAGGCATGGCCGACGCCGGGCCCGTCATCATCGTCGGGGCGTCGATGGGGGGACTCCGAACAGCGGAGGCGTTGCGCCGCGCCAGCTACGCAGGCCCGGTCACCGTTATCGGCGAAGAGCCGCACGCTCCCTACAACCGTCCGCCGCTGTCAAAAGATGTTCTCTCCACCGGCGTCTCCCATGAGGCTGTTGCGTTTCCCGCGCGGGCGGCGACAGCGGACGTCGAATGGATGCTCGGCGCACCAGTCGTCTCGGCCGATCTCGGGGCCCGCACCGTGACGACTAACGATGGCCGTGAGCATCCGTGGCGCGCCCTGGTGATCGCGACCGGGCTGCGGTCGCGGCGACTTGACTTTCCCGCTATCACCGGCAGGCATTGTGTGCGCACTCTCGACGATGCGATGGCCTTGCGGGACGAACTTGTTCCCGGCGCCCGGGTCGTGGTGGTGGGAGCCGGCTTCATCGGCTGCGAGGTCGCGGCGACCGCACGAAAGCTGGGGTGCGAGGTGGCGATCGTTGCGCCGGGGGCCGAGCCGCTCATCCGTTCCCTCGGGGCGCAGCTCGGTGCGGAACTGCGTCGACGGCACGAAGCGCACGGGGTGACCTTTCATCTCGGGCGCACGGTGTCCGCGATGCTCGGCGAGTTCGAATTCGGGGGACTGCAACTCGACAATGGCGAGATCGTGCTGGGCGACGTGCTGGTCGAGGCGATCGGCTCGGAATGCAACAGGGAGTGGTTGGATGCCACGGATCTCGACCTCTCCGACGGCGTACTGGCGGATTCCGCCCTGCGCGCGGTGTCGACGGACGGCACTGCACACCACGACGTTTTTGTGGTCGGCGATGTCGCGCGCTTTCCGAACCTTCTGTTCGATGAGGTGCCGCGGCGCGTGGAGCACTGGAACATCCCCACCGACACCGGTAAACGGGCCGGCGCTGTACTCGGCGCGTGGCTGGCGCGCGACGGATCCTTCGGCGAGGTCGTGGCGCGCGGTTTCACGCCGATGCCCGCGTTTTGGTCGAACCAGTTCGAGGTGAGCGTTCAGGCCTACGGCCTGCCGGCTCTGAACGACGGCGACATCCGCACACTCCAGGGTGACCTGTCCGGCGCGGTCGCCATCGGGTACTACCGGGCAGATCACCTCGTCGGAGTCGTTGGCCTCGGCCTCAAGGCCGAGCTGCTGCCCTACCGACAGGAGATCGCCGCGCACGCGGCCGGCGGATTGACCTAGGCGAATAGGCTGGCCGCATGAGCGACAGAGTCGGACCCCTGGCAATAGCCGTCGCGCAGTTCGCCCCCGGCGAGGACAAGGTGGCCAATCTTGACGAGATGCGCGATCTCGCGACGACCGCGGCATCCCGCGGCGCGAAGCTCGTGGTGTTTCCGGAATACTCCTCTTACTTCACGCCTTCGCTCGGCGCGCACTCGGTCGCGGCGGCCGAGGTGCTCGACGGCCCGTTTGTCGCGGGACTCGAGGCGATCGCGAAGGTGCTGGACATCCACATCGTGGCCGGGATGCTCGAGCGTGGCGATGTGGACAACGACCGGTCCTTCAACACTTTGGTGTCGCTCGATCCACACGGTGCGCTCGTCGCCAAGTACCGCAAAGTGCACCTGTATGACGCGTTCGGCCAGAAGGAGAGCGACTGGGTCGTACCCGGGCCGATTGAGGAGCCGGAGACCTTCGAGTTCGGCGACTTCAGGGTGGGATTGCAGACCTGCTACGACATCCGCTTTCCCGAGGTGACCCGTCGACTCGTTGATGCCGGCGCGGATGTGGTGGTGCTTCCGAGCGAGTGGGTGCGCGGGCCGCTCAAGGAGCAGCACTGGCGCACCCTCGTGACGGCGCGCGCTATCGAAAACACCGTCTATTTCGCCGCGGCCGATCACGGCCCGCCAATCGGAGCGGGCAACAGCATGATCGTGGATCCCATGGGCGTCGAACTTGCGACAATTGGCGAGGAGTCTGGTGTCGCGCTCGCGTGGATATCGTCCGACCGCATCGCGGACGTGCGCGCGGTGAACCCCGCACTGGGGATACGACGCTTCGGTACTCATCCGCTGTGAATCCGAATCCGACCCTAGAGTGGCAGCACTGCTGTTCTTCTCTGGGGAAAATTTGATGAACCACCCGTATCGCGTCGTCGTCGTGGAAGACGATCCGGACGTCGCGTTCTTCACGAAGACAGTGCTGGAGAAGCGCGGATTCCCGGTCACCCCGACTTCGACCCGGGGTTCGGGTTCGTTGTCATTTCCCTGCGCGCTGCCGATAGTGTGAACGTGCTCTTCTCCACCGTCGATTCCGAACTGTGCGCGATCGCTCCGCGACGGTGTGCACGCGGCAATGGGGTTCTCGCCGCTTCTTTGCTCAAAACTCTCGAGGTCACCCTCGACGAATCTGCGCCTCTTGAGCGGGCTGATTCGGCTGCGTGCGCGCCGACAACCCGACTTGCGGGTGGGGTAGGCCGGCCTGAGAATTGGGCTTTTCCGGTCATCGTCAAGCCGCACCGTGGCGCCCGTTCACTTTTCACTGCACACTCGCTCGGTAATAGCCAACGTGCCACGTATTGGCTCATCCCGAAAGTAGTCCTGTTCATGGCGATCGTTGCCGCTCTAGTTGTCTTTCGAGAGGTATCTCCCCTATGACCAGCCACGCGCACAAGAACCACAAGGTCGCGGTGCTCATTGTTGACGACAGCGATGATCAACGTGCTCTGCTCCGCCGGTATTTCGAGCGGGAAGGGTGCACGGTGACAACAGCGCAGAATGCGGAAGAGGCGATGATCGCCTATCGCGCCGCAACGCCGGATCTCGCTGTGATCGATCTCGTGCTTCCCGGGATGACGGGCTGGGAACTCACCGATTGCCTTCGGGCCGAGCGTCCGGACTGTGTCGTCGCGATCACTTCGGTGCTTGACATCATCGATTATCCGGATTGCCAGGCAAACCTGCCAAAGCCATTCACCGGAGCCCAGGTGCGCAAGCTCCTCCGGAACTTCGTGCCGAAATGGACCTCGGCGTGACCGCACACCTGATCGCGGGGCCAAAGCGGGCCGTGATTGCGGATGATGACGCGGACATCCGTGCCCTTGTTTCGATTGCGGTGCGAAGGGCTGGTCTTGAAGTCGTCGCTGAAGAGTCGGATGGTGTGGCGGCGCTGGAAGCGGTTCGCCGACTGCAGCCGGACCTCGCGATACTTGATGTCTCGATGCCGGCAATGAGCGGCCTCGAGGTGTGCCGCTCTGTGCGTGCAGAGTCATCACTTGACGGGGTGCGGTTGGTGTTGCTCTCCGCGGGTGCAGAAGACCGCTCTCGGTCGATCGGGCTGGCTGCGGGTGCCGACGACTATCTGATCAAGCCCTTCAGCCCGAAGATGCTTGCCACCGCTCTCGCCGAAATGATGGGGCTCACCGAAATGATCGGGCACGTCGAATGAGCATTCTCTCGAGAGGTCATCGGCTGGCGATGAAACGGTTGTCGGTGGACGCGCCGCGGCCGTCACTCCGGCACCTCCCCACCGCTATCGCCTTCGCCGCTGCTTTGCTTCTGACGGTGCTCTTCCGTGCGCTGCTCGTCACTCATCCCCTCGCGCTGATCTGGTCGGCCCTGGTGATGGTGCTCGCCACGATCCTTGCCGCGTTGTATTCCTTGACGGCTCGCGCCACCCGGTGGTCTCTGCTCGTTCCGGGGGTCTCGCTACTGGCAATTGCGGTCCTGCGCTATTCCACGGGTGGCACGACCTCGTTGTTCTCTGCGCTGATCATCCTTCCGGTGGTGTGGATCTCCGCAGAGACCGGGCGACGCTGGGTGGCCGTGGCCATCCTGGGAACCTCTGCAGCCCTCATGCTGCCCTATGCCATCGACCTTCGATGGCCCTCGGACGCTTCGGAATGGCTCCGAGGAGTGTTTACACCGGTGGTATTCGGCCTCGCGGCCATAGTGATCAACGAGTTGTCGCGGCAGGCGAGACGTCAGGTAGATGACGTGCGCCGCCTGGTCAGCGAGGGTGAAAAGCTGCTGGCCGAGTCGCTCTCCACGGCGGCTCAGCTTGAGGCCAACGAAGTGCAGCTGCGGGCGGCCGATCGACTCACCCGCAGCGTGCTTGATGCCGTGACCGAGCAGTCTGTCATCGGGACCGACCTGACCGGGCTGATCGACGTGTGGAATCCTGGTGCCCAGGTGATGCTCGGCCTTTCGCCGGTTCAGGCCCAGGGCAAGCGTTATGTCTTCGACTTCCATCTGGCAGATGAGTTGGATGCCCGGTCGCGTGAACTCAACTATCCGCCCGGAGCCACCGTTCTGAACCCCGGGTTCTCCGCGCTCGTTGAGTCGGCAAGACTGGGGCGGGCCGAGGTGCGGGATTGGACCTATGTAAGAGACGATGGATCGCAAATTTCCGTCTCGATCGCGGTCACGCCTCGCTTCGACGACCTGAGCGAAACCGTTGGCTATATCTTTGTCGCCACCGACGTGACCCACGCTCTCGAGTCGTCGCGCCTCAAGGACGAATTCGTCGGCTTGATATCTCACGAACTCCGTACTCCGTTGTCGTCCATCCTCGGGTATCTCGAGCTCATCAGGGACGATGACGAGGCGCCGCTGTCTGCGGAACAGCTCCAGTACCTGGGCGTTGCCGAGCGCAACGCGCATCGTCTCCTGGCCCTCGTTGGCGACCTTCTCTTCACTGCTCAAGTGAGTTCGGGCAGGTTCCCCCTCACTATCAGCACGGTGAAGATGAGCGAGGTGGTCTCCGCAGCAGTTCTCTCGGCACGGCCGGTGGCGCTCGGGGCCGGAGTCGAATTGCTTATCGAACTGCCCGCCGATGCCCTGTCGGTCCTCGGAGACTCGGTTCGACTCGGGCAGGCGTGCGACAACCTCATCTCGAACGCGCTGAAATTCACCCCTCGTGGGGGTCGCGTGACGGTGAGTCTCAAGTCGCGGGGTAACTCTGTGGTGGTGACGGTTCGCGACACCGGCATTGGAATTCCCGAGTCGGAACTCGATCAGCTCTATGCGCGGTTCTTCCGGGCTTCCACTGCCACCAGGAACGCGGTACCCGGAGTCGGGCTTGGACTCACCATTACCAAGGCCATCGTGACTGCACACGAGGGCGAGCTCGATGTGGAGAGCGAGGAAGGAGTCGGCACCGCATTTATTATGACCCTGCCGGTTGCGACCCTTCCGCTCGCTACCCAGCCGCTCACAACCCTGTCGCTCGAGACTTACCTGGCCAAGCCGGCCAGTTGAGCGGATGCTCGCTCCAGCACATCCACCCTCTTGCAGAACGCGAATCGCACGAGTGACGCGTACTCGTTCTTGTTCTCGTCAGTCACGAAGGCACTGATCGGCACGGCGACCACCCCGGTGAGTTCGGGGAGACGACGGCAGAGATCTGCGGCATCCGAGAAGCCGAGAGGCCGGGCATCCGCCACGATGAAGTAGGAGGCCTGGGACTCGCTGACGGCGAAGCCAGCCTGCGTCAGTCCGCTGGAGAGCAGGTCGCGCTTCTGCTGCAGCACACCGGCGACGCCCTGGAAAAAGGCGTCGGGCAGGCCAAGTCCCACAGCGATCGCGGGTTGGAAGGGTGCCGCATTTACGTAGGTGAGAAACTGCTTCACCGCGAGGATTGCCTGCAGCAGCTCGCTCGGTCCGGTCATCCAGCCCACCTTCCAGCCGGTAGTGCTGAAAGTCTTGCCACCGCTTGAGATCGTGACGGTGCGATCCCAGGCGCCGGGAAGGGTAGCGATCGGCACGTGAGTCTGGCCGAAGGTGAGGTGTTCGTACACTTCGTCGGTCACAATGATGGCGTCGTGCTGGTGCGCGAGCTCCACGATCAGTTCGAGTGTCTCGCGGCCCAACATGGCACCCGTGGGGTTGTGTGGATTGTTGATCAGGATGATACGGGTGCGATCCGAGACGGCATGTCGCAGATCGTCGTGGTCGGGCTGGAAGTGTGGGGCCCGCAGCGCGACGGTGCGATGCACTGCCCCGCTCAGCGCGATCATGGCCGAATAGGAGTCGTAGAACGGCTCGAAGGTGACGACCTCATCGCCGGTCTCGATGAGCGCGAGAATGGCGGCCGCCAGCGCCTCAGTCGCGCCGGCGGTTACCACCACCTCGCGATCGGGATCGGGTGCCAAACCGTAGAAGCGCATCTGGTGAGCGGAGATCGCCTCGCGCAGCACGGAAAAGCCGATCCCCGGCGGATACTGGTTCATGCCGTCGCTGATCGCCTGGCGGGCGGCTTCGAGAACCTCGGCCGGACCATCCTCGTCCGGGAATCCCTGGCCAAGGTTGATCGCGCCGGTGCTCAGCGCGAGGGCGGACATCTCGGCAAAGATCGTGGGTTTGAGCGCGCCGTCCGCACCCAGCAGCATCGCACCCCGTGCGGTTCGCTTCCATGCTCCACTGAGTTCCATTAACGATGTCCCTTCGTGGGTGCTGATTCCTTTTCCACCGTAGCTCCTCCACTGCGCGGGTTTGGGCGTGTGTACCCACAGCATGTGGAAACTTCTGGCGGGGTGTGCCCCGGGTGCCCTACCGTCAATAGTTATGTGGATCATCGCGCGGGTCTCCGCTGCAGCCCTCGCTGTCGCTTTCGTGCTGGTCGGCTGCGTACCGACGACCACTCCTGCCAGTCCTGCCCCACGGCCCAGCGCGACTCCCGTCTTCGCTACCGAAGCCGAGGCGCTTGCGGCGGCGACAGAGGCGTATGCCGCTTACCAAAAAACTTTGGACGATGCCTTTTCGTCTTACGAGAATACTTTGCTGTCGAAAGTCGCTTCTGGCGCAGCATTGTCGAAAGCGAAGGATTCTGTTGCGAATTATCAAAAGGTTAGGAAACGACAGACGGGGCGGGCATCAATAGATACGGTGTCGTTTGTCGACACACCGTCAGCATTGCTGGGCGATCACAAGTCCTTATTCGCCCAGGCCTACCTATGCCTCGACCTGTCGCAAGTAGATGTTCTTGATGGCGACGACAGATCGGTAGTTCCCGCAGGAGCTGAACGCCGTTTCCCCATCATCGCCTCACTAGTTTGGGACCGTTCTTTGAAGAAGTTACTTGTGGATGAGGACGAAAGTTGGAGCGGTGAAAATTTCTGCTAATTCGTTCCGCACGGCATACGCTAAGAAATTAGTGACCTCAATTTTTCTAGTCGTCATAATGTTTGCTCAGTTAACACGAGGTGCTCAAGTAGCGGAATCCTCTCCATGTGACGCGGGAAATTTTCGAGATGGGTCGTGTTCGCCGTCCTCCAGTGGCACCGTCAACGGCGACGGTGTCGACATTCGCGGATCTGTCAACGTCCCGGGTTCGGCTGACAGCAACAGCAACAGCAAGGGCAACAGCAACGGGGGAGGTAGCCGCGGCGCCGGCGCCGTCACCCCACCTCCGCCGCCCCTCCGGGACGGCTACTCGATCACCGCACCGATCACTCTCGCTGACCTCGTCAACTTCACGCCTGTCGCGGGCATCGACCACATGGAACCAGACGGCTGGATGGTCGTGGGGCTCAATACGAATTTC
>JANYEI010000183.1 GCA_025363205.1 Frigoribacterium sp.
GCGAGGCGTTCGATTGTCTCCCGGCTGGCGGTCACGGCGGCGCGGGCAGTGTCGTCGATCTCGATCGGAGCGTCGTGGCGCGCGATCGCCACCACCTCGGCGGGACAGAGCGCTCCGATGCCGATGATGACCGGGTGGATGGTCGTGGAAAGCTGCATGGCCTCCATCAGACTCCTTCGGCAGGTCACGCACCACACGATCGAGCCGACGCTTGTCTCAGATACGAGACAGTTGGCGCACCGGCAGAGAGTTCGGACGCATCCCGCGCGCCCTCACCATCGAACGGGATGAGAGCGAAACTTTCAGCGGCGACTGCTCGTCCCTTCCGACTCACACCGTCTCCTCGCAGTGCCCCACGAGTACACGACCCCCCAATTTTGGGGAGCGAGCACCCCTCACCTAGGGCTGTGCCGGCCCTTCGCTTCAGATCATCATGATCTCGTCCCGACTTCGGAGGTCAGCATGGTGTCGACGAGCAACGCGTCCAGGTTTATGCTGCCGGCGCGGCCACTGTGGAAGCGGATTGTGGTCGCCGTCACCGCCATCGCCATGCCGATCGCTCTGCTCGTGGCCCCCGCCCCCCCGCCGACCCAGGCTGCCACGACGAGCACCCTGACGCTCAACGTGATCAGTGCCCGCACGGAACTTCGCGCTTTCGCGGGTGCTGGCGTCACCAAGGGTGATGCCATCCCGAATTTCAGCTACCTCATCAACCAGGACAACAGCGGCTCGACCGCCCAGCGGAGTCCTGCGCTCGGCTCCGGCTGCAACACGCTCGACACCGGGTATCCGGGCTCCTGCGACTGGACCTCGATCAAGGAGACACCACACACCACGAGCCCGATCGTTCGCCAGGGCGACCAGGCGGACTTTGCCAGTGGCATCGACCTGCCGAACGGGCGCTACCTGATCTCCGTCCTTTCCGACGGTTACAAGATCGACGGCGCGCACTTCACTGTGCCGTTCCCGGTATCGGGCCTGGTCACTGTCGAACTTCAGCCGACCCCCCTGCCGGATTCGACTCTCCGTGCACAGATCTTCCAGGACAGCGCGACGACCAATGGAACGATCGACCAGGGGGAACCCGGCCTGGCCGGCTTCACCGGCCACATCGCCGACACGCTCGGCGAAGTGCAGACCGACGTCTACGGCAACCCCCTCTGCACCGTCTATCAGGGTGAGGACCCGATCACCCACGTGATCCCGAAGGCCAGTCTGGACGTGAACATGCTTCCGGTGCCGATCCCGGGGTCAGGCGGCCACTGCGTCAGTGATGCCCACGGCATTCTGACCATGCCCCACCTGGGGAGCAACCGTTACGCGCTCACGGCCTCGGCCCCGTCTAATCAGACCTGGATTCAGACCACGACGCTTGAAGGAAATCACGACTTCGACGCCTGGGTTATGGAGGGCAGTACCGGATACGACACCGAGGCCCTGGTGGCCGGCGAACCCGTGCCCGGGCCGATCTTCGGATTCGTGAAGCCTACGAACACCCTGGCCGCTGGCTCGGGCCACATCACGGGTGCGGTGGTCAACGTCAAGCAGTACAGTCCGCCCAAGGGCGGCGACTTCAACTACTGGCTCGGTCTGACCGGCAGCAAGATGGGCAAGCCGATCGTCAATCCCTGGCTCTCACTCAGCGACCTCCAGGCCGGCGACCAGGCCGTCTGGGTGGGTCACGGCGCTGCTAATGGCACCTTCGATATCTCGGGCATTCCCGACGGCAACTACAGTCTGAGCTGGTGGGACGAGCCACAGAACCACTTCCTGAACACGGTCAATGTGACCGTGAAGAACGGTGAGACGGTGAAGATGGGCAACCTGCCGGACAGCGGATGGTGGACCGAATACGACGGATACGTCTTCAACGACACCAACCGCAACGGCGTCAAGGACCCGGGCGAAGCCGGTATGCCCAACTTCACCCTGACCATGCGCAAGCAGGACAACTCGCTGATGGACCGGGGGACGAACCTCGTCACCACCGACAGCACGGGCTACTACCACTTCGAGAGCGCTTACCCCCTCAGCGAGTGGACCGTCATGGAGAACTTCAACCCCTCCTTCTACACCACCGGTGTCACCTACCAGTCAGACAACCAGCCGACTCCGACAACGGTCAAGGGCGCCGGCGTCGATGTCAGCGTGCTCAGCATCATCGGTCTCAGCGGCACTATGGACTGGGGAGTGCACTCCTACGATTCGACCGGGGCCAACGGCATCGACCCCCGCAACGGCGGCATCGTCGGCTCCGTCAGCTACGACACGACCCGCAACGAGCTCGATCCCCAATACGCCGCATCCGAGGACTGGCAGCCGGGCGTATCCGATGTGCCGGTTGAGCTCTGGTCCACTGTCGACTGCGGCACGACTGCCGCACCGTGTGGTGGCACGAACGACGCGTTCGAGCTCGCGCCCGACGGGTCGCTGGCCAAGGGGAAGCTGTTGAACACCTACCTCTCGGAGCACTGGAGCCGCCCGAGTGGATGCGTGGCTAGGGACGTCGATGGCAAGCCTCTCGTCCACGCGGCCGACAACCCCGCCGCCTTTGACGAGAACGTGCTCGCGCCGAACCAGGAGACTTCCGGAGAGTGCATCTCCAGTTTCATCCAGGGCGTTCAATTCGGGCCCTACCCGACCGATCAGGGCACATCGGCCGCCAACTTCGGTGCGGCCGTGGATGGCAACTACGGCTTCGCAGACGCCTGCACTGGCACCTTGATCGCCACAGATCCGTCCAACCCGGTGTGCGACGGCGGAACCTTCGAGCCGCTCGGAAGCGGCGACTACCTGGTCAAGATCGCGATCCCGCAGGACGCCACCGGCGACCCCCTGTACAAGGTGACCAGCGAGACGGACATCAACATCGG
>JANYEI010000196.1 GCA_025363205.1 Frigoribacterium sp.
GAGGCCAAGGCCGAGCGCTACCCGAACCGCATCTTCACGGATGACTCGGTGTTCAGCGAGGCTGACCTCTCGTTTGTCGACTTTGACAGCTTCTCTTCCGACGACTACACGCCGGGAACGTACAACTAAGCAGTACCCGCAGCACGGATGAATGGCCTCACACTTCGGTGTGGGGCCATTCGCCTGTGAGCGGCGTAATCTCCGGTCATGAAGGGAATTCGCGGCCACGGATTTGGTTAGCTTCAGTACAGCGGTCGTGTCACCTTGGCCTTCCGCAGAGACACCTGCAGGAAGCTATCCCCATGAAATCCCGAATTATCGCCATCGGTGCTGTCGTCGCCCTTCTCGTATCGCTGAGCGCGTGCGCCCCGGCGAAAACCGGTGGCACGGCATCCGGTTCCGCTCAGACCGGGCTCAGCCTCGCGCAGGTAAAAAAAACCGGTGAGTTGATCGTGGGAACCGAGGGTACTTACCGCCCGTTTTCTTATCACGCCGACGGCACAGGAGCGCTCACCGGCTATGACATCGAGGTGGTCACGGCGGTCGCGAAAAAGCTCGGGGTGAAAGCGACTTTTCGGGAGACCCAATTCGATGGGATCTTTGCGGGACTCACCTCAAAACGCTTCGACGTAATCGCCAACCAGGTGTCGATCAACCCGACGCGATCCGCCAAGTACGACTTCTCGACCCCGTACACGGTTTCCCCGGGGGTCGTCGTCGTGAAGTCGGACAACACGAGCATCCACTCGCTCACCGACCTCAACGGAAAGACCACCGCGCAGTCGTTGACCAGTAACTGGTACGGCGTCGCCGAGAAAAACGGCGCCAATGTGAAAGCCGTCGAAGGCTGGGCGCAAGCGGTGGAGCTACTCAAGCAGGGTCGGGTCGACGCCACGGTCAACGACAAATTGACCTATCTCGACTACGTCAAGACCACGGGTGCCGCCGGGCTGAAAGTCGCGGTCACGACGGATGGTCCATCGCTCAGCGCTCTCGCCTTCGTTAAGGGCAGTACCGACCTGGTCGCGGCCGTGAACCTCGCGCTGAAAGAATTGAGTGCCGACGGTACGCTGAAGAAAATCTCGACAAAATACTTCGGCGTCGATGTGTCGAAGTAGGCGGATCCTGACGTTCAGCGGCCGCCGCTACCCGCTCCTCTAAGCTCAGCAGATGCCAACGCCGAATTGGGATCTCTTCTGGAGGTCACTCTGGCCGATTGTGCAGGGCGCCATCGTCGGCACAATCCCTCTGGCGATCGTCTCGTTCGCGATTGGGCTGGTGATCGCCCTGGTCGTGGCGCTGATGCGACTATCGAAAGTGCGTATCGTCTCGTCCATCGCCCGGTTTTTCGTCTCCGTCGTGCGCGGTACACCGCTCTTGGTGCAGTTGTTCGTCATCTTCTACGGGCTGCCCTCGATCGGCCTGCTGATATCGCCCTGGCCGAGCGCCGTCATCGCCTTCTCGCTCAACGTCGGGGGCTATGCATCCGAGGTCATCCGTGCGGCAATCCTGGCCGTTCCGCGTGGGCAGTGGGAGGCCGGGCAGATGATCGGCATGTCGCACCGGCAAACGCTCGCCCGAATCATCCTGCCGCAGGCCGCCCGCGTCTCGGTGCCGCCGCTGTCGAACACCTTCATCAGCCTGGTGAAAGACACCTCTCTCGCTTCGCTCATCCTCGTCACCGAGCTCTTCGCGCAGGCGCAGAAGGTCGCTGCGTTCAGCGGGGAGTTCATGCTGCTCTATCTCGAGGCCGCGCTTGTCTACTGGATCATCTGCCTCGTGTTGTCGACGGCGCAGTCGCGTGTTGAACGCAGATTGGATCGCTATGTCGTCCACTGATTCTGCGGTGCCCGGTGTTCCGCTGCTTCGAGTCTCCGGGCTGAAGAAGTCGTTCGGCGACAACGAGGTCTTGAAATCGATCGACTTCACGCTGAATGCCGGCAAAGTACTCGTGCTGATCGGGCCATCCGGCTCCGGCAAGACCACGGCGCTTCGCTGCCTGAATGGACTCGAGACGCCGGATGCCGGAACGGTCTCGGTGGCAGGGGACGTCACGATTAGTTTCGATGAGCCGGTCACCAGGAAGCAGCGCCTCGCACTGCGCGATTGCTCGGCAATGGTCTTTCAGAACTACAACCTCTTTCCTCACATGACCGTTCTACAGAACGTGATCGAAGGACCGGTTCGGGTCAAGAAGGTGGCGAAGGCGAAAGCCACAGAGGATGCCCTGCGGTTGCTCGCCCAGGTCGGCCTTGCCGAAAAGCGTGACGCCTACCCGTTCGAGCTGTCGGGCGGACAGCAGCAACGGGTCGGAATCGTGCGAGCCCTCGCGCTTGCACCGCGAATCCTGTTGTTTGATGAGCCGACGTCCTCGCTCGACCCGGAATTGGTCGGTGACGTGTTGAGGGTGATGAAGGATCTCGCCACCGAAGGTTGGACGATGGTCGTTGTCACCCACGAGCTGGAGTTCGCCCGGCAGGTGGCCGATGAGGTGCTGTTTCTCGACGGCGGGGTGATCGTGGAGCGGGGTGATCCCCGGGTGATTTTCACGGCACCGCGTGAGGAGCGCACCCAACAGTTCCTGGCCAGGCTGCTGCATCCGCTGGATTGACGTCGTGCCCCCCTATCGCGGGACTGTATTTGCCTCCCATGCCCGGATAGCGTGGAATTTCCGAGAGGATCGCTGCGTCCTGCGTTTCTGACTTCGGGTTCGCACAGCCGGGAAGGGCGCGGAAATGTCTTCAGTTGCTGAGATCCTCATCATTCGTGGCCTCATGCCGATCGAGAGCCTCGACGACATCAGCGGAGACCCCGCCACGGATGAACTGCAGATCCTCAACCTGATCGACACGGGAGTTCTCACCGACGTCCAGGTCGCGTCTGCACGTGCCGCCCAGGCCGGGCTGCCCTTTGTGGAACTCATCGACTATCCGATCGACCGCACTGCGGTGTCGCTCGTCTCGGCTGCGCTCTGTCGCCGACACGATCTGCTTCCGCTCTCAGTCGCCGGCGACACGATCACGGTCGCCATGTCGAACCCGGGTGACGTCTTCGCTCTCGATGACATCCGGGCAGCGACACGGATGCGGGTGAACGCGGTTGTCGCGGAGCGCCAGGACCTGCGCAACGCAATGAACCGCCTGCTGCGAGCGGATGGCGAGCTCAACGACCTCACCACGGCGCTGCAGGAGGAGGGCGCACCGTCTTCCGACATGGTGCCCATGTCGAACGAGTCGCTCGAGGATGATGCGCCGATCGTTCGTTTCGTAAATCTGCTCATCAGCCAGGCGATCCAGGACCGGGCCTCGGACATCCACATCGAGCCGGGTGAGCACGAAGTGCGTGTGCGCTACCGCATCGACGGTGTGCTGCACGAGATGCAACGTGCGCCAAAGCAGATTCAGAACGGTGTGATCTCGCGGCTCAAGATCATGAGCGACATCGACATCGCCGAGCGTCGCAAGCCCCAGGATGGCCGGCTTTCCGTGATTCACGGCGGCCGAAAAGTCGACCTTCGCGTCGCCACCCTCCCCACGGTGTGGGGCGAGAAGATCGTCATGAGAATCCTGGACAACTCGGGATCGAGTATGAGCCTGGATGACCTCGGGCTGCTGAAACACAACTTCGACGTGTACAAGACGTCGTACACGAAGCCCTACGGAATGATCCTGGTGACCGGACCCACCGGCTCCGGCAAGTCGACCACGCTCTACACCACACTCCACACCGTCGCACGACCGGAAATTAATGTGATCACGGTCGAGGACCCGGTGGAGTACCGCATGGCGGGCATCAACCAGGTGCAGGTCAACCCAAAGGCCGGGCTGACTTTCGCAAGCGCACTGCGCTCGATCCTGCGATCCGACCCGGATGTCGTGCTGCTCGGTGAGATTCGCGACCACGAGACCGCGCAGATCGCCATCGAGGCTTCGCTCACCGGCCACCTCGTGCTCTCCACCCTTCACACCAACGATGCTCCGAGCGCAATCACACGCCTCACCGAGATGGAGATCGAGCCCTTCCTGGTCGGGTCAGCCCTCGACTCGGTGGTCGCGCAGCGACTCGCTCGTCGCTTATGCGATCGCTGCAAGCAGCCGTACACGCCGGTGGCAACCGACATCGCCGCGCTTGGCTTCTGGATCGATCCAGACCAGCCCGTTCCCGTACTTCACCAGCCGGCTGGCTGCCAGGTCTGTTCCAACACCGGGTATCGCGGACGCATTGCCATCCACGAGATCATGTCCGTCAGTGAAGAGATCGAACGCCTCGCCGTTCGACGGGCCTCGAGCGCCGAGATCCGAAAAATTGCAATGGCCGAGGGCATGCTCACTCTGCGTCAGGACGGTTGGTCCAAGGCGCAGATGGGGCTCACCTCTATCGACGAAATCCTGCGAGTCGTGGCCTGAGTGGCCCGCCAACGGTCGACGAAGTGAATAGTGAGAGCGAGAACAGAGTGGACAAGCCCATCTATGAGATTCCGGTGATCGGCCCCGGCGGCGAGCCGATCGAGCCATCGACATCGTCCCCGTTTGACTTCCCGCCGCCGGGCGCTCATTCCGTTCGCCTCACAGAGCCGCAGCCGGCATCCCCGTTCACGCAGCAGCCTGCGGCCCATGCCTACGAGCCGTCGACTCCACCGACCTATGCGACACCGACCTATGCGACGCCGACCCACGCGACGCCGGCATACGCACCTCCCGCAGTCACCCTGCAATCGCTCGCAGACGAAGTGCTGGCGCAGCTGCCACCGCCCACGCACTCTGCACCTCCCGAGGATGATGACTCACCGGGGGCCAATGCAACGTCGGCTCCGCGCGAGAATGCAGATCCCGATTTGGTCTACGCCCTTCAGCAGGTCGTGATGCTGGGTGCTTCCGACCTCCACCTCACGAGCAACGCCGCCCCCATGATCCGGATCGACGGCGGTCTTCGGCCTCTTGAGGATGCCCCAATCTGGAGCCGAGACCGGGTTGCGAAAGCAATTTTTACTCTCTTGACCCCACAGCAGCGCGAAAAGTTCGAGACCGAGCTGGAACTCGACTTGGCGTACACGATCTCGGCCAACGCGCGATTCCGGGTCAACGTGTACCAGCAGCGCGGGGCCATCGGCGCTGCATTTCGATTGATCCCCACTCTGGTCAAATCCCTCGAGGAACTCGGCATTCCTGACGTCGTGTCGAGATTCGCGAAGCTTGCTCGCGGGCTGGTGCTCGTCACCGGTCCGACGGGTTCCGGCAAGTCGACCACCCTTGCGGCGCTCATCGATCTTGTCAATCGCACCCGTGCCGACCATATTGTGACGGTGGAAGACCCTATCGAGTTCATGCACAGTCACCGCAAGTCGGTCATCAATCAGCGAGAGGTCGGCTCTGACACCCACAGCTTTGCGAACGCCCTCAAGCACGTCTTGCGGCAGGACCCGGATGTGATTCTCATTGGTGAGCTTCGCGACCTTGAAACAATCTCCGTGGCGCTCACTGCCGCAGAAACCGGCCACCTCGTGTTCGCGACACTGCACACCCAGGATGCTTCGCAGACCATCGATCGCGTGATCGACGTCTTTCCGCCGCACCAGCAGGGGCAGGTGCGGGCTCAGCTCGCTGCGACACTCAATGGGGTTGTCTGCCAGACCCTCGTCAAGCGGGCGTCGGGCTCCGGTCGGGCCGTCGCCACGGAAGTGATGATGGCGACGCCAGCAATCGCGAACCTCATTCGCGAGGGCAAGACCTACCAAATCCCGTCGGCCATGCAGGCGGGGCGCTCGCTCGGGATGCACACGATGGATCAGCATCTGGCCGATCTCGTGAACTCCGGCATCATCACGCATAAAGCCGCCCTGGAAAAGGCTCACGATGTCGATGGCATCAACCGGCTCATCGAACGCATCGAATCGCCCACAGAAGCCTCGGGGCGCGCTCTGGCTTCCGGCGGCATCGACTTCGGAGATGCATTCTCGGGAGGAACCCGCTGATGGCGAACGCACAGGCTTTCGCTTACACCGGCCGTAACACTGCCGGCAAGCTCGTGAAAGGACGGTTGGATGCGGCGAACGAGGCCGCCGTAGTTTCACGATTGCGGGGGATGGGGGTCTCACCGGTTTCCATCAAGGAATCGGCACAGGCGATTGGCCTCCAGCGAGACATTGTGATCCCCGGATTCACCAAGACCGTGAAGCTCAAGGATCTCGCGATCATGTCTCGCCAGATGGCAACCATGATCGGCTCCGGTCTTTCACTGTTGCGCACCCTGTCGATCCTTTCCGAGCAAACCGAGAGCAGTCCGCTCACCAAGATCCTCGAGAAGGTGCGCGACGACGTGCAAACCGGCATCTCGACCTCGGACGCCTTCGCGCGGCACACGGACGCCTTTCCTCCGCTCATGATCAACATGAT
>JANYEI010000235.1 GCA_025363205.1 Frigoribacterium sp.
GTTGGCCATGCGTGGTCGAACGTCGTCTAACTCATCGGTGTGACGCCTTTCCCGGCGAGGGCCTCGGTGAGGCGGATCGAGTCGCCCGAGGTCTGGCAGACGTGGGCGTGGTGCAGGAGCCGGTCAACGGTCGCAGTCGCAAGGGTTTTGGGCATGAGCTGGTCGAACCCGGACGGGTGCAGGTTCGACGACACGGCGATGGAGCGTTTCTCGTAGGCGGCATCGACGAGGCGATAGAGACCCTCGGCGGCGTCGGCCCCGACTTCGAGAAGCCCGATGTCATCAATCACGATCAAATCGGCGCGGAGTATGCGGGCGACGACACGGTTGACGGAGTCGTCGGAGCGATGCGCGCGGACCAGGGCGCCGAGGTCTTCGAGGCGGAACCAGGCGACGCGCATGCCAGCCTCGACGACTTGCTGGCCGAGGGCTTCGAGGAAGAAGGTCTTGCCGGTTCCGCTGGGCCCGCAAACGACGACGTTCTCCTTCCGGCCGATCCATTCCAACGTGCGCAGCGCCTGCTGCGTCGGCGCTGGGATCGAGGACGCGGCAGTGTTCCAGGTATCGAAGGTCTTCCCGGTCGGGAAGCCGGCCGCTTTGCGGCGGCTGGCGAGCATGGACCGGGACCGGCCGGTTACTTCCTCGACGAACAGAGCCTTGATGATCTCGACCGGTTCCCACCGTTGTGCGCGGGCCGTCGCGATCAGTTCCGGCGCCAGCGCGCGGGCGTAGGGCATCTTCAGCTGCCGCATCAATGCTTCCAGCTCTGCCGGCAGCGCGGGAGCAGCCGTCGCGGTAACGCTCACGCGCTCTGCTCCATGTCGTCGTCCTCGTCGTTGGTGGCGATCACTTCGAACACGGGGATCAATGGTCGGCCGATGGCGGCCCACCCGGCGGTGCCTTGCGCGAGCGAGGTAGTCTCGTCCGCTCGGCGGGCCGGGGTGCGCGAGCTGGCCGCGCCCAGGATCGACGCGAGGTCACCGGTCGCGAACCGGCCATAGGTGGCCGCTTCGCCCAACGCCGCGTCGACCGGGTCCAGGCCGCTAATCTTCGCCAGGGCGACGGCGTCGGCCATCTTCGCGTTCATCCGCGTCGTGCCCGCTGCCGCCGCCTCCAGCAGCCAGGCACGGGCGCCGGCACCGATGCCGAGGAACTCGGCTTCCCGGGCGCTTCTGGCCTTGATCGCGTAGTCGCCGGGGATCCGTTCCCGGTGATCGGGGAAGTGCGCGTCATCGATCGACGGACTGCCCGGGCTCGCCCGCCGGTGCCGGGCGACTTCGACCGGCCCGTCGATGCCCTGATGCACCACGACGACGTGTTCCTCGGCACCAACACCGTGGCTGCGGACGAAGACGCGGGCGCCGAGCAGATACGCCGGCACCGAGTACTGGCCGTTCTCAAACGTGACCATCGGAGTGTTGTCCGGGACGCTGCGCGAGAGGCCGAACGAGATCGTGTGCGCGGCCTGCGGGATGCGATGCAACCGCGAGTACTCCTCGTCGAGCATCACCGCAGGCTTTCGCCGGGTGACGCGGTGTTCACGATTGTTGACCTCGTCCATGAACGCATCACACGCGGCTTCCAGCTGCGCGAACGACGAGTACTCCGGCAGAAGGTTCGTGGCCCGGGGCACAAGATCAGCCTTGGCGACCTTGACCGATGACTCCGAACCGCCCTTGGTCGCGGGGTCCGCGGGTTGGCAAGTCAACACGGTGATGCCGTAGTGGCGGGCGAAGTCAACGGTCTGCTGGTTGCGCACCGGAACGCCGGCGATATGAGACACGGTCACGGTCTTCTCGTTGTCGGTCAGGACGTAGGTCGGGGCGCCCTCGATGATGCGGAACGTGCGATCCAACGCGGCGAACACCGTCGGAGCCGTCCGGTCCCGCAACGCGATCACAACCCGGAACCGCGACCAGGCCAACCAGGCGATGAACAACACTGTCTTCTTCCCCTCGATGACAGGGCCGTCACCGAAGTCGTACTGCAACCACATGCCCGGCTCCGTGATCCAGGGCCGGTGAACCCGCACCCGGCCGAACCGATACGCCACCCGAACCTGCGCGACCGCCCGCCGGGTCGAGCGCTCCGAGCCCTTGTAGCCCAGACCGCGGAGCTTGTCGTGCGCGACGTCGGCACGGATCTTGCCCTTCGACGCCTCCACCCATTCCTCGATCTTCGGCAGGAACGCGTCGGTGACCCGGCCCCGATAGGCCGGCTCCGCGATCGGTTTTCCCGCGTCGCGGGCGGCGACATGCCGGGCGACGGTGTGGTGCGAGCAGCCGGTGAGCTCGGCTGTGGCGCGCAACGATCCGGTCAGATCGTAGGCAGCGAGTATCTCCATGATTTCTCCGTCAAACTTCATTCAGGGCCTCTTCCTGGGCAACTTTGATGCGACTAGACACCGTCATCAAATCCCAGGAAGGGGCTCCCGCCGCACAAGCGGTCGGGGGTTCAGAAATAGAAGTGGGCAGATCTCATGGCCACCAACGGGCAGTTCTGCTGGCCGTCAGTGGGCA
>JANYEI010000238.1 GCA_025363205.1 Frigoribacterium sp.
ACGAGCGTGGAAGGCGAGCGACTCCGGATTGGGTGGATTGAGGTTGACCTCGCAGGTCACCTCCCGAAGCCCTCCGGTTCGAGCAAGATCGAACACGGCCTCGTAAAGCGCTCGCCCAATCCCGGCGCCTCGCCGCTCTGCGTCGATAACGATGCGGTCCACGTACAGAAAGTCCTCGCTCCGGGCGTCGAAAAAACGATAGTTTTCGCTGGCGTAGTCCGCCCCGGGGTGCATCCCGATAACGAAGCCAACCAGAGTGTCGCCATCCCGCGCCGCGAGAGTGAATCCGGCGGCTTCAAGAAGCACGGCCATCTCGGTTTCGGAGGTGATCGGCACGGCCGGTGAGGCGGCGTCGTTCAGCTCGACAAGGCGCGGTACATCGGCAAGGGTGAGAGCGTCGAAGCTCGATAGGGGCGAAGTCACTATCCCAGTCTGCCGTGCCGTCGGCTATTTTTCGGCGGGCACGAAGATCCACAGGGCGATATAGATCAAGAACTGCGGCCCCGGAAGCAGGCAGGACAGGATAAACACGAGTCGCACCACGTTCGGCCTCCAGCCATAGCGGTTTGCGATTGCCGCACACACGCCCGCGAAAACGCGGCCCAATTTCGGTCTCTGGAGCTCAGCCATGGACCCATCCTGCCCGCATTTCTCGAGCGACGCGACGGCGTTATCCCGCGCAATCGCGAATGTGGCTCATCTAATCCGCTCGTGTACCGCCATCACACCACCGTCCGCTTGATCCTGATGCTTGTCATCGGCATGATCGCGACGCTCATCACCGGCAGCCTCGGCGCGTGGACCTATGCCGCTAGCGTTGAGTAGTGCTTCGCCGCGATGCCCTTCACCCTCGGCATGACCTACCAGGTGTCAGACACCAACATCACCGACCACACGATCAGATCGACGGTGCTGCGACACACCCTGCTCTCGTTCGTGTTCGGATCAGTAATCCTTACCACCACCATCAATCTCGTGGCGGGCCTCTCCCACTGAACTCAGGCGGTCACAAAGTCGATCAGCTGCTCCACCCGACCGAGGACAACCGGCTCGAGGTCGGCATAGGTGCGCACCTGGCCGAGGATGCGCCGCCAGGCCCGGGCGATATCCGCTTGGTCCTCGTGCGGCCAGCCGAGCGCCGCGCAGATGCCATGTTTCCACTCGACCGAGCGAGGGATCTCGGGCCAGACCTCGAGGCCCAACCGCGCTGGCTTGACCGCCTGCCAGACGTCGACGAACGGATGCCCCACCACGAGCACATGGGCGCCGAAGGGACCACGCTCCACGGCATTCGCGATGCGACTCTCCTTGGAGCCGGCAACGAGGTGGTCGACCAGCACCCCGATTCGGCGGCCGGGGCCCGGAGCGAACTCGCGCACGATAGCGTCGAGATCGTCGACGCCCTCGAGGTATTCCACGACCACTCCCTCGACCCGCAGGTCGGCGCCCCACACCTTTTCGACCAGTTCCGCGTCGTGCAGACCCTCAACGAAGATACGGCTCGGCACAGCGACCCGCGCCTTCTGGTCGGCAACCGCAAAGGAGCCGGATGCCGTACGCGCGGTGCCCATCGAAGCGACCATCGGCGCGGTGAGCACAACCGGTTCGCCCTCGAGGAGATATCCGCCACCGAGCGGGAAGAGGCGCACCCCGCCGCTATAGTCCTCGAGTTGCACCAGCTTGTTTTCGACCCGCAGCACGGCGCCGCAGAAGCCGGTGTCCGCCCACTCGATCACGAGATCCCGCTCGGCGGCGACCTGACGGACGGTCTTTCGCTTCGCACCACGCCAATCGCCGGCGAGAGCATCCTCGCCGTAGTCGCCGAAGCTCATTCCGGGTCACTCACCGGTGGCGCGAGTTCGAGGAACCTCTCGTGCACCTGGGCGGAGGGAAACGGGCCATCGCCGTCGGAGTTGGACTGGGGCTCATCGAATTCCACCCACCATATCCGTCCTCCTCCGCCTCGACCCCAGACCCCCGCGAGGGCGGATCCGCCGGAGCGCACGATCACTCCGCTTGGTTCATCCGGCCATAACGAGGACTCACCGGCAATGGCGGCACGCACGAAGACTTGCGCGCCGATACCGAAGTCGTCGGACATCGAGCGTGCCTTCTAGCCGTCGACGCGCTTGAGCACGTGGAATGGAACCGCGAGCGAGATCGCGACGCTCGCGATCCCACTGAAGAAAAGGATTCCGTGGGGCGCGCCCGGCTCGAAGGCGTACCCCATCAGAACGATGCCGAGCAGGAAGAGGCCAAGCGCAATGACGAAGGCGATGATTTTCACGAAGGGTCCTCCTGGTGGATCGACGGCGGTTTTCCCAGTCTACGGATCCGCCGAGCTGATGCCTTCTCGCGCGGGTCGGGTGATCCCCTGCGTTCCACAAACCCCCGAACGCTGAGCACTCGCATCGTGTTCGCGGATCAGGAGTCGCGGCCCTCCCGCGGCGTGTCGCGGGTGCGAACGCGGCGCGCCCCTCCGTCACTCCTGATCCGTGAACACCGATCCCGCCCGCTTGTCAACAGGACGGATCGCGCAGCCTACTGTGCCGGACCCTGCGCCTCGATCGACACGTCGTTCCATTCCTCCCAGACCGCGATTCGGCTCGCGTAGTCCGCCTTGGCTGTGCCGAGCGGCGATTCACCGAAGAAGATGCGCAGTGGCGGCCGGTCAGCGTCGAC
>JANYEI010000023.1 GCA_025363205.1 Frigoribacterium sp.
GAGATTGAGGGTGCCGGCGAGATCGTGCTCGACTTCGACAAGAAAGGCAGACTGCTGGGCGTCGAGGTGCTTGGGGCACGATCGCTGCTGAAGCCAGGGACCTTGGCGCGGGCCAAGCGCATCGGGTAGATGCTCGTGCGCTGGTGACACAGTGTTGCCACGCTCAGCGGTCGAGGGGATTGGCCACAACCTGTCGCGCTGACCGTCCGGCTTGCGGGCAGCGTCAATGGTCGGCTGAGTGATTGAGTTCTCGCAGCGTTACTCTGAGACGAATCGTCGACTGTGTTCGGCCATTTCCAATTGCGCGGCCCCGCACTCTGCTGTGAAAGTCGGGTATCGGTCAGACGCCGACCGGGCGTGCCGGTTCGGGTGGGGTGCCGATCTCGTCGATCTGGTGGCCGGTGCACGGACGGCGGGTGGCGGGTGCACGCTGGATTCTGCTCAGGTCGAACCATCGGACGTCGTTGCGTAATCTGCACCAAGCGACAAGCAGCCACCGGCCGCCGGTAAGGGCGAAGATCATCGGCTCCACCTCACGCTGCGTGCTCTGATCCTTCGCGTCAGTGTAGGTGAGATTCACGGTGAACTGGTCGAGGGTGGCTTCCTCGAGCACGGACATCACTCGACGATGAGCTGCCGGGCCGACGTCGACCCACACCCTGTCGGACAGTTCAGCGGCTCGACGGCGGGTCGCTGGATCCAGCACGTCGAGTATTTTACGAATCGCGGCTCGAGCGGAGTCGGAGAATGGTGCCTGACTGGTCGCTGACACTGCTGCGCTGAGGGCCAACGCTTGCGTGCCCGTTAGGTTTACGGGCGGTAGCGCGGAGATCTCCGACAACCCGTAGCCACCACCGGGGCCGGTTCGTCCCCAGACCGGCAGACCGCCGACCTCGAGAGCGGCAAGATCGCGCTTGATCGTGCGGACGGTCACCTCGAACTCGTCGGCGAATTGCTGCGCAGTACGGCCACGAGTACTAGCCCGACGCAACGACTCGGTGAGGGCAAAGAGGCGCTCGGTTCGATTCACCCAGTTATCATTTCAGAAATAGTGACCAAAATAGTGACAAGCCATTGTCGTGGGCCCGGAGGAGCATGAGGATATGGAAATAATCACCCCCAGTCTCAATTCAATCGTTCTCGTCCCTGGCTACTGGTTAGGTGAATGGGCATGGGACGCCGTCGCGGCCGATCTGCGCGACCAGGGCCACCGCGTCATCGCGGTGACCCTGCCGGGCCTCGACCCCGACGACCCTGATCGATTATCAAAGAGTTTGGCTGACCAGGTCGATGCTCTGCGCTCGGCCGTTAGTGCTGCTGGGGCCGACGGCTCCCCCGTTGTCCTCGTTGTTCACAGCGGCGCCGGATCCCCCGCCTCAGTCCTCCTGGACCAGGACCCGACCGCAGTCGCTCGAATCATCTACGTCGATAGCGGGCCATCCGCTGATGGCGCTGCCTTCGACGCGTCGATACCACCCGATCAACAAGAGGTGGTGCTGCCACCGTTCGAACAGCTGGCGGCCAGCCTCGACGGGCTGAGCGAGGGCGACCGCGACCTGTTCCGTCAGCGGGCGGTACCGGAGCCCGGAACCGTCATGCGCGCTCCGGTGCACCTCAAGAACGAGTCCCGGCGAAAAGTTCCGTCAACGATCATCGCTTGCTCATACCCCTCCGAAGTAATGATGCAGATGGCTCGCGCAGGGGACCCGATGATGGCCGAGGTCGCCACCCTGAGCAACCTCGAGCTTGTCGACCTCCCGACCGGGCACTGGCCGATGTGGAGTCGACCCGCAGACCTCGCCGCCGCCATCGCGCAGGCAGCTGGACACTGAGCGATAATCCTCCCCGCGCAGACCTTTCCTCCCACAGAACACGGCACCACGGTGCCGTTCCGGACGAGGTTTCCTTGTGACACAGTGTTGGTGCCTTCCGTCGTTCGCAGGTCGGGCATCAGATCTGTCGCAGTGGAGGTCCGTCTTGCGGGCAGCAGGTGGAGCGAGTTTAGGCTTGTCGGGTGCTTATCCTCGAAGCTGATGCCCCTCGCGGCATTGTGCTGTTCGGATCGGGGGCTGGCGGCGACCCGCGTCGGTACAGCACACTGCTCGACGCTCTCTCAAGGACCGGGTTCACGGTGCTGGCGCCCACGAATGAGCGTTTCGACCCGCTCACGGTGACGACCGAGCAGCTGCGTGAGCGTGTGCACAGCCTGACCTCAGCGCTCTCGGAGTACGACCACACCGATCTGTCCGTGGTCGCCGCCGGGCATTCGGTGGGTGGCTGGGCGGTCCTGTGCCTGGCCGGAGCACAACCCTGGGATCGCGCCGGCCAGCCTATTCCGGTTCCTGCCGAGGAACGGGTGACGCGGCTGGTACTGCTCGCGCCCACCCTCGGCTGGTTCCAGGCCCCAGGGGCGCTGGCGGAGCTCAGGGTGCCGATAGACGTGTTCGCGGGGGCGAAAGATTCCATCACTCCCGCATCAACAGCCGAGATCCTTCGGTCAGCGCCCGCCACGGTGGAAATTCACTTATACCAGAACGCCGGACACTTCGACTTCATGACCGACCTCCCTCCCGGCATCGGCCCGACGTCCGGCCTGGACCACGCCCGGTTTCTGCACGAATTGACGTCACAGGTCGACAACGCCGTCCGCAAATGACGCGCTGCGGGTGGCCCCGTTTACCGAGAGATGATCTTGCTGAGCGTGCTGTGTCAGACAGCACTGCGTGCAATGCGCAATTTACTCCCGCGATCTGAAAGCGTTTTTTTGACGGACCGGACGAGTCCACTTCCCAGCCCGGACGGGGTTCCCGCGTGACACAGCATCGGCGCGCTCGGCGCAGAGCTGAACTGGCCCACGATCTGTCGCGATGAACGTCTGTCATGAGAAGCAGCGACTGGCTTTTGCCTGGACCAGTTGGTGACGACAGGTGGTGCATTCGCGGTGTTTGCCGGGCTGAGTTCGAGCAGCACGAGGGTTTACCAGCAATCAGCAAAGTTTCATCCGTCGACGACGAAGCCACGCGTGTAAAGTTCGGCATCCTCGTTACGACTCGGGAATCATGCTTAGTCGCGACCATGTTGCCGATCATCCACAGTCAGCTGCGTCTCGAACGGACTTCGAAATGATTGACGGCTGCCTTCAAGGGGAGTAGACCGGATTTATACCCGCTTCTACCCAACGAAGGGCCCAGAATGCACTCACGCCTGCTCGCGGCGAAAGCCACAATCGCACTTCTCGCGACAGGAGCGGTCGTCGGCGCATTGACCATCGCCCCGGCAGCGGCCTCCCACGTGATCCCACTCGCGATGTCGGTGCCGAGGACCGCGGCAGTCTTCTCTGGGCATGAAGGCGCCGCGACCGCCTGCACTTTGCCGGATGGCACTCCCGTGAACTTCTACCACTGCTACACGCCCGCCGACATCCGGGCCGCCTACGGCGTGAACTCCGTCGCCGACGCCGGCGGGCAGCCGAATCTGGGGCAGGATCAGACGATCGTGTTAGTCGACGCATACGGCAGCCCCACGGCGGCGCAGGACCTCGGCGTCTTCCACGACACGTTCTTTCCCTCACTCCCAGCACCGAATTTCGACCAGATCTTCCCGCAGGGAAACCCGCAGTACAACAACACGGCGAACGGAAATGGGCAGTCCGGTCCGAGCGCAGCGGCCGGTTGGTCGGGTGAGGCCACGCTTGACATCGAATGGGCCTACTCCATCGCTCCACTTGCGCACATCGTGCTCCTCGCCGTGCCGCCCGCCGAGACCGAGGGTGTGCAGGGGCTCCCCAACTTGTTCAAGGCCATCTCGGGCGAGATCGATACCGCCCCCGACGGCACGCTGTTCTCGATGTCGTTCGGACTCACCGAGCAGACGTTCGGTGGAGCCGCTGCCACCCAGACCGCGAAGTTCGACCAGGTCTTCAAAAAGGGACTGGCGAGGCACGACAACTTCTTCGCCTCCAGCGGCGATGACGGCAGCCTTGGCGTGAGCAAGTTGGCGAGGGGCACTGGAACATACTCGGTCCCAACGGTGGGCTGGCCTGCGTCATCGCCTTACGTCGTCTCCGTCGGCGGCACCCAGTTGCAGCGGGGCTGGACCTGGAATCCGTCTGCCAATGACGCGTTCACCGCGAGTGGCGACTATAACCCCGCCTACTGGCAGTCCACGCCCTCCGGGGACAGTGAAACGGTTTGGAACGAATCCTGGGCGCCGATCGGGACCGGCGGCGGGGTGAGCACGATCTACAGCAAGCCCTCCTGGCAAACAGCCGGACCGGCCGGTGGGCGCGTGGTGCCCGACACGGCCTGGAATGCCGCGGTGAACGGCGGGGTCGACGTCTACATCAGCGCGTTCCCCGAGTACAACTGCGGCCAGGCGACCGGATGCTGGAGCTTCTACGGCGGCACCTCGTCCTCATCGCCCCAGACAGCCGGACTCGTTGCACTCGTCAACCGCGCGCGCGAAGCCGCTCACAAGGCGCCCATCGGGTTCCTCGCCCCGCTGCTCTACGCGGGTGTGGGTGCGAACGGGAGCGCGTACTCGGACATCACCCCGATGCACTACGGCACCGCCCCGAAAGCCTTCGCCGGAAACGAGGTTGGCGTGGGGACTGTGCAGAAGTCGGTCGGTGACCTAATGGATAACGGGTTGTGGCAGCTCTCCGTGCCGGGATATCCGACTACGAGTGGCTATGACGCGACGACCGGATGGGGTACGCCGAAAGCTCCAGGGTTCGTCGCGGCCCTCACCGAGCTGCAATGACTGGAACATCCTCGCGAATATAAGGCGGTGGCGGGGAGCCTTGAGGAAAAGGCGGCGGCCTGATGGCCTCGGCCGTTTGAAGGTGCGCTGTTGACCCAGTCGCGCTAATTGGGGCCGTGAGACCGGGGCGGCCTCAAGTCGTTCTGGAACGTGAGCGCTCCAAGTGAAACAGTCGTGATTGAGCTCCTTGACGAGCACTACGCACGACTGGTTCTCACCGTGGATCAGCCCCGATCCGTCGTGGACGCCATCAACATTGCCGTTCAGCCCGTTTAGGGAACTGCCCGCAGAGGGTCCGTCTTGGGGGTGGGTTATGGTCTTCGACGTTCTTGTTGACCCGGGTACGAAGCGACCGGGAGGAGACCAGCGACCAGCGCGACAAACAGTGGGACACCCAGTCCGATGATCGCAAGCTCGGTGTATGGCACTGATGGAGGGGAGGACAGAGTAAACGAGTAGCCGATCACCAGGAGTGTTCCGCATAGAGTGCCGGTCATGAAGCTGATGCCAGCGACGAACAATGGGAACCAAATGTTGATTCTCCGTCGCAAGGTTATGCTGGCGCCGAGCACGGTCATGGTCTTGTCGAGCTGGCGGCCTTCGGCCCGGGAGAGTCCAATTGACGAGATCGCCGATGCTGGGACCCATTTCAGGTTCGAGCAATAAGTCCCCGGGCAATGCGCTCAGATCGACGCTGTTGACCTTCTCGTAAGTCAAGCCAGTTGGGGCCTGTGCCAGCACTCGGGCAGGCACGGCCGCGAGCTCGAGCGCTTCGGCCGCAGCTGAGCTTATGAGGAGCCCATACCCAGTTGAATGTTCCATCGGCACGGTGATGCCGTCAAGGTACACCGAGTTGAGCGGGTTGCCTGCCGGCAAGAATTCGTTGGGTTCGTCTTCGGGAACGAACTGAGTCGCGCCCCACCATTGAATGGTGACGGTCCCGTCGGCAGCGAGGTAGCGAGGGTTCAAACACGATAGCGGTGCCGTCTTCCAGGGCGGTCATGGAGGATTCACTGTCGTCACCGTTGCCTACCGACTCGTGACGGTCGCAAAGTTTCCTATCTGGTGAGACTGGCTGTCCAGGGCAGCACTGGGTAGCGAAACCTCAAGATCGAGGGGTGCTAAGGAAGCGCCGCAGATACGACACGATGACGTCGTGACGAATCCGAGCAGGGAGCGGCAGCGTCGCCGGGTTGTTCTCGCGTTGCAGGAAGGCGCCAGCGTTCTGTCCGTCGACGGAGACATCATAAGAATTTCCTACGTCCCCCACGGCGAAGGCTCCGCCCGCGAAATCATCGACGTCGACACGGCTCGTGGCCTCACCATGGGCTACGGGTGTGAAGACAGCGACAGCATCGGACGCCTGCAGATCTCGATCGCAGACGCTGCGCCCGAGGGCGTCCGCATCGCCGGCTGATCTAAGGGACGGGCACCCCGGATCCGCGTCGACGAATATCCTCGTCGATGCGGTTCTCGTTCCGTGAACTGCGTTTCGGCCCTAGTTGCGTAGCCAGGAAGTGACGTCGATGATCACCGTTGGAGGAAGGTCTACGTCACTGGGACGAATTTCTTGACCAATCGTTGACGACGGCTTCGCGGTGGTCATTTTTTGTCTCCTAGCGTCATCCGGAGTCGGGCTCGAGCTCGTGAGTAACGGGACCGAGAGGCGTCGGGCATGAGCCCGAGGATCGCGCCGGCTTCAGCGACCCCGAAGCCGTCCCACACAATCAATGCCACCAGCTCGCGGTCCTTTGCGCCTAGCTGGTTTAGTGCCTCAGCGACATCGGTATCGACGGGTGCAATGACGGATGCCGAGACCTCGTCGCGCAGTCGGCCGGCGAGTGCCTGGTGTCTCATCCGTCCTCGGCGCATGTTCGCGAGGACACCTTTGGCGATGCCGTAAGCCCACCGGCGCACGTCCTCCTCGCTCGCAGGGAGAACTTCGCGCCGCCGCCACAATACGACAAGGGTTTCGGAGAGGCAGTCGGCGGCGTCTTCGGTCGGGGTGATGCGTCGGGCGAAGTAAGCAAGCAGTGGCTTCATGAGCGGACGGATCGCGTCATCGAACGCTGTTGCTTCATCAACGAACAGTTCCGTGACGGCGGTCACGGCGTGTGCTCCGTGATCCACCAGTTGCGATCGATCCCGTCCCAGCCGCCAGCGCCGTCGACGAGGTTGTACTGCGCGGCCGCCTGGACTCCGTCACGATCAACGTCTCCGGCCGCATCGGCGAATGTCTGCATCTGGGCGATCACTCCACCACCGTCGGTCGCCACGAACGCCGGCCAAGAGCAGGCATCCTGCAAAGCGGCAGCTGCTGCATCACGAGTCGCGACGTCACCCGCTTTGTCTGCGACTAGCCAAGTTCGAATCCACTCCCCATAGGCAGTTTGTTCAAACGACCGCTGCAGCCCAGTCCGCTGCTGCTGGATCCCCACCCCGCCTTCTTGCTGGGAGGTCGCGTGGGCGGCGGCGATGATCTTGTCGGCGACCAAGAGACGGAACGTGGCGACATCGGTTCCCGGTGGCACCGGGAGGTCGTCGGGGTAGATGGAAGCGATGTATTTGCGAGCATCAGGGGCGAGTAGGTCGCTCCACTCCGAGTTGTCTTCTTCGGAGTGGATAGCGTTTCCGAAAGTGCCGGTCTGGGCGAGGAAGGCGCGGAGTACGTCTGCGGCGGCCGGCGCCGCGGCACCGACTGCAAGCACACCAATGAGTCCAATGCCGAGGATCAGTTTGCGGTGCCGTGCCGGCCGGGGGCGCTTCGAGTCAGCGAGCAGCCGGGTGAGTGTGGCGTCATCAACGGACAAACGCGATGCGGGGTCTGCATCGCGGATCCGTGTCAGCACAGGGTCGAAGTCGTCTTGCATGGTTTCCTCCTCAGGGACGGTTCACCCTGCTCCTGTCCGGCCGGAGACCGAACGTGGCAACCGCGAGGAACACGTGCAGGTAATCCGATCACCATCAACGTACTGGAGCGTTCAGCTGGCGGTTCAGTTCCGGAGATCGCCAATTACGTGGCGAAGATGAGCGTAAGCACACTCGGGACTGCCCCCCAATTGCATTTAGAACCTGCAACTCAAATTCCGGCTTGCTCATTTCCGAATCCTGATCTTCAAAAACTAGGTGGCTCTTTGTGAAGGTCTCAACGGGACACCTCATCCTCGCGCACGGCCCTCGGGTGGAGTGTCCGGAAACTGTCGCGTTGGCCGTTCCGCCTACGGGCGCAGTTTGTTCAGTTTGACCTTGGCTCACCTGAGCCAGAGCCGGTGCACCAATCCAAGCGGATCTTCCGCAGCCCAAACAATAGAGTTCGACCGTGACGAAACGAACGCTCGGTACCTACGATCA
>JANYEI010000036.1 GCA_025363205.1 Frigoribacterium sp.
AATCACCGCTGAGAGCCCGAAGAGCGATGTGCCCGTCTTGGGTCCCCTCGGCCAGCTCGTGGCCCGAACCCGCTCGGGGATCACCCGAAGCAGAGCAAGCGCCAGAGTGAGAGCGTGCTCGGCGACCGGCTGGGAATAGGCGCCTTTCGCGCTCGTCCAGAGCGGCAGCGGGCGATCCGCATAGGACGCCAGAAGACCGGCAAACGCGTCCACGCCCGCAAAAGGAAGCTGCACCCACTCGATTGATGGGTGCGCCTGGAGGGTCGCCTCGAGCGCATCCGCGTCACCGGAGGAGAGCCAGATGAGACCGCGAGTGCGCGAGCTGAGCGTTTCGAGCTCTGCCCCGCTCGAGAGAGCCGCCTCGATGAAAACCCTGTCCGACGCAGCAGGGGAGTCGGCGGCGGCAACAATGCTAATCGGTCCCTTATGGGGTCGCCGATCCCCGCGGAGCACCTTCGCGATTACCGCGGTGACGGCACGGTGCTGTGGTGTTGTCATGGGATGCGGTGTCGTCATGGGATGTGGTGTTGTCATGGGATGCGGTCCGATCCCGGCGGTCGAGACGTCTGGATGGGATCCCGGCCCAGCGCAGCGCGCGCGCGGGCAAGTCCCTTGAGGTAGTCGTTCTCTGGTGCCATCGTGAGCGAGTCGATGTCTCCAAGACCGACAATCATGCCGTGTTGCATCACCACGATCCTCGACGCGATTCGTGTCAACACCGCGATGTCGCTGCTGACAACGATCGCCGTGATCCCGCGATCCCGTTGCAGGTCGCGAAGCGCATCGAGCACCTCTTCGCGCACTGTCGCATCGACACCCCTGGTGGGCTCGTCGGCCACCAGGAGGGCCGGTTCGAGCACGATTGCTCGCGCGAGCGCCACGCGCTGGCGCTGACCGCTGCTCAGTTGGTATGGCAGGCGATTCATCAGGCCGAGTGGCAGGCGCACCGCATCGATGACGGTCGCCACCGCATCCGCCGCCTCAGCAACGCTAAACCGGCGGTCACGCTGGTAAATCGGCTGAGCCACGTTCTCGGCGACAGTGAGTAGCGGGCTGAGACGTTCGGCGGCATCCTGCCTCAGGAACCCCACTCGCAGGGTGAGTTGATCGCGGCCGCGGCGTCCGATGCCGCGCACGTTGGTGCCGAGAACCTCGAGTTGGCCACCGCACATGCGCGGTATCGCGTCGCCAGCACCTCCGGCGAGGCCGGCTATCGCAAGCGCAAGCGTGGATTTTCCTGCCCCCGACTCCCCCGTGATGCCGACGAGATCGCCCGCCGCGACCTCCAGACTGACTCCACGAACCGCGAGGTACGGGCGTTCGTGATTCGACCTGTACATCATCGAAACATCCCGGGCGGAAACGGCGAGTTCCACCGATTTCGCGCTCGTCACGGTCAATCCTCGGCCCGAAGCATCCGCAGCGTTTCGCGGCGGATCGCCTGCTCGGCCGGATTCGGCACCGGAAGCCAAGCGAGCAGTCGGCGG
Source organism: Frigoribacterium sp. (assembly GCA_025363205.1). Classification (GTDB taxonomy): domain Bacteria; phylum Actinomycetota; class Actinomycetes; order Actinomycetales; family Microbacteriaceae; genus Lacisediminihabitans. Next base: position 1,488 of record JANYEI010000036.1, read on the forward strand.
GTGCACGGATGCTTCGAAGCACCGAGCACTTCGGCTCCGGTGCCCTCCTCGTAAAACAGTGTCGACGGGCCATTCTGATCAGCGATCTGCGGCTGGCGATCGAACGAGAACTTCACATCGGAAGAGGCGAACCTGTCGCCAATGGAACTGATGAGCCTCTTCTTCAGCACCACGGTGAAGTCAGGCGGCGAGGTGAGCTTTACTGACTCGGTGATGCCGACCGTGAGTGTTGTCACGATCGAATTGCCGTTGTTTGAGCCGCCGCCAGCGGAACAATCGGGCACGGCCAGCGCCATGCTCACAGAGCCCCCCGGAACGGCAGACGACCGCTCGCGAACCGTGGATACGGATGTCATATCCGTGTGCCTCTCTGTTGAGGAAAGCGTGAGGATGCCACGAGAACGCTCAGTCTTCCTATTTTATCTGCCCTTGCTCACACAAATGACCTATTCGGAGCGGAGCGCCCGGCGTTCCGCCTCGATCCGCACCAGTTCGACCTGTAGGGCGCGATATTTCTCCGGCTCGGCCGCGGCATCCGTGCGCTGGGACTGGCCGAGCAGTTCGGCCTTTCGGCGCAACAGATCGCGCGCAATCAGGTCGGTGGTGACGGCCTGGCAGTACAGGGTGAGCTCGCGGTTCTCGCGCTCGGGGAGAGGGGCCAGTCCCAGTTCTTTCACGAGCATCGCGAACGGTGCGGGCACCTCGTCGATCACGCGGGCCAGCCAACCGACGGCTTCGAAATCGTCGATGCTCGCCATCACGCCGTCGCGCACGACGGCGAGAGAGGCGTTCGCGAAGTCGACTTGGCTCGCGCGCTCCAGCAGACCGCGGCCGATGAGCGCCGGCTGCTGCAGCATCGCCATGAGGGCATCCCGTTCCAGGCGGGTCGATGGGTCAATCGGCAGGTGAATGAGGGACGGCCCCTGCTCAACGGCAGGATCCCGAGTCTCCGGCTCACCGAAGGTGCGCACCTCACGTGGGATCTCGGGTGTGCGGGCGCGGGCGGCGCTGACAGCCCGTGCCACCTCGTCGGGGTCCATCCCGAGCCAACCGGCGAGATTGCGTACATAGCCGACATTGAGGGCCTGGTCGCGAATACCGGCTACGACCGGTGCGGATGCCCGCAATGCCGCAACCCGACCCTCGACGGTGTCGAGATTGTGCCCGGTAAGCACTCGCCGGATCATGAACTCGAACATCGGCTTCTTCGACTGGATGAGGCGCCGCACGGCATCGTCACCGCGCTCGAGGCGCAGGTCGCAGGGGTCGAGCCCATCGGGCGCGACGGCCACGAAGGTCTGTGCGGCGAAGCGCTGCTCCTCGGTGAAGGCGCGGCTCGCCGCTTTCTGGCCAGCCTCATCCGGGTCGAAAGTAAAGACCACCTCGCCGGTGCCGGTCGTATCGGAGTTCTCGACATCGCCGAGCACACGGCGCACGACTTTGATGTGATCAACTCCGAAGGCGGTGCCACAAGTGGCGACCGCGGTGGTGACGCCGGCGAGGTGGCAGGCCATCACATCGGTGTAGCCCTCCACGACCACGACCTGCCGACCGCGCGAAATGTCCCGCTTTGCGAGATCTAGCCCGTAGAGCACCTGGGACTTGTGGTAGACGGCTGTCTCGGGGGTGTTGAGGTATTTGGGACCCTGGTCGTCGTCCAGCAACTTGCGGGCGCCGAAGCCGAGGGTCTGCCCGGTGACATCGCGGATCGGCCACACCAGCCGTCCGCGGAAGCGGTCGTAGGTGCCGCGATCGCCCTCGCCGATGAGACCGGACGCCACGAGCTCTGCTTCGCTGTAGCCCAGCGCCCTGAGGTGTTTCGTCAGCCCGGTCTTCGGCGCGAAGCCGACTCCGAAGCGCTGGGCAGCGGACGGGTCGAAGCCGCGCTGGCCGAGGAACGCCCGCGCCGGCTCGGCATCGGGGGTGGTGAGCTGGGCAACGAAGTACTCGGCAGCCGCCTGGTTGGCGGCGAGAATGCGGGCGCGGTTGCCGTGGTCGCTGTTGGCCTGGCCGCCGTCTTCGTAGTGGAGCTCATAACCGACTCTCGCGGCCATCCGCTCCACCGCTTCGGTGAAGCTCATGTGGTCCATTTTCTGCAAGAAGCTGAAGACGTCTCCATCTTCACCGCAGCCGAAGCAGTGATACCGGCCCACCTGGGGACGCACGTGGAAACTGGGGCTGCGCTCATCGTGGAAGGGGCAGAGGCCCTTGAGTGAACCGACGCCTGCGCCCTTCAGGGTCACGTAGTCGCCGACGATATCGGCAATGTTAATGCGCGAACGCACCTCATCGATATCGTTTCGTCGAATGAGGCCGGGCACCTGTCGATTCTACTTATCGCCCGCCGACCCAGCGACTGTCGCACGACTTCGCGGGCACAGCTACACGCACCTGCGCGCCCACGGGTGACACTCGCGCCCGAATATTTGGGTGCGAGTGTCACCCAGCGACGCGGAGACCCGCGCTATCGGCGCACCAGCGTGACTAACCGACGATTCGCTCGTGCCAGGCCATTGCGGACTGGTCGGTCAGGCTCGCCACCTGGTCCACCACCGCACGCTTCTGCCCGGCATCCGTCGTCGCGGACCGCCAGTCGGCCGCAAATCCCGGATCGAGCGAGGCCGGGCCCCGATGCATCAGCGACGTGGCAAGTTCGGTGAGCACCTCGCGCTGCTGCGTGTAAATGGGCTGGCGGGTGTTCTTCGACATCACGAAGGCGGCAACGATGCCCTTGAGCACCGCGATTTCCGCCCGGATCTCTCGCGGCACAATGATGTCCGCGCCGAAGCGGATGAGGCTCCCGCCGTCCTGGATACGGGTGGCCTGCACTGCTGCGGCGGCGAATCGACCGATCAGCTGGCTGGTGAGGTTCTTGAGGCGACCCTGCGCCATGCGGCTGCCGTCCCAGTCTTCGAGCCAGACGTCGAGGGAATCGAGACGGTCGAAGGCGGCAATGAGCTCATCGTGGTCGAGCTCGCCCCCGATCCAGGCAAACATCGAATCGACGAGGGCATCGTGATTGACCCGAGCTCCGAGTGCCTTCACGTCGATGTAGCCGCTCACCACGGCATCCTCGAAGTCATGCACCGAGTAGGCGATGTCATCGGAGAGGTCCATCACCTGCGCTTCGACGCACAGGCGACGATCCGGGGCGTCGGCCCGCAACCAGAGAAAGGCGTCGACGTCGTCGGCGTAGAAGCCGAACTTGGCTCGACCACTGGGATCGCCGACCGAGGAGCTCTCCGGCCACGGATACTTGCAGCTCGCGTCGAGACTCGCCCGGGTGAGGTTTAGGCCGTAGGAGCGGCCGTCCGGACCGAAGACCTTCGGTTCGATTCTCGTGAGCAGGCGCAGCGTCTGGGCGTTGCCCTCGAACCCGCCGATGTCGGCGGCCCAGTTGTTGAGCGCTCGTTCACCATTGTGGCCAAAGGGCGGATGCCCCAGGTCGTGAGCGAGACACGCCGTGTCGACGACATCCGGGTCTAGCCCGAGGCTCGTCGCAAGTTCCCGACCGACCTGGGCGACCTCGAGCGAATGGGTGAGCCGGTTTCGGGCGAAGTCGAGTCCGGCGGCCGGACTCAGCACCTGGGTCTTCGCGGCCAGCCGTCGCAACGCACTCGAGTGCAGGAGGCGGGCACGGTCCCGCGCGAAGTCGCTGCGGCGGCTTGAGTGTTCTTCCGGAAACCAGCGCGCGGTGTCGTGCTCCGAGTAGGTCTCAACCACCGCTGTTGTGAATCTCTGCTTCGGCGACTTCGGCGCGCTGGGTGTCCGCAAGCTCTCGGCTATCGAGCCACCCGGTGGGCAGCGAGGTGCGCTTCGGGGTTCCGGCACGACCACGCGGCCCTTCGGCGTCGGCACCGGGATACGGAAGGGTCCAGTCGAGACGTCCTAGCAGGTCGTCCATCTGCTGCAGGCTCTCAACGGTGGCGAGCGATGAGCGGATGTCGCCGCCCACCGGGTAGCCCTTGAAGTACCAGCCGATGTGCTTGCGGATGTCGCGGCAGGCGTGATCCTCGTCGCCGTCGAAGAATTCCACGAGGAGTTCGGTGTGACGCCGCAGGGTCAGAGCGACGGTGCCGAGCGGAGGCTGGGGGATCTCGGACTCTCCGGCGAAGGCCGAGGCGAGTTCACCGAACAGCCACGGGCGGCCGAGGCAGCCGCGGCCGACGACGACCCCGTCGCATCCGGTCTCGTCCATCATGCGGATCGCGTCGGCCCCCGACCAGATGTCGCCGTTGCCGAGGATCGGAACGCCGCCGATAGTCTCTTTGAGCGTCGCGATCGCCGACCAGTCGGCGTGACCGCTGTAGAACTCGGATGCGGTGCGCGCGTGCAGGGCGATGCTCGCCACCCCGGCACCCTCGGCGATGCGCCCGGCTTCGAGATAGGTGAGGTGGCTTGAGTCGATGCCCTTGCGCATCTTGATGGTAAGGGGAAGGGCGCCGGCGGCTTTCACTGCACCCTCGACGATCTCCTGAAAGAGGTCGAGCTTCCACGGGAGCGCCGCTCCCCCGCCCTTGCGGGTGACCTTCGGCACGGGGCATCCGAAGTTCAGGTCAATGTGGTCGGCGCGATCTTCGGCGACGAGCATGGTGACCGCTTCTGAGACGGTCTTCGGGTCGACACCATAGAGCTGGATACTGCGCGGCGTCTCGGACTCATGGTGCTTGATGAGTCGCATCGAACCCGCCGTGCGCTCGACCAAGGCGCGGCTCGTAATCATCTCGGAGACGTAGAGACCGGCGCCGAATTCGCGGCAGAGCCGACGGAACGCGGTGTTGGTGATGCCGGCCATCGGAGCGAGCACCACCGGCGCAGTGAGCGAAAGCGGCCCGATCTTCAGGCTCTTCTGGGGAGCGACTGTGATGGTCATCTGTCGATTCTCTCAGGCAACGGGGAACCGACACGATCGCGCGGACATGATCGCTCTGATCTGAGCGCTCGGGGCGACAGTGGCGCCGAGCAGTTAGACGAGGTCCTCGTCCAGTCGGTGACTCACGATGGCCTGCTCCTGGTCGTCGGGAATCGCGCAGAAGGCTCCCACGCAGACCCCGGCCGAGGGATCGCCCACAGGGGTGAGAGGAATGCGCTCGGGGATCATCTCGGGCGTTGTCGCAGCATCCGTCACTTGATTGCCTCCCGTTCGGATCGTGCCTGTTCGAGTACATTAGCGAAGGACGTCGCATCCTGTGCCCCGGAGACCCCATAGGTGCCCTCAATTACGAAGAACGGCACACCCTGGATGCCGTAAGACGCTGCCTGCGCGACATCGGCCTTCACCTCCGCCAGGTAGGTCTCATCAGTGAGAACGCGCACGACCTCTTTACGGTCGAGACCGATTTCGGCTGCGAGGTCGGCGAGATCTTCGATACGGCCCACATGGCGACCGTCAACGAAGTAGGCCTTGAGCAGGCGTTCCTTCATGTCGAGCTGGCGACCCTGCGCCTTCGCGAAGTGGATGAGTTCGTGAGCCTTCACCGTGTTGGTCTGGTGCACATGGTCGTAGTCGAAGTCGAGCCCGACCGAGGCCGCAATCCCGGTGACGTTTGTCAGCATCCGGGTGACCTGCTCCACCGGCATGCCCTTGCGCTGGCTGAGGTAATCGACGGGGCTGCCGTCGAAGTCAACGGGTGTGTCGGGGGCCAGCTCGAAGGAGTGATATTCGACCTCGACAGCGCCGCCGTAGGCGGCAGCGCCCGCTTCGAACTTGCGCTTGCCGATGTAGCACCAGGGGCATTGCACGTCGGACCAGATGTCGACCTTGATGGGAGAAGCGGATTTGTCAGTCACGCTGGGTCCAACGCCAGGGCGGTTGACCTATTCCCCCACCGGCCGAAAAATGAGCCCCCGGGTACCCGTACCGGGGGCTCACGGCCAGTGCTGGCAACGCAGGCAGGAGTGGTCGTCCCGAACGTCCGACCTCCGGCCAATTCCGAACCTATGGGCAGACAGGGCCGTCTCGTTGATCAGACGCGCCGGGAAAGCAACGGGATCTTTGGCGCCGGTGTTTATGCTCCGACGAGTTGCTCGGCGAGATACCCCACGACGCGGTCGAGTGAGATGCGCTCCTGGACCATGGAATCCCGCTCGCGCACCGTCACCGCGTTGTCTTCGAGGGTGTCGAAGTCGATGGTGACGCAGAACGGGGTACCGATTTCATCCTGGCGGCGGTAGCGGCGCCCGATTGCGCCGGCATCATCGAAGTCAATGTTCCAGTACTTGCGCAGGTCGGCCGCCAGCGACCGGGCGACGGGCGACAGCTGCTCGTTTCGGGACAGCGGAAGCACGGCGACCTTGACCGGCGACAGGCGGCGATCGAGGCGCAACACTGTGCGCTTGTCGACTCCACCCTTCGTGTTCGGCGCCTCGTCCTCGTGATACGCGTCGGCGAGGAACGCCATGAGCGCGCGGGTGAGACCGAAGGCCGGCTCGATCACGAAGGGGATCCAGCGCTCGTTCTTGGCCTGGTCGAAGTAGGACAGGTCTACTCCCGACCCTTCCGAATGCGTCTTGAGGTCGAAATCGGTGCGGTTGGCGACACCCATGAGCTCGCCCCATTCGCTGCCGGCAAACCGGAAACGGTATTCGAGATCAACGGTGCGCTTCGAATAGTGCGAGAGCTTCTCCTGCGGATGCTCGAAGCGACGAATGTTGCCAGGGGTGATTCCGAGGTCGGTGAACCACGCCTCACAGGCGTCGATCCAGTATTCGAACCATTCGTCATCGGTGCCAGGCTCGACGAAGAATTCCATCTCCATCTGCTCGAACTCACGGGTGCGGAAAATGAAGTTTCCGGGTGTGATCTCGTTGCGGAAGCTCTTGCCGACCTGCGCGATGCCGAAGGGAGGCTTCAGACGCGAGGTGGCAAGCACGTTGGCAAAGTTGGTGAAGATTCCCTGGGCGGTCTCTGGGCGCAGATAGTGCATCCCCTCCTCATTATCGACCGGGCCGAGGAAGGTCTTGAGCAGACCGGAGAAGTTTTGCGGCTCGGTCCACGATCCCGGCTGCCCGGTGTCGGGATCTTTGATGTCGGCGAGGCCGTTGACCGGCGGATGACCGTGCTTCTCCTCGTAGGCCTCGAGCAGATGATCGGCACGGTAGCGCTTGTGCGTATGAAGCGACTCCACCAGCGGGTCGCTGAACACGTCGACGTGACCGGAAACTTCCCAGACGCGCCGGGGAAGGATGACGGCGGAGTCGAGCCCCACAATGTCGTCGCGCCCCTGAACCATGAACTGCCACCACTGGCGCTTGATGTTTTCTTTGAGCGCCGTACCGAGAGGCCCGTAGTCCCACGCGGAACGCGATCCCCCGTAGATCTCGCCCGATTGAAAGACGAACCCTCGACGCTTGGCGAGATTGATGACGGGATCGAGCGGGGAGGCGTTGGCCACGAAAAACTCCAAATCTCAGCCGCGCTGGATGCGCGGTCGCAGGGCAGAGCACAATCTTAGTTTGTGCGGTCCGCTCCCACTGCGGCCAGCGCGCGCGGCAACTCCCTCGCGACGACGGCCAGATCCTCGATTCCTAGGCCCTCGCTGAAGCTGAAACGAACGGCCGTTTGGGCGACCTCCGGGGTAATTCCGATCGCGAGAAGCACTGCCGATGGTTCGTCGCTGCCTGCCGCGCAGGCGGACCCACTCGCACAAACGATGCCTCGCCGCTCGAGTTCGACCACGATCGACTCTCCACTGGTTCCCGCGAAAGTGAACGAGGCATTGCCCGGCAGCCGCGAGGAAGCCGAGCCGGTGAGCCGCGCGCTCGGAACCGCGAAGAGGATGTCGCGGATGAAGCGGTCACGCGCTTCGGCGAGGCCGGCAGTGTTCGCCGCTCGCGCCTGTTCCGCGAGTTCGAGAGCGACCGCGAGTCCGACGGTCCCCGCCACATTCTCGGTGCCTGAGCGCCGGCCACGCTCCTGTCCTCCGCCCCGGATGAGCGGTTCGATCACGATCCGCGACGCAAGGAAGACCGCCCCGATACCCTTCGGCGCTCCGAACTTGTGACCGGAGATGCTGAGTGCATCAACGCCGAGTTCCCGCACGTCGAGAGGGAGCGATCCTGGGGCCTGCACTGCATCGGTATGCATCGCCGCTCCGACAGCGTGGGCGGCTCGTGCGACAGCGGCGATCGGTTGCACGGTGCCGATCTCGTTATTGGCGTACATGACGCTCACCAGCGTGGTGTCGGGCCGGAGCGCGTCGGTGAGCTCGCGCAGGCCGACCAGCCCGTCGCTGTGCACCGCGAGACGGGTGATCTCGAATGCGTGGAACCGCTCGAGATAATCGCAGCTCTCGAGCACGGCGGGATGCTCGATGGCGGTCGTGACGATGTGGCGACCACGCGGAGTGGCGAGCGCCATTCCGGTGACCGCGAGATTCGCCCCCTCCGTGCCGCCAGAGGTGAACACGACCTCGGAGGCCCGGCAACCGAAGA
>JANYEI010000123.1 GCA_025363205.1 Frigoribacterium sp.
AAGGCGCCACCCTTGCCCGGCTTCACATGCTGAAAGTCGATCACGGTCCAGAGCTGGCCGTCCATGTTGAGAACGACGCCGTTCCTGATGTCAGCGGTTGAGGCCATGACTGTAAATCCGTTCGATCTGAGGGTGAAGAGAGTCAGCGATCCCGCGCGGGGAAACCAGCTAGCGAGTCTACCGGTTCAGCCTAGTTTGCGGTTGATCGCGTCGAGCGCGAGCAGGTATGAGTCAAATCCGAATCCTGCGATCACCCCGGTCGCCACCCCCGAGATCACGCTGTTATGGCGAAATTCCTCCCGGGCGTGGGGGTTCGAAATGTGCACCTCCACCAGGATCAGTCCCGCCGTCGTGACCAGTGCCGCGGCATCCCGAAGTGCGTAGGAGTAATGCGTGAAGGCAGCTGGATTCAGGATGACCGGGCTCGCGGTATCGACGGCCTCATACAGCCAACCGATCAACTCGGCCTCGTCGTTGGTCTGGCGGAGGTCGATTGCATGCCCGGGAGGAGCCTCACGATCCAACGCGACCCGCAGGTCGTCAAGGGTGCCGCTGCCGTAGACATCCGGTTCGCGGCTTCCGAGGCGGCCGAGATTCGGGCCGTTGAGAACGAGGATGCTGACCATGCGAGTGAGTTTAGCGGTCGCTAGGCTGAGGGAATGCCCGTTGACCCGTTCGCCCAAACACCGGAATTCTCGACTCTGTTCGTCGGTGTTGGCGTGCTGGTCGCGATCTCTTTCGCCGTCGTCATCGCTCTCGCTGTCCGCAGCAATGCGAAGGTGCGTAAAGCCGGTCACGACCCGCTTACGCTTCGGGCCGACCTCGCGGTGAGGCTTCTCGACAGTGATGCGCTGTCGATTCGAAAGCCGCAGCAGCAACGACTGGCTGACATCGAGGCGCTTTTCACCACAGGAGCCATCTCAGAGAGTGAGCGCGCGACTGCCCGGGCGGCGATCCTCGCGAACGGATAGTCCGGCTGAGGTCTCGGTGAATCAGCGGGCCGCAGCACACGCCCTGATCCACTGCACGAAGGTTTCGGCGGGAATGACCGGTCGCTTTGGAATGGCGGAGTGGAACCAGGGGTCATGGCGCGCTGAAACCGCCATCTGACTTCAGCAATTGCCCGGTGATCCAGCCGCCATTGGGCGAAAGCAGGAAGGCCACGAGTGCTGCCGTATCGGCGGGAGTTCCGAGCCGACCAGCCGGGGTGCGAGCCAGCAGGAAGTCACGCACATCCTCTGTCATCCAGCCGGTATCGATGGGACCGGGATTCACCAGGTTCGCGGTGATTCCGCGCGCACCGAATTCACGCGCTGCAGCGAAGACGATTCGGTCGAGCGCACCTTTGCTCGCCCCGTACGCAATCTCATTGTGGATCGCGTCGCTGGTGAGCGCCACGATCCGTGCCGGTCGGTCGTCGAGCCGACGAACCAATTCCCGGATGAGTAGCCAACTCGCGCGGGTGTTGACCGCAAAATGGCGATCGAAGCTCTCAATTGTCACGTCGAGGATTCCCGCAGTAGTGCTGTGGGCATGGCTCAACACGAGGGCAGTAACCGGACCGAGTGTCTCAGCCACATCGAACACTCCGGAGGTGACATCCGGGTCTCCGAGGTTGGCCTCGATCGCGACCGTTGCCGCACCGAGCGAGCCAAGGCGCTCCACCATCCGCGGAATGTCCCCCGTACCTCCGTTGATCTCGGTGTCGTAGCGTGACGAATACACGAAAGCGATGTCCCACCCGTCGCTCGCGAGCTTTTCGGCGATCCCGGCGGCTATGCCGACCTGTCGGCCGAGACCGGTGAGGAGCACGACGGGGCGTTTGTCGATCATTTCTCGAACCTACCGCGTTGCGTCGGCTATTGCGGATCGCGAAGCGAGATCCTACGAGCCGATCTCCTGGTACGCCGCGAACAGCAGGCTCTCGTCGGGCCCGGTGAGCACTGTCGGCTTCGCAATGTCGTCGAGCACGATGAATCGCAGCAGCGCACCCCTCGCCTTCTTGTCGCGCTTCATCACCGAGAGCAGCGTCTGCCACCGTCCGGTCGGGTAAGAGATCGGCAGCTGCAGCGAGGTGAGGATGCTGCGGTGCCGGTCAACTACGGCATCCGGCAGTCGCCCAGTGAGCCGAGCCAGCTCCGCGGCGTAGACCATTCCGATCGCGACGGCGGCCCCATGGCGCCACTGGAACCGCTCGGCATATTCGATCGCATGGCCGAGGGTGTGGCCGTAGTTCAGAATCTCCCGAAGCCCATTCTCCTTGAAGTCCTCGCTCACGACCCTGGCCTTCAGCCGGATCGAGAGCTCGACCATTCGACGGAACTCCTCGGATGCCGAATCGGTCGCGACATCCACATTCCGCTCGATGATGTCCAGGATCTCCGGCTCCCCGATGAAGCCGCACTTGACCACTTCCCCGAAGCCGGCGAGGATCTCCATCTGGCTGAGACCGTCGAGCGTATCGAGGTCAACGACCACGCCGGCCGGGGCATGGAAGGCCCCGACGAGATTCTTGCCCTCGTTGGTATTGATGCCGGTCTTGCCGCCAATCGACGCGTCGACCATTCCCAGCAGCGTCGTCGGCACGTTGATCAGGCGGATGCCGCGCAGCCAGGTGGCCGCGACGAAACCTGCCAGATCGGTGACCGCTCCCCCACCGAATCCGATAATGACATCGGTCCGAGTGAAATCCGCCTGTCCCATCACCTGCCAGCAGAAGGCCGCGACCTCGACGCGTTTGCCGGTCTCGGCATCCGGAATCTCGGCGAGAAGTACCTCAAAGTCTGCGCTGAGTGACTCGCGCAAGCGCTCAGCACGCGCACCAAGAGTCGCCGGGTGCACGATGAGCACCTTGCGTGCATTCGGACCGATCAGCGCGGGCAGGGTGGAGAGGATGTCGCGGCCCACGAGAATGTCATAGGGGTCGACACCCATCGCGGTGATGGTGGTGGTGCTCATGGCAGCTCCTCATTCAGTGGGCGAAGTCATTCGGCGGAGTCAGTCGGCGGAGTCACTTCGATGATCCAGTCCGCGATCTCGGCGGCAATCTCGTCGATCGGACGGTGGGACGTGTCCCAGGTGCGCGTCGCGAGCCGTTCGTAAATTTCGCGTCGGGAGGCGACCAATTCCGACCAGGTGTCGATACCAGAGACGAGGGGACGTTTGCTGTCGAGAATCCGCGCGGCGACCGCATCCGGACTCACGGTGATGAGCGCTACCCGATGAGCGACAAGGTCGGCCTGGGTAAGCGGATCGATGATCGCGCCTCCGCCGAGCGCCACGACCGCGCGTTCCCCCAGCGCCTTCGTCACTTCCGATCGCTCGAGCGCGCGATAGTACTTCTCACCGTATTCGCTGAATATCTGCGCGATCGGCCCATGCCGTGCCACGATCCGGCGGTCGGTGTCGATGAACGATGCCCCCAGGATTCGGGCGATCCGCTTCCCGAGTCGTGTCTTGCCCGCCGCGGGAGGCCCGATCAAGACGAGGTGCGGCTGTCCGGGCTCGGGAGTGCGATCGATCATGAGCCGAGAAGGAGATCGGATTCGGCGGCGGTGGCGAGGTTGGCCGGGATTGCAGCGACGTAGCCGTCGAGGTTGCGCTTCGTCTCGACCACGGAGTCTCCGCCGAACTTCTCGAGCACGGCGTTTGCCAGTACGAGGGCGACCATGGCCTCGGCGACCACTCCGGCGGCAGGCACAGCGCAGACATCCGATCGCTGATGGTGGGCCTCGCCCGCGGCGGAAGTGGCGATGTCGACCGTGCGGAGGGCGTGGGGCACCGTCGAGATCGGCTTCATCGCCGCGCGCACCCGCAAGACCGTTCCGGTACTCATGCCTCCCTCAGTTCCGCCGGCACGATCGCTCGAACGGGTGATCCCGTCGACGCTCTGGAACAGTTCGTCGTGAGCCTCTGACCCGCGTCGCGTCGCGGTGAGGAATCCATCTCCGAGTTCGACGCCCTTGATGGCCTGAATACCCATGAGCGCAGCCGCGAGCTGGGAGTCGAGCCGCCGATCCCAGTGCGTGTAGGAGCCGAGCCCGGGAGGCAGTCCGTAGGCGAGCACCTCGACGACACCACCGAGGGTGTCGCCATCCTCGTGTGCGGCATCCACCTCGGCCACCATGAGCGCGGAGGTCGCGGGGTCGAAGCAGCGCAGGGGGTCGGCGTCCAGCGCAGCCACATCCCCGATACCGGGAAGGGCCGATGCGTCAGGAACCCGCGTCGCTCCGATCGAGAGGGTGTGCGACAGCAAGTGGATGCCGAGCTCACTGAGGAACGCCCGGGCAACGGCACCGAGCGCGACCCGTGCCGCAGTCTCCCGGGCACTCGCCCGCTCGAGCACATTCCGAGACTCCTCGAAGCCGTACTTTTGCATCCCGACAAGATCAGCATGACCGGGCCGTGGACGGGTGAGCGGCGCACCACGCCCCTTCGGCAGCGACAGGGGGTCCACCGGCTCGGCGCTCATCACCTCGACCCAGCGCGGCCACTCGGTATTGCCGATCCGCAGCGCGACCGGGCTCCCCATCGACAGTCCGAAGCGGATGCCGCCACTGATTGTCAGCGCGTCCTGCTCGAACTTCTGGCGCGCTCCGCGCCCATAGCCGAGTGTTCGGCGGTGCAGGTCGGCCTGGATGGCGGCCATCGACACCGGCACTCCGGCCGGGAGACCCTCGAGAATAGCGATCAGTTCTGGGCCGTGCGATTCCCCTGCGGTCAACCATCGAAGCATAAGAGAATCCTCCCACAGCAGACGAAGATGCCTGGTCACTCCGGCCGCCAACGCCACCGCATTCGCTGCATCTCGTGGCGAATAGGCAAAGGCAAACGATTGTCCCTACGCCGTTAGACCCCGACTGATTCCCGCATCGCCGCACGCACCGCTTCTTCGCGTGGCAGGATGCGATCGGCACCGCCCCCCACGAAGATCCGCACCTGCATGAGGGCCTGGTTCACCAGCATCTCGATACCCGGGATCACTCGGCCACCGGCTTCGAGCCAACTCGCCGCAAGCGGCGAGGGCCACGGGTCGTAGGCCACATCGAACAGTACCGAGGATGCTCGTGTCGGGGCATCGAATCGATAGGGGTGATCCGCCCCGCCGGGCAGGGTGCTGATCACCGCATCGGGCACGATATCGCTTTCGGCGGTGTCCGGGCGTGCTGCGTGCACCTCGACACCGAGCTGCCGGCCGAGTTCCACCAGGGCGACGAGTTTGACCTCTGACCTGGCCGAAACGAGAACGCGATCCGCACCGAGTTGGGCAACCGCGACGAGAGCCGATGCGGCGGTCGCGCCCGCTCCAAGCATCCGCACCGTAGAGAGGCGAGCGACACCGGCGTGGCGAAAAGCTTCGACGATGCCGAACACGTCCGTGTTGAAGCCGTGTAGGGTCGGTCCGCCGCCACCTCGGCGGAATAGCAGGGTATTGGCTCCCCCGGTGAGCACGGCCACGGGGTCCACTAAGTCGAGCAGGGGCATCACGTCATGCTTGAGCGGCATCGTCAGGGACAGTCCGCGCCACTGAACTCCGCAAGACCTGATGAAGCCCTCGAGGCCGGCAGGCACCACCTCGAACGCCTCGTAGTGCCAGTCGAGTCCGAGTACTCGATAGGCGGCGCGATGCAGGGCAGGGGATTTCGAGTGCGCGATCGGAGATCCGAGCACAGCGAGTCTCATCACCACGCTGCTAGTTGCACCCGCCCGGATTCGCCTTCAGCCAGGCGCCGAGCTGAGCGTTCGCAGCCTGGTGTTGAGCGAAGGTATCGGAGAACGCCGTCTCTCCCGTTGAGCAGTTCACGACCACAAAGTACAGCCAGCTGCCGTCGACGGGATGCAGTGTTGCCTCGATCGCCTTTTCTCCGGGATTAGAGATCGGTCCGATCGGCAAGCCAGGGTTGGCATAGGTGTTGTATCGGTTGCCTTTATCGGCGCGCTGGGCAGGCGTAGTGTCGATGCTCGTCGACCCCGCACCATAGGCCACCGTCGCATCCGACTGCAGATTCATGCCCTTCGCGATGCGGTTATCCCACACCCTCGCAACCTTCGGGAAGTCCACGACGGGACCGCCCTCCTTTTGCGTGAGAGCAGCGAGGGTAAGCACGTGGTGACGATCCGCCGGGGCAACGCCAGCGGCATCCAGTCGCGTGAACATCTCGGTGACGAAGCCCTGGAGGATCTGATGGGCGGACTGGCCGGGTTCGAATGAGTAGGTCGCCGGGAAGAGATAGCCCTCGAGGCTCGGAGCCTCCGCCGGGAGCCCAAACGAGGTGTAATCGGCGGCGGCGGCGGCGAGCTGAGCTTGGGTGACCCCCGTGCTGTCACTCAGGTTGGCGAGCTTTGCGATGATTCCCTTCACGGTGATCCCCTCCGGGAAAGAGATCCGTGTTGACACTTTATTGGCCGGGTCAGCGAGGGCCGCGAGGGCCGAGATGGCGCTCATGTGGCTCTTGAGCGCATAGCTACCGGGGTGGAATGTCACCTGTGGATCCTGCACGAGCAGGAGCTTATAGAACGCCGTCGAGGTCTTCGTCACGCCCATCGCGGCGAGAGTCTTGGCAACATCCGAGCCGACCTGGCCGTTCTCGATCGTCACGATTACTTTTCCCGTGCCCCCACCGGTGTAGTCGATCGGCGCCTCGATACCCAGCACCTTCTGGATCTGCGGTTGGAAGGTGAACCACACCGCCGTCGAGACAACCCCGAGCACCACGATGATCGACAACAGCACCCAGAGCCACGCGAGGCTTCGGCGGGGTTTCTTGCGCCGCGCGAGGCCATGCTCGTCAACCCGCCCGGAGTGTCCGCGGCGAGTCGCGGGCCGATCGTGGGCGGCATTGTGGGTGTCATTGTGGGTGGTGCCCGCCTGTGCCCGGGCTTCGCGGCGGCTCTTCGGAGCTGAAGCTGCGGAAGCAGCTCGCGCTGCGGCGTTGGAATCGCCGCCGGTGGAGGGGGGTTGTGACGAAAAGATCTCATCCCAGCTCGGCTCATCGGCCACGGTTACCGTCCTTCGTGCGAGACGATGACCGCTCCCGGCAGTGCTCCGCCGGTGCGCTCCGCGTCGAGGGCATGCTGCAAAATTATCACGGCCGCAACCTGGTCGATCACAGACCGCGAGCGACGCGAGTTGCGACCTGAGTCTTGCAACGCTCGGGTCGCCGACACCGTGGACAACCGTTCGTCGACCATCCGCACCGGGATGCCGCCGGCCGCCGCCACCCGCAGCGCGAAATCTCGAGCATCCCTGGTCGAGGCCGAATCGGCTCCCGACAGTGCCAGTGGCAGTCCGATCACGATCTCGATGGCAGAACGCTCGGTTGCCTCCTCAAGGATCCGAGCGATATCACCATCGCCGCGAGCAATCGTGCTCACCGGGGTGGCGAGCATTCCGTGCGGGTCGCTCGAAGCAACTCCGATGCGTACTTTCCCGACATCGATCCCAAGGCGTACACCCGGTCGCACCGCTACCTCGGAAGTCCGGCTGCGATGGCCTCGAGCGCCGCAGCGATTGCGTGGACACTCGACCCGCCACCCTGAGCGAGATCGTCTTTGCCGCCACCGCCGCCGCCGAGGATGCCCGCAGCGCTCTTCGCGAGCACGCCGGCCCGAGCCCCCAGGGTGCGCGCCGCTTCATTCGTGGCGACGATCACTGCGGGCTTGCCTGCCACTTCCGCCGCGAGGGCCACGACCACCGGATCGCTGCCAAGGCGACCGCGCACGGTGGTCACCAACAGACGCAGGTCGTCGGAAGAAGAGAGTGTGCCAACACTGGTGATGACTGCGGTCACGGCTCCCACCCGCATGGCCTTGGCCAGAAGCGCGGGTACGCGCTCAGTGAGCGCCGCGTTTTCGAACTCGGAAATGCGCTTCTCGGCCGCCTTGAGACTGGCGAGCAACTCGGAAATCCGCACCGAAACCTGATCTCGAGGTGTCTTCAGGGTCGATGTCAGCTCACTGACGATTGCGCGCTCGATGACAAGGTCACGCAACCCTTCCCTACCGACCAGAGACTCGATACGACGGTTACTAGACCCGACCGAGGCCTCACTGATCACGTTGATGAGGCCGATCTCCGAGCTGCGAGCGACGTGCGTGCCCGCACAGAGTTCGAGCGACCAAGGCCCGCCGATTTCCACGACCCGAACTTCGTCGCCATATTTCTCACCGAACAGTGCCATCGCGCCAAGCGCGCGAGCCTCGTCGAGCGGAAGGATCCGCGTCGACACTTCGAGGTTCTGTCGCACGGCATCGTTCGCGATGTCCTCGATCTCGGTGCGCGCTGCCAACGACAGCGGCTTGCTCCAGTTGAAGTCGAGTCGCAGATACCCCGCGCGGTTGTCGGACCCGGCCTGGTGCGCATCCGGTCCGAGAACCTCACGCAGCGCGGCGTGAATCAGGTGGGTCGCCGAGTGCGCCTGGGTGGCGCCGCGACGATAATCCCGATCAACCACGCTGGTAGCGGCATCCCCCACCGCGACCTCTCCGCTGCGCACCTGAACACGATGGCTCACGAGACCCTTGACCGGGCGTTGCACATCCAGAACTTCAAGATCGAACCCGGTGCCGATGATGCTGCCAGCATCCGCTTCCTGACCACCAGACTCGGCGTAAAGCGAGGTCTCCGCGAGAATGACCTCAGCGATCTCCCCGGCGACGGCCTTCGACACGGACACCCCGTCGACGATGAGTCCGAGGATGGTCGTATCGGTGTCGAGATGGTCATAGCCGGTGAAGACCGTCTCTCCCAGCGCCCGGAATGCACTGTAGACGGAGAGGTCGGCCAACAGCGTCTTCTTGGCCTTGGCATCCGCCTTCGCCATCGTGCGCTGTTCGAGCATCAGGGCGTCGAAGGCGGTGCGGTCGACGCTAAGGCCGGCTTCCTCCGCCATTTCGAGCGTGAGATCGATCGGAAAACCGAAGGTGTCATGCAGAAGAAACGCGGTATCTCCCGCGAGTTGCTTCGCGCCGGACCGCTGGGTCTTGCTCACCGCGAGGTCAAGGATGCTCGTGCCGCTGGCGAGCGTACGCAGAAAGGTTTCCTCTTCTGCCGTTGCGAGATTGCGGATGCGGTCGTAATCGGACTCGACCTCCGGGTAGGCCGCCTTCATCGCGTCCTTCGAGGCGACAAAGAGTTCCGTGAATGTGGGGGCATCGACACCGAGCAGTCGCATCGAGCGAACGGAGCGCCGAAGCAACCGGCGAAGAATGTAGCCACGACCCTCGTTTGACGGGGTCACACCGTCAGACATCAGCATGAGTCCGGAGCGGATATGGTCGGCGACCACGCGCATCCGCACGTCATCTTCGGGGTTGGCACCGTAGCGGCGGCCGGAGAGAGCAGCCGCCCGGTCGAGCACGGGGCGGATCTGGTCGATCTCGTAGATGTTTTCTACGCCCTGTTTGAGGAAGGCAACTCGCTCGAGTCCCATACCAGTGTCGATATTTTGCTTCGGGAGGTCGCCGAGGATCGGAAAGTCGTACCCAGACCCTTCACCGCGCAGGTACTGCATGAAGACGAGGTTCCAGATCTCGACGTAGCGATCATCGCCCGTCGCCGGCCCACCGTCGGCACCATAGGCCGGCCCACGATCGAAGAAAATTTCGGAATCGGGCCCGGCCGGTCCCGGCTGACCGGTTGACCAGTAGTTTTCGTCTTTGCCGAGGCGTTGGATGCGGTACTCGGGCAGCCCAGCGATACGGCGCCAGAGGTCGAAGGAGACATCGTCTTCTTCGTAGACCGTCACCCACAGATCCTTTTCCTCAAACCCGTAACCGCCATCGGCTTCGGAGCTCGTCAGCAGCTCCCAGGCATAGCTGATCGCCCCCTCCTTGAAATAGTCGCCGAAGGAGAAGTTGCCATTCATCTGGAAGAAGGTGCCGTGACGTGGAGTCTTGCCGACCTCCTCGATATCGAGGGTCCGGATGCACTTTTGCACGCTCGTCGCACGCGGATACGGCGCCGGCACGAGCCCGGTCAGGTACGGGACGAACGGCACCATGCCCGCCACCGTGAACAGCAGCGTCGGATCGTCACTCACGAGGGAGGCAGAGGGAACTACGGTGTGGCCGCGCTCGGCGAAGAAGTCGAGCCAACGGGCTCGGATGTCAGCGGTCTGCATGGTGTCCTGAGGTCGGGGCGCGCCCTTCCGGGCCGCCGATGGCGAAGAGGAGGATTGTTCTCAGCGTGCGGTGAAGTCGGAGAGCTCGTCTCCGGCACCGGCCACTGCGGCTCGAAGCTCGGCTTCGCGTTCTTTGTAGCCATCGACGACTGCACTCGAGAACTCGTGAGCACGGCTGTCCACCTCTTCGAAGAACCGCTTGCCCTCTGGAGTCTTGTTGATCTGGTGGGCGGCGAGGAATCCCAGCCCGACGCCGACGGTAAGCCAGAGGATGTTCTTCATGGTTGCTCCCTAGAGTGGTGGCGGACGCTGCGGCGCTACGGGTTACGCCAGTTTACTTCGCACGAGATTTCGGCTTCCGGGTGCCAATCTTCAGGGTGCCAATCTTCAGGGTGCCAATCGCGACCCTGACAGCAGCCGAGAAGCCAGCAAGTTTGATGAGCGGACCACCGACGGTGGCGGCCGTGAGTGCAACGAGCGACGCCACGTTACCGGTGGCCTCGGCGACTCCCCTGGTGATGGTGTCAACCCGGGCGAGCTGCTTGTTGGTCTCGGAAATCGTCGTGGTGGCCTCTTCGAGAAGCGGCGTCACATTCGTGCCAAGGTCGCGGATAGCGGTCCCTGCTTCATCGAACACGCGCCCGAGCTTGACCAGCGGGATCGCCAGGAGGCCGACGAGCACCGCGAAGACGCCCGCGCTGATCAGTCCGGCGATATCGCCACCACTCATGAGATGCACCAATCGATCGAGGTAACACAGAAGGAGCGGACCATCCGAAGATGATCCGCTCCCACTGTAACGAACCGGGTACCAAGCACCCTATCCAGACCTAGCGAGCCGCGTAGTACTCCACGACGAGCTGTACTTCACAGGTCACGGGAACTTCGGCACGAAGCGGGCGACGCACTAGGCGAGCCTGCAGCTTGTCGATCTCGACCTCGAGGTACGGCGGGAGCTTCGGAAGCACGTCGACGTGACCGCCGGCCGCGGCAACCTGGAAGGGCTCCATGCCCTCGCTCTTGGGGTGAACGTGAATGAGCTGTCCCGGCTTCACGCGGAAGGATGGACGGTCGACCCGCTGGCCGTCAACGAGGATGTGGCGGTGCACGATCATCTGTCGGGCCTGCGCCGTGGTGCGTGCGATGGCGGCACGAACGATCAGTGCATCGAGACGCATTTCGAGCTGCTCGACCAGGTTTTCACCGGTCAAGCCCGAAGCACGGCGTGCCTCCTCGAACTGGATCTTGAGCTGGGCCTCGCGGATGCCGTACTGCGCACGCAGACGCTGCTTCTCGCGGAGACGGACGGCGTAGTCGCTGTCGGTCTTTCGCTTGGTGCGGCCGTGCTCCCCCGGGGGGTACGGTCGCTTCTCGAGGTACTTGGCGGCCTTTGGCGTGAGCGGGATGCCCAACGCACGCGACAGGCGCGTCTTGCTACGGGTACGTGACTGGGTAGACACGGAATCCTTTCGATTCTCTTCGCCCCCACGAGACGGAAGTGCTCCGCGGAGGCCCGTGCGTGAGCGCGGACAGATTGGGAAGAGGGCTGTGGCCTAAGAGAACTCCTCAGAACCACCGAGAAGCCTAACAGATTGCTAGTCCCCTCGAATGATCCGCCGCAGCTTCTCCAAACGTGCCTTTACATCCCGTTCGTTACCGTGCTCGGTGGGCGTGTAGTAGCGAGTGCCACGCAATTCGTCGGGGAGGTACTGCTGCTGCACCACCCCGAGCTCAGAGTCGTGCGAGTACCTGTAGCCCTTTCCGTGTCCGAGCTTCTTCGCCCCCGCATAGTGGGCGTCACGCAGGTGCTTTGGCACACGCCCAATCCGACCGGCGCGCACGTCTGCAATCGCGGCATCCAGCGCGAGGTAGGAGGCGTTGGACTTCGGTGCTGTTGCAAGGTAGACGACGGCCTCGGCCAGTGGTATCCGACCCTCGGGCATGCCGACGTACTGAACAGCGTCGGCAGCAGCGACGGCAATGAGGAGGGCCTGCGGGTCGGCGATACCGATATCCTCGGCCGCGCTGATCATCACCCGGCGAGAGATGAAACGGGGATCCTCGCCGGCCTCGATCATCCGAGCAAGATAGTGGAGCGCTGCATCCACATCGGAACCGCGGATCGATTTGATGAACGCGCTGATCACGTCATAGTGCTCGTCGCCGTTGCGGTTGTAGCGCAGCAGCGCCCGGTCGACGGTCATGGCGACGATGTCGGCGGTCACGATCGGCTTCTCGTCGGCTTCGGTGGTGGACGATGCCGACAGCGCCGCCGCCTCCAGCGCGGTGAGGGCACGCCGGGCATCGCCGGAGGCGAGGCGGATGATGAGGGCCCTCGCCTCGTTTTCGAGCACGACCTTGTCGGCGAGACCGCGCGGGTCAACCACGGCCCGGTCGACGAGCGTTCCGAGGTCCTCATTGCTCAATACCTCGAGGGTCAGGAGCAGGGATCGGGACAGCAGCGGCGAGATCACCGAAAAGGAGGGATTTTCGGTCGTGGCTGCAATGAGGATGACCCAGCCGTTTTCCACGCCGGGAAGCAACGCATCCTGCTGGGCCTTGCTGAAACGATGGATCTCGTCAAGAAAGAGCACGGTCGTGACGCCGTAGAGGTCGCGCGCAGACATCGCCTGCTCCATGACCTCGCGCACGTCCTTGACGCCGGCATTCACCGCGGAGAGCTCGACGAACTTACGGCGGGAAGAATGCGCGATGGCCTGGGCGAGGGTGGTTTTTCCGGTGCCGGGCGGTCCCCAGAGGATCACCGAGGTCGCGCCCTGCTCCCCCGTCTTGTCCGAGGCGAGGCTCACCAGCGGCGAACCCGGGGTGAGCAGATGGCGCTGGCCCGCTACCTCGTCAAGGCTGCGAGGTCGCATCCGCACGGCGAGAGGGGTCGCGCCGGCGCGCAGTCCGATCCGGTCGTCCACCATGAGATCAATGGTAGTCAGCGCCGCTGACCGTGACCGCCTGTCCGATACAGTGCAGGAGGACATTCCCTGCCGTCATTGCGGCGCCGACCCCGAAGGATCAGCCGTGGCAACCAGCAAAAACGCCGAGCGCGACGCGCGAGAGGCGCGCGACCGACTGCGCCGATACAACGCAAGGCAGTCCGTGCACAGTCTCCAGGTCACGCGGCGCCGACGCGATAACGTGATTGCGATCCTCGGGGTTGTCGTGATCGCCGCCCTCGCCACTTTCACCCAGGTCTTTTATTTCACCGCCGGACCGGGGAAGCCCGCTGCGACCGCTTCACCCGCCCCTTCTCCGTCGAGCAGCTCGTCTACCGGAAAAAACCTGGGTAATGTGCCCGCCAAGACGATCGCCGAGGGGCGCACCTGGACCGGTGACCTCACCCTCAACGCGGTGAAAATGGGGATCTCGCTCGACGGCGCAAAGGCGCCGCAGGCCGCATCGGTCTTCATCAATCTCGCGAAGAAGAGCTTTTACACGACCACCGGCGCGACCTGCCACCGTCTCACCAACGGCGATTCGTTCAAACTTCTTCAATGCGGTTCGGTCGACGGCAAAGGCGCCGGCGATGTGGGCTTCAGTTTTGGACCGCTCGAGAACGTCCCGACCGACGGCGTCTATCCCGCCGGAACTATTGCGATGGCCCGCGGCGACTCCGCCTACTCGCAGAGCAGCCAGTTCTTCATTACCTATGCCGACACGAAGTTGCCCTCCACCACCGGCGGCTACACCATTTTCGGAAGCGTCACGAGCGGCCTTCCCGACTTCGTGAACCGGATCGCCGATGCCGGAGTCACCCCCTCTGCGAGCGGCGCGACTGACGGTGCTCCCGTCATCCCGACGAAGATCACACAACTGACCGTGCAATAGGCTTAGAGCCGGCCATTCCACAGCATGGCCGACAAGCAAAGGTGAGACTTTTGGCGACAGACGATCAGGCTCCATGGGGCCGCGTTGACGAGACCGGCACCGTCTTCGTGCGTGACGGTGAGGGCGAGCGCGCGGTCGGTCAGTACCCGGACGGTTCTCCCGAAGAGGCGATGGCATACTTCCAGCGCAAGTACATCGAACTTGCGGGCCAGGTGACGCTGCTCGAACAGCGAATCAAGCGCGGTACGGCGGCAGCGGATGTCGCGAAGACCATCGCCGCCCTGACGGTGACGGTTGGCTCTGCAAACGCCGTCGGCGACCTCCCCTCCCTCACCAAGCGACTCGGCGCCCTCGAAGGAGCGGTTGGCGAACTCACCGAAAAGCAGACCGCCGAGACCAAGGCAGCCACCGAGGCGGCTCTGGCCGTGCGGGAAACACTCGTGGTCGAAGCCGAGAAGCTTGCCGCCCAAGACCCGGCCAAGGCGCAGTGGAAGCAGGTCAGCGTCACGCTGGATGACATCTTCGCGCGCTGGCAGAAGCACCAGGCGGATGGTCCTCGGCTGCCCAAGAACGAAAGTAACGAGTTGTGGAAACGATTCCGGGCCGCCCGCACCATTATCGAGACACACCGCAAGGCCTTTTTCGCCGAACTCGATTCCGTGCACAAGGATGCCCGCACTAAGAAGCAAAACCTCGCCGAGAAAGCCGAATCGCTCGTTCCCCAGGGCTTGGACGGAATCCCCGTCTACCGCACTCTGCTCGACGACTGGAAGGCGGCCGGTCGCGCGGGGAAGAAGTTCGACGACGCGCTCTGGCTGCGCTTCAAGGCCGCTGGAGACGCGCTCTACTCGGCCAAGTCCGAGGTGGATGCCAAAGACAATGAAGAGTTCAGCGCCAATCTCGAACTCAAGTTGGCCCTTCTCGCCGAGGCCGAGCCGCTTCTCGCCGTAACGGACCGTGTCAAGGCAAAGGACGCGCTCGCCTCGCTCCAGCGACGCTGGGACGCCATCGGCAAGGTGCCGCGCGACAAGGTAAAGCCCATTGAAGATCGCTTGCGCAAGGTCGAGACCGCCGTGCGCAAGCTCGATGAGGATCACTGGCACCAGAGCAACCCGGAACGTGTCGCGCGTGCCGAGGGCCTGACCGGACAGCTGCAGGATGCGATCGCAAAGCTCGAAGACGAACTCGCCAAGGCAAAAGTGGGCGGCAATGCCAAGAAGGTGACGGATGCCGAAGAGGCTCTCGATGCCCGAAGGGCTTGGCTGAAGGCCATCGGCTAGCACCACCCCTCCGCACAGCGAGTCGCCGCGTTTTATCCACAGATCGGCGTGGGCACCTAATGCCGCCCGTTGCCATTCGGAACCATAGAACGCATGTCCCGTCTCCCTGGCGTTTTGTTTCACTCCGATCTCCCGGAGGCGGAGCTTCACGCGGCAAAGCTGGACGGAGAGCTTTACCCAGTCGACCAGTGCTTCAGCCCTATCGATACCATTGATGCACGGTGGAATCGAGCGAGGGCACTACTACTCACGGTACCGGCCCGACTCATTGCCGAACAACGCACCGCCGCCTGGATCTATGGAGCCCTCAGCCGCCCGCCGCGTCAGCATCAATTCTGTGCGGATATTTCCGCGCGGGTCCGACCCTCTGGCCTGGTCGCCATCACCGTGCGCGAGGTGGTGGTCGACGCGAGCGACCTGGTCGACGTCGCCGGGCTGTTGGTCACCACACCCCTGCGCACGGTGGTGGATCTCGCGCGGGCGAGCGTGAATTTCGAAAACGATGAACTTCGAGCCGTCAGCGAGCTGATGCGGATCGGTCGATTTGGGTTCGAGGAGTGTCGTGCGGTTCTCGACCGACGCCGCAACCTGCCTCACAAACGACTCGCCCTTGAGCGGATCACCGAGGCGGCGCGACGGTCGGCTCCGTTTCCCCTGCTCAGACAGGGGGCGGAATCAGCCGCCGTTGACTCTGTACACGTCGTAGACGGCGTCGATGCGGCGGACCGCGTTGAGCACGGCATCCAGGTGCGTCGTGTCACCCATCTCGAAGACGAAACGGCTCAGGGCCAAACGATCACTCGAGGTCGACACCGAAGCTGACAGGATGTTGACGTGGCTCTCGGAGAGCACCCGCGTCACGTCAGAAAGTAATCCTGCCCGGTCAAGAGCCTCCACCTGAATTTGCACGAGGAAAATGCTCGACGAGGTCGGCGCCCATTCCACGTCGACCATGCGCTCGGGCTCGGTCAGCAGGGAGGCCACATTATGGCAGTCGTCTTTATGCACCGACACGCCTGAGCCGCGAGTGACGAATCCGACGATTTCGTCGCCTGGCACCGGAGTACAGCACTTCGCGAGCTTCACGAGAATATCCGGCGCGCCGCGCACAAGAACTCCCGAATCGCTATTGCGAAGTTGCTTACTGCGCCCCTTGCTGGGGAACGGGATATCAACATCCTCGGTCTCTGCTTCGGAATGCAGGGTACCGAGCACCTTCTCGATCACCGACTGGGTGGAGACATGCCCCTCTCCGACTGCCGCATAGAGAGCAGAGATGTCCTCGTATCGCATTTGCGCCGCGACCTCGTTGAAGGAATCCTGGTTCATCAGCTTCTGCAGGGGGAGATTCTGCTTGCGCATGGCGCGCGCAATCGCATCCTTGCCCTGCTCGATCGCCTCGTCGCGTCGTTCTTTTGTGAACCACTGCTTGATTTTGTTGCGAGCCCGTGGACTCTTGACAAAATTGAGCCAGCCCTGGCTCGGACCGGCATCCGGATTCTTCGAGGTGAAGATCTCGACCACGTCACCGGAATTCAGAGTGCTCTCGAGCGGAATCAACCGCCCATTGACCTTTGAGCCCATGGTGCGGTGGCCAACTTCGGTATGCACGGCGTAGGCGAAGTCGACCGGGGTGGCTCCCGCAGGGAGGCCAATGACTTTGCCCTGCGGGGTGAAGACGTAGACCTCTTTGGCACCGATCTCGAAGCGAAGCGAATCGAGGAATTCGTTGGGGTCGGCGGTTTCGGCCTGCCAGTCGGTGATATGCGCAAGCCACGCCATATCGCCATCGTCGTTCAGCTCGCTCGATGAGCCCTTGCCGTTGACGCGTTCCTTGTACTTCCAGTGCGCCGCCACACCGAACTCAGCGCGCTGGTGCATCTCGTCCGTGCGAATCTGAATCTCGACGGCGCGGCCCTTTGGGCCGATCACCGTGGTGTGCAGCGACTGGTAGAGGTTGAACTTGGGAGTCGCGATGTAGTCCTTGAAACGACCGGGGATCGGATTCCAGCGTGCGTGAATCGACCCGAGCACGGCGTAACAGTCGCGTACGGACCCGACAAGCACCCGAATTCCGACCAGGTCATAGATCTCGTCGAACTCGCGACCTCGCAGAATCATCTTCTGGTAGATCGAGTAGTACTGCTTGGGCCGGCCAACCACCTTGCCCTTGATTTTCGAAGCTTTGAGGTCGTCTTTCACCGAATCGATGACCTGCTGCACGAATTCTTCGCGCTGCGGGGTGCGCTGCTTGACGAGGTTCTCGATCTCGACATAGAGCTTGGGGTAGAGCACGGCAAACGAGAGGTCTTCTAGCTCCCACTTGATGGTCTGGATGCCGAGCCGATGAGCGAGAGGCGCATAGATTTCCAGGGTTTCCTGCGCCTTGCGAGACGCGGATTCCGCCGGCACGAATCCCCAGGTGCGCGCATTGTGCAGCCGGTCTGCCAGCTTGATCACCAGCACCCGAATGTCTTTCGACATCGCGACAACCATCTTGCGCACGGTCTCTGCCTGCGCGCTGTCGCCATATTTGAGCTTGTCGAGCTTGGTGACTCCATCGACGAGCATGGCGATCTCATCACCGAAGTCGCGGCGGAGGAGGTCGAGCGAGTATTCGGTGTCCTCGACCGTGTCGTGCAGCAGAGCCGCGGCCAGGGTCTTCGGCCCGATACCGAGATCGGCCAGGATCTGGGCAACGGCAACCGGATGCGTGATGTATGGCTCTCCGCTGCGTCGCTTCTGCCCACGATGGGCACGTTCGGCGGTCACATAGGCGCGCTCGATGATGCTGACGTCGGCCTTCGGATGGTGCATCCGTGCCGTCTTAATTAGACGGTCGACCGCGCCAACGGGCTGGGCTTTCGAGAAGATGCGCGGCAGCAGGGTGCGAAGCGATCCGGTGCCCTGCCCATTGGAGCCCGGAACAGGAGGCGCGGAGGTGTCTGACGTCGTCGTATCAACCATCAGTTTTCCTCCTACTGCAAAACTATCATCGCAACAGTGGTGCTCTTTGCCCGTTCGCTTACGGCTCGTGCGTCCACAACGACGACGGCGAACTCACTCGACGCGAGCTTCATTCACGCCCTCTGAGACCACTGGACCGGCCGCCGACACCCACGCCAGCATGCCCCCGGTGAGATTCACCGCGTCGACTCCCGCGTCTGAGAGGGCGGACGCCGCGCGGAGCGATCGACTACCCGCGAGACACACGACAAGCACCGCCTGGTCGGTGGGAATCTCCGCGATTCGCGAGGGCAGCTCCGAGAGCGGCACGAGGTGAGCCGACGGCGCATGACCGCGATCCCACTCGTCCTGCTCGCGCACATCGAGCAGCCAGCCGCCATTTTCGGTGAGCGTTATCGCTTCACCCGCGCTGATCGAAGACATGGCCATGGAGCGTCCTTCCGAAAGGGTTCGCTATTTCGCCGCGACAACGAGACTGGCTTCGCGCACAGCCCGGGTGCGCTTGTCACGCTTCTTCACGGCATCCTCACCACTGCGCAACTGGGCGTACAGCGGGGCAGCGATAAAGATTGTGGAGTAGGTGCCGACGATGATTCCGATGAACAGCGCAAGCGAGATATCGCGAAGAGTACCCGCCCCGAGAATGAGGGCCCCGATGAAGAGGATCGAGCCGACGGGCAGGATAGCGACAACTGAGGTATTGATCGAGCGCACGAGAGTCTGGTTGACAGCGAGATTGACAGACTCGGCGAAGGTGCGGCGGGACTCAGCGCCATCCTCACCCGTGTTCTCTCGGATCTTGTCGAACACCACGACGGTGTCATACAGCGAGTAGCCAAGAATGGTGAGGAACCCGATCACCGCCGCCGGCGTTACCTCGATGTGGAATACCCCGTAGACACCGGCCGTGATGATGAGGTCATGCAGCAGTGCTGTGATGGCAGCAAGGGACATCTTCCAAGTGCGAAAGTAGAGCGCCATCACTATCGAGGCAAGGATCACAAAGGCGATGAGTCCGGTGAGGGCCTGCCTGGTAATGTCCTGCCCCCAAACGGGGCCGATGAAGGACGTGGTCACCTCGGAGTCCTTGATCCTGAATGCCTGCGCAAGGGCCTGCTGGATGGCCACGCTCTGGTCGCTCGTCAGCTGATCCGTCTGCACCCGGACCTCCGAATTTTGCCCGACGATCGTCACGCGGGGGTTGGAACCCGGTTCCACCTTGAGCACGGTGTTTTGAGCAAGAACCTGAGCCTCGGTGGAGTTCAGACCGGCGGAACTGGCGACCTGGAACTGCGATCCACCGAGAAACTCGATGCCGAAGAGAAATCCGCCACGCAGAATCGGCACGACGATCACGATCAGGATGAGTAGTGCGGAGATGCCGTACCAGATCTTGCGTTTGCCGATGATGTTGTAGGAGCGCTTGCCCGTGTAAAGGTCATTGCCGAACTGCGCGAAGCTGGCCATCAGGAGTCCTTGCCGTCGGTGTTCGTGGTGGAATTCGCCGCAGAAGAGTTCGACGTCGACGGCCTCTTGGCCGATGCGGCCGACTGCTTGTTGCCCGGCTTGGTCGCCTCAAGCTCGGCGGCCTTGCGCTCAGCGATGGTCTGGCGTTTCTGCGCCTCTTTGCTCGCCCCCGCACCTTTACCAGCGGCAACCGCCGTCGGCACACGGAATGTGGCTCGACCGCGGTACACCGCTCCGAGCGCGCGCGGATCGAGCCCGCTGAAGCGGTGCCCTTCGCTGAAATACTTGCGGCGGGAGATGAGCTGCAGGATCGGGTGGGTGAACAGCGCCACGACAACGAGGTCCACGAGGGTCGTGAGTCCCAGCGTGAGCGCGAATCCCTTCACGTTGCCGACCGCGAGAATGAAGAGGATAGCGGCGGCGAGGAAGTTCACCGTGTCCGACGCGATGATCGTGCGAACGGCGCGTTTCCAGCCTGCCTCGACGGCAGACTCCAGCGCACGGCCATCCCGGAGCTCATCGCGTATTCGTTCGAAGTACACGATGAAGGAGTCCGCGGTGATACCGATGGCCACGATGAGTCCGGCGACGCCAGCCAACGACAGCCGATAGCCCTGCCGCCATGAGAGCAGGTCCACAATGAGGAACGTGATGGTCGCCGCCACAACCAGCGAGGCGACCGTGACGAGGCCGAGCGTGCGGTACTGCAACAGCGAGTAGAGCACGACAAGCACGAGACCGATGAGACCGGCGAGCAGTCCGCTCTGCAACTGGCTCGCACCGAGAGTCGCGGAGATACTGTCGTCGCTCTGAACCGTGAAGCCGATCGGCAGTGCTCCGAACTTGAGCTGGTCAGCGAGGGCTTTCGAAGACGCTTGGGTAAACGACCCAGTGATCTGGGGTTTTCCGTTGGTGATTACCGTGTTCGTTCTTGGTGCCGAGATGATTCGGCCGTCGAGCACGATAGCGAACTGATTACGCACGCCGGTGAGCGTATTGAGCCGGGTCGTCACCTTGCCGAACGCTTCGGAGCCCTTGGCATTGAAGACGATATTGACTGCCCACACCCCGGTGCTGATGCCCTGGCTGTTTGAGTTCTGCCCACTTGTGGCATCGGTTATGGTGTCGCCGGCGACCTCGACCGGTCCGAGGATGTACTTGAACTGCTGGCGACCCTTTTCCTTGACTTCGCAGGTGATGAGAGGCTTATCGGCCGGTGCGATATTGGTCTTTGCCGCTTCGACCTTGTCGCAGGTGAAATCGGTGAATTGCTTTTGCAGCGCCGGAGTCACATAGGCTTCGTCGCTTCCATCCGTTGGCTTGGTGCTCGGTGTCGACGGGAGCGGGGTCTCGGACGCGCTGGGACTCGGGGTAGGGGTGGCGCCTCCCACCGCGCTGGTGGCCGCGGCCGCCGACACCAGAACGGCCCGGAATTCGAGCTTCGCCGATGACTTGATGCGGTCGATAGTGGCTTGGTCCGATTTGCCGGGGATCGATACGACCACGTTGGAGGATCCTTGCGTGTTGATCTCCGCCTCCGACACACCACTCGCGTCGATCCGCTGCCTGATAATCGACACGGCCTGATTGAGCTCTTCGGTCGTGGGATTTGCCGCACCATTTGAGACCAGCGGCGTGAGGATGATCTGCCTGCCGCCCTCGAGGTCGAGGGCAAGTTTTGGAACCCAGGATCCTCCCGCGAAGAGCGCTGCGTATCCGTTGAGGCCTGCGAGCCCGGCAACGATGATGAGCAGCCAGGTCAGCGACCTCAGGGCCTTCTTGACCGGGGTCGTTCTTGCCACGGGAGACTCAGCTTTCTACGCGCGCGACCCGGGCCAACGACCGAGCACACTTGAGGCCCGCGCACAGGTCGTGCGCGAGCACACATCAGGTTAGTGGTTAGTCGTC
>JANYEI010000130.1 GCA_025363205.1 Frigoribacterium sp.
AGGCGCTGCCGTCGCTCGCGGCGGACACCCTCGCCGACTCCGTCACGATCAACAACCCGATCCAGCCGACCGTCGATGACGTCATCGCAATTCTCACGGAGTCCCTATGACCATCACACCGGCCATCGAGGCCGACCTTCTGGGCCGAATTCCCACCGGTCTCTTCATCGGGGGCGAATTCCGCGAGGCAAGTGATGGCGGAACCTTCGACGTGCACGATCCGTCCACTGGACAGGTACTGCTGAGCATCGCGGATGCCACTCCGACCGACGGGGCCGCAGCACTCGCCGCGGCCGATGAGGCCCAGCACGACTGGGCCCGCACGGCCCCGCGGATGCGCGCAGAAATCCTGCGCACCGCTTTCGAGTTGCTCACGGCCCGGGCGGATGACTTCGCGCTGCTGATGACGCTCGAGATGGGTAAGCCGCTGGCCGAGGCCCGCGGCGAGGTGGCCTACGGCGCCGAGTTTCTGCGCTGGTTCTCGGAAGAGACCGCACGCATCTCGGGGCGGTTCGCGACGGCGCCAGATGGCAACAGCCGCCTGCTGGTTACCCGCCGTGCGGTCGGCCCGTGCCTGTTCATCACCCCGTGGAACTTTCCGCTCGCAATGGCCACACGCAAGATCGCCCCGGCGATCGCCGCCGGCTGCACGATGGTCCTCAAACCCGCGGCACTCACGCCGTTGACCGCCCTGTTCTTCGCGCAGCTGCTTCAGGAGGCCGGGCTCCCGGCTGGCGTGCTCAACGTGGTGCAGACCTCCCGGGCCGGAGCGGTCACCGGCCCACTCATCGCGGACTCCCGCCTGCGCAAGCTGTCGTTCACCGGGTCGACCGAGGTCGGACGCCGACTGATCGCGGATGCCGCGCAGCAGGTACTGCGCGTGTCGATGGAACTCGGCGGCAACGCGCCGTTCCTCGTGTTCGCAGACGCCGATATCGACCGTGCCGTCGATGGGGCGATGATCGCCAAGATGCGTAACGGGGGTGAGGCCTGCACCGCGGCCAATCGGTTCCTGGTGCAGGAGTCCGTCGCTGCCGATTTCAGCACCAAACTGATCGAGCGGATGCGCGCCCACACCGTCGCCCGCGGCACCGAGCCGCAGTCGAAGATCGGTCCATTGGTCGACGAGGCCACCAGGCAGAAGGTGCACGAGCTCGTGACATCCTCCCTCGCGGCCGGCGCCACTCTCGCGCTCGGGGGATCTGCCGTCGACGGGCCGGGCTACTTCTACCAGCCGACAGTGCTCACCGATGTGCCGCCTCACGCGCGCATCCTGCACGAGGAAGTGTTTGGCCCGGTCGCGCCGATTTCTACTTTTGCAACCGAGAGCGAGGCCATCCGTCTCGCCAACGACACGGAGTTCGGGCTCGTGGCCTACGCCTACACGCGGGATCTCAATCGCACCCTGCGCCTCGCAGAGGAACTGGAGGTGGGAATGCTGGGCATCAACACCGGCATCGTGTCCAACCCGGCTGCGCCGTTCGGCGGTGTGAAGCAGTCCGGTCTCGGCCGAGAGGGCGGATTCGAGGGCATCGACGAATACCTGGAGACCCGTTACGTGGGGATCGCGGATCCATTCATCGATGCCTGATATCCGACGCTGTCGACGACGGCCGGCCGTCGTTTAGAGAGCCGCGTGCTTACGACTCAACTCCACGTAATTTTCGGCGTTTGCGGTCACCTCGGCGACCTCGTCATCCGTGAGCTCGCGTCGCACTTTGGCGGGAACCCCGGCGACCAGTGAACGCGGTGGGATGATCGTGCCCTCAAGAACTACGGCGCCCGCGGCCACGAGAGATCCAGCTCCGATCACCGCTCCATTGAGCACGGTCGCGTTCATGCCGATGAGGCAGTCGTCTTCGATGGTGCAGCCGTGCAGCACGGCCGAATGGCCAACGCTCACACGCTGACCCACGATGGTCGGCGTGCCGTGGTCGCAGTGCACCACGACGTTATCCTGCAGATTGCTGCCCGCCCCGATCGAGATCGAAGCGGAGTCGGCGCGAAGCACGGCTCCGTAGAACACGCTCGAGTCGGCCGCGAGCGTGACCTGACCGATGAGTGTCGCGTTCGGCGCGACCCAGGCGGAGTGGGCGATTGCGGGCGTGTGGCCACCAAAAGGCAGGACGAGTGACATCCCTTCAGGCTAGCGCGGCGAGTCTCCTGCGTTCCTGCTTCGCGTTTCCCTGTTCGCAACCGTGGAACAAGCGGCCGTCGAGGCGGCCGGCGACGGGTCCCGCACTCCGTCGGGGCGCGGAGGACGATGGACGCGGTGGGCGGGCAATGCGATACCGTTCGGCTCGCCAGGGGATCAGATCGATTGCCGGTAGCCGAAGAACTCATGATCGTTGTTGTACCCGCCGAGCCCCCCGCCGACGTCGGCGAAGTCCGCAACGAATTCGATTGCATTGATCCACTTGACCATTTTGAATCCCAGTTCGATTTCGTTTCTGAGCCGGAGTGGGGCCCCGTGGCCAAAGGACAGCGGTGCGTCGTTCATGTCATAGGCGAGCATCGTCAGGTGGTGGTGCATCTGCTCGATCGGTTGCGCGTCGTAATACAGACCGCCCTCCGGGCCGAGAGCCAAGGAGTAGAAGATCACCCACTTCGCCTCCGGTGCCGGTTTCACGGCGTCGAGGATTGTCTGCATGGACACTCCGCCCCATTTGGCGACACCCGACCAGCCTTGAATGCAGAAGTGCTGGGTAATCTGCTCGTGATACGCCATCGCCCGCAGTTGGTCGATGCTCAACTCGACGGGATTTTCCACGAGCCCGTTGAGGACGAGCCTGTAGTCGGTGAACGCGCCGGCCTGAAGTTGCTTGTACTCGTCGGTGTCGGGATATTTCCCGTTGTGCCAGAAATACGGGGAAATGTCCTTTTCCGTATATTCCCCTGGCTTTGAGTCGATGTGCTCGAACAAGCGCTGTGCCGGCCCGATCAGGGCGAAGCCGACTTTCTGAACAACACGGGGGTGCCGGTAAGTGAATGGGGTGGCCGCGACCCAGCCGACGATGACGACGACCATCGAAGCGGAGAAGATCCAGAATCCGGTCCATGACTCGGTGTTCTGTGAGGCGTACATGTGATTGAGGTTCCGCAGGGCTCCCGTGGCGATGACGAGGGAGATGTGGATGACGATGAAGAACACAAACCAGCACAGGACAAGGAAATGCAGGGACCGGGCGACTTGGATGCTGAAAACCGAACTGATCCGTCGGAATCGGGTTGACAGGGCCGGAGACATGCCAAGGCCCGAAATCAGGGCCAAGGGGGCGGCGAGGAACACTGTGACGAAGTAGGCGATGAGTTGCAGGCTGTTGTAGTTGGTCCAGCCGCTCTCCGTCGGCCAGTCGAGAGACAGGTACTGGATTGCCACCGAGAGGGCGTTCGGGATAACGTCCCAGTGCAGCGGGACCAGGCGCATCCACTGTCCGGTGGTGAACAAGAGGATGAAGAACACGAGCCCGTTTGCCAACCACAGAGTGTCGATGCCGAGGTGCCACCAGCGGGCGAGCCCGATGGAGTGTCTCCGGCCGGGGAGGCCGACCCCGTTCGGCAGCGTGATCGAGTCGTCTTTGGCGGTGTAGAGAGGGTTGGTCGGCACCGGCTTCTGAACGCGGAACCAGTCTTTGCCCGGGGTGGAGTGCCTCGTCCAGTAGAGCCGAGGATGATCCGCGAGCACCGTGACGCCGGACCGGATGATGAAGATCATGAAGAACAGGTTCAGAAAGTGCTGCCAGCCTACCCAGGCGGGAAATCCGATCGGAGCATTACCGGGCAGTTCGGACAGGCCAGGATAGGTGTGAATGAAGCCCTGCACCGCGGGAAGTCCCCGGATGCCTCGGGCAACGGCGACGCTGATCAGGAGCAGCAGTAACCCGATCGGGATCAGCCACAACAGATTGAACCACTTCGTCTGACCGATCCGGACGCGCGGTGAGACTCCGTACTGGGCGGGGATCCCGCCGGCCCAATCCTCATCGACCACGGTGTAACGACGCTGGTCGAGTTCCGACCGGAAGCTCGCCCGGGTTCCTCCCGCGCCAATATCGGCGGCGGGACGCGGTTGATCCTCGGACGCGGGTTTCATTCCCGGAGCCTACGGGCACATGTCGTCGCGACCTACACTCGCGACACAACCGCGTGCCCTCAGTACTCGCAGGCCGCGGTCCACGGGATGATTACGGAGGCATCGACGATCATGGCGGAATAGCGTCGAGGGTGAAGCGCGAGGACGAAGCCATGATTGCGCACAATGTTGGCGTCGGTATCCCGCCACAGCTGCCGCACGCCGGACCGGACACCACGACTCTGTGGCGATACCGACCACCCCTTCGTGGCGAACCTCCTACCTTTACAACGGCAGAGGTCTTCATGGCGCGGTTGCTCAGGCGAAGAGGGAGCCAACCTGCTCGGCGAGCGCATCGTCGAAGTCCATCGACGCGGCATCCGCTACCGCGTCCCACTGCTCGGTGCGACGCGGAGACACGATCGTGGCCGTGACCTGCGGATGCCGACGCAGCCAGGCGAGCGCGAGGGTGGCGATGCCCACCTCACGTTCCCGCGCGAGACTCTCGAGGCCAGCGACCCTTGCGAGGTTCGGCATCGTGAACGCTGCGGCGTACATCGCCGGCGCGAGCGCCAGTCGGCTGCCCGCTGCGGGATCGGGGAGTTCCTCGGGATCGTCAGTGAGGTAGCGCCCGGAGAGGATGCCACCGGCCAGCGGCGAGTACGCCACGAATCCCACTCCCTCTTCAGCGAGCAGCGGCAGCAGGTCTCTCTCCACCGAACGGGCGACGAGACTCAGCTCGGACTGCACCCAGGCCGGTCTCGGCAGCCCAGCGCGGTCCGCGGCGAGCAACCAGGTTTCGACCTCGTGCACCGATCCGGTGGAGCATCCCCAGGCCCGGATCTGCTCGGTGTCGATGGCGGCGGCGAACGCGGTGATCGTCTCTTCGAGTGGCGTGCGCTCGTCGAATCCGTGGGCGAGATACAGGTCGACCGAGCCGAGTCGTGATCGGCTGAGGGCGAGCTGCCGTTCGATGTGATCCGCGGCGAGCGAGATCGTCTCCTGGCCGCGCTCGACCACATTCCCGACCTTCGTCGACACGAGCACGTCGGCCCGTTCGCGCTCCTCGCGCCAGCGGCCGATCACGCGTTCGCTCTCACCACCCGCGAAAGAATTGGCGGTATCGAGCACCCGAATACCGACCTCGTAGGCTTCGTCGAGCCGCTCGAGCGACTCATCCGTCTTCATTCCGAGGCCGATTCGGGATGGCGCAGATCCGATGCCCCCGATGGAGGCGCCGCCGAAGAAGAATTCGGTGACCTCGATGCCGGTGGAGCCGAGCGGAACCGTGCGAACTGGAGAGTCGGGCATGTTTGCAGCCTAGATGCCCGAACTGTCGCACAGTTCTACGGTGCACCTCAGCGCCCACGAGTGACACTCGCGGGCAAACGTTCGGGCGCGAGTGTCACCCGCGGGCGCGCGGCTTCGCTCCGTCGACCTCCGGTGATTAGTGACCGCACCCGTCAGCGCAGCCCGGGCAACCTTCCCGCCACCTCATCGAGCACGGACTCCGAGCCGGCATAGATGCCACCCTCGCGCGGCCAGTGGGCGATGACATCCGTGAACCCGAGCAGAGCGGCCCGCCCGACGATGTCGTCGAACGAGCCAACGCTCTGCAACGCGAACTGCCCGCCAGAGTCGATCGACAGGTAGCGATCAATGGACGCCGCGTCCCGCCCCAGGCGCTCGGCCGCGTCATCCAGCCGCCCGGCGAGTGTCGCGACCGAGTGCCACCACTCTTCCCCGGTGGTGCCGTCCCTTCCCGTGCTCACCCAGCCCTGGCCGAACCGCGCCACGAGATCGAGCCCCTTCGGTCCATTCGCCGCGATCACGAAGGGAACTCGCGGCAGTTGCGCTGGCACCCCGACCATGCGCGCCTCGTGGGTCGTGAACCAGTCGCCGGCGAAGGAGATCGGCCCATCGTGCTCGAAGCGCAGCAGCCCGTCGAGCTGCTGCACAAATTCGGCGAATCGGTCATGGCGTTGCCGTGCTGTCAGCTCGGGCTGGCCGAGCACGAACGCGTCGAAGCCAGTGCCTCCCGAACCGATGCCGAGCAGGAATCGACCGCCGGCGATGTCGTCCACCGTCGCAACGTCCTTGGCAAAGGTCACCGGATGCCGAAAGTTCGGCGACGATACAAAAGTACCGAGGCGGATGCGCGAGGTCACCGTCGCTGCGGCGGTGAGGGTCGGTATGGTTGCGCCCCACGGCTCATCCGCCAAGGTGCGCCAGGACAGGTGATCGTAGGTCCAGGCGTGATCGAAGCCGAGTTCCTCCGCTCGGGCCCAGAGCCTCTTCGCCGTGGACCAGGGCTGCTGGGGCAGGATCGTGATTCCGAATCGCATGGGGCGAGCCTAGGCCGGGACATCCGCCAGCGAGACATCCGCCAGCGAAGCATCCGCCAGCGAAGCATCCACCAGACGCGATGCCTCGCGATCGCGGGTTAAGCTATTTTCACAATGACCACCTTCGGAAACCTCACTGACCGCCTCGCGGATACCTTTAAGAACCTGCGCGGCAAGGGCAAACTCAGTGCCGCGGATGTCGACGGCACCGTTCGCGAGATCCGTCGTGCCCTGCTCGACGCCGACGTCGCCCTCGAAGTCGTCAAGGATTTCACCAGTCGGGTGCGCGAGCGGGCTCTCGGTGACGAGGTTTCGAAGGCCCTCAACCCTGCCCAGCAGGTGGTGCAGATCGTCAACGACGAGCTCGTCACAATCCTCGGGGGAGAGGCCCGTCGCATCCAGTTCGCCAAGACGGCACCGACCGTGATCATGCTCGCTGGCCTACAGGGTGCGGGTAAGACGACCCTCGCAGGCAAACTGGGAAAGTGGCTCGCCGGTCAGAATCACACTCCCCTTCTCGTAGCGGCCGACCTCCAGCGACCCAACGCGGTCACCCAGCTGAAGGTCGTCGCCGAGCAGGCTGGCGTTGCGATTTACGCGCCGGAACCCGGCAATGTCGGCGCAGAAGATGCCGCGCCGAAGTCGTTCTTCGCAGGCGCAGCCAATCCGGTGAAGGTGGCACGGGACGGGGTGAAGTTCGCACGGGACAAGCAGTACGACATTGTTATTGTCGATACGGCCGGCCGCCTCGGCGTCGATGCCGACCTGATGAAGCAGGCCTCCGATATCCGCAAGGCGATCGATCCGGATGAGGTCTTCTTCGTGATCGACGCAATGATCGGCCAGGACGCCGTCGCAACGGCCAAGGCCTTCCAGGAGGGTGTCGACTTCACGGCCGTAGTTCTCACCAAGCTCGACGGCGACGCGCGTGGCGGAGCCGCACTCTCCGTGGCATCTGTCACCGGACGCCCGATCATCTTCGCCTCCACCGGCGAGTCACTTGACGACTTCGAGCCCTTTTATCCGGATCGCATGGCCAGCCGGATCCTCGACCTCGGCGACATCCTCACCCTGATCGAAACGGCGCAGAAGACCTTCGATGAGGAGGAATCGCGCAAGGTCGCCGAAAAGTTCCTGACCGATAGCTTCACGCTTGAGGACTTTCTCAGCCAGATGCAGCAGCTCAAGAACATGGGCTCGATTAAAAATATGCTCGGGATGCTTCCGGGCGCGAAGGGCATGCGCCAGCAGCTCGAGAACTTCGACGAGTCGGAGATCACGCGCACCGAGGCCATCATCCAGTCGATGACCATCGGCGAGCGTCGCCAGCCGAAGGTACTGAACGGATCGCGCCGCGTGCGCATCGCCCGCGGATCCGGAACGACCGTCACCGAGGTGAACGCACTCGTCAATCGCTTCGAGCAGGCCGCCAAGATGATGAAAACCGTGGCGAAGGGTGGCATGCCGCAGATGCCAGGCATGGGGCCGATCCCCGGGGCGAAATTCGGCGCGCCGAAGAAGGTGCAGCCGAAGAAGGGCTCGAAGTCGGGAAACCCGGCCAAGCGGGCCGCGGAAAATGCGGCCTTGGCTTCGGGGGCAAAACCGTCAACCGGAATTGCCGGATCCGGGTTCGGACTCGGTGGCAGCGCCGGTAAGGCCGGACCCTCCGAGGAAGAGCTCGCGAGCCTGCAGAAACTGCTGGGCCGCGGCTAGCTGAAGCACGACGGCGTCAGATCGACAGCTTCGCGCTGCGGATCGCCCCGGTGATCACCTCGGCGAGTTCCTGCTGGCCACGCACCGTCGGATGTACGCGGTCCGACTGCAGCCAGGTCCGGTAGCCGGCCAGGGGCTGGCCAATGTCGAGATAGGTACCTTTCACCGCAAGGATTGCCGAACGCACCTGCTCGTTAATGTCAGTC
This sequence comes from Frigoribacterium sp., assembly GCA_025363205.1. Classification (GTDB taxonomy): domain Bacteria; phylum Actinomycetota; class Actinomycetes; order Actinomycetales; family Microbacteriaceae; genus Lacisediminihabitans. Next base: position 8,337 of record JANYEI010000130.1, read on the forward strand.
ACCTGATCGGGCGCCACGGTGTCGTTCCACACGGTGCTGATGCCGAGGATCGTCGTCGCGGGCAGCTTGGCGTGCAGGCTCGAGACCACCGAGTCGGTCTGCGTGCGCAAGTGGTTGTTGTCGATGCCAAGGTCGTTGCTGCTGCCCGAGATGATGATGAGGGCCGGGTGCAGTGCCACGGCCTCGTTCACGAGACCGGAGAAGTCGGCGCCGCAGTCGTTGTCGTCGCCCGCAGTCGCGAAACCCGCGCCGTCGCAGGCGAGGTTGGTGAGATCCCAGCCCGCAGACCGGGCGAGCGTCGCGGGCCACGCCTGCGCTGCCGAGAGACCGTGCCCCTTCATGATCGAGTCGCCGATTGCCACGACCACCGGGCGGTTTGCCGACGATGAGGGTTTCGTGTCGGTTGCGAGCGCGGCGTGGGAGCATCCGGTGAGCGCCAGCATTGCACCGGCGAGCAGGATCGCGCAGGTGCGCGTTCGACGAGAGGTCATGGATCCCCAGTGAACCCCGGCACCCTATGAGAATGCCGAATGGAGCACCATAGGCTTGACCAATGACTGATGCAACGACCCGTCCCATCCGACTCGGCGTGCAGATCGCGCCCCAGCATTCGCGCTATGAAAAGATTCGGGATACCGCCACCGAACTGGAGGAGCTCGGCGCCGACATTCTCTTCAACTGGGACCACTTCTACCCGCTTTCGGGCGAACCCGATGGCTTGCACTTTGAGTCGTGGACCATGCTCGCTGCGCTTGCCGAGCAGACCTCGCGCGTGGAGCTCGGCGCACTCGTCAACTGCAACAGCTACCGCAACGCCAACCTTCAGGCCGACATGGCCCGCACCATCGACCACATCAGCGCAAAGGGCACCGGCACTGGGCGATTCATCTTTGGGACCGGCTCCGGATGGTTCGAGCGCGACTACGACGAGTACGGTTACGAATTCGGCACCGTCGGCCAGCGACTGGATGCTCTCGCGGCCAGTCTCCCGATCATCGAGGATCGCTGGGGCAAGCTCAACCCGCCTCCCACCCGGCACATCCCGGTTTTGATCGGCGGCGGTGGCGAGAAGAAGACCCTGCGAATCGTCGCGAGGCACGCGGATATCTGGCACTCTTTCAGCGACCCAGAGACCCTCCAGCGCAAGCTCGGAATCCTCAGAGGGCACGGCGAGGTCGTGGGGCGGGACGTCTCCGAGATCGAGATCTCGACCGAACTGCGAGGGCGCACTCCCGAGCAGGCGGATGAATTGCTCGATCTGGGCACGACGCTCTTCACGATCGGCATCAGCGGCCCGGACTACGATCTCGCCCCGGTGCGCGACTGGCTCAGCTGGCGGGATGGCAAGAACGCCTGAGGTGGTTTGCGATGGAGGGACCATAGGCTGAGCCCATGACTCTCCCCACCGCTGTGGAGAGTGCCGCGGCAGTCCGCTCCGGCGCTCTCACCGCCGTCGATACCACCCGTGCCGCGCTCGCTCGAATAGAGAGGGGCGCCCGAGTCGGCGCCTTTCAGGTTGTACGCGTCGAGAAGGCCCTCGCCGAAGCGGCGGAGGTGGATGCCCGCAGCGACCGCTCGCTGCTCCCGCTGGCTGGCGTGCCGATCGCCATCAAGGACAACATCCCCGTTGCGGGAGAGCCGATGCGCGACGGGTCGGCCGCCACAGATTCGGCAGCACAGCCGGCGGATCACGAAATCGTCGCCAGACTACGGGCCGCGGGAGCGGTCGTCGTCGGTATCACGCGGGTGCCAGAGCTCTGCGTGTTCGGCACCACCGATTCGGTCTACGGCACCACCCGCAACCCGTGGAACGTGGATCGCACCCCGGGCGGTTCATCCGGAGGGTCGGCCGCCGCCGTGGCATCCGGCCAGGTGCCTTTCGCGCATGGTAATGACGGCATGGGATCGATTCGCATTCCCGCTGCCAACTGCGGATTGTTCGGCATCAAGCCCGGCAGCGGGCTGGTTCCTCAGGGGATCGGCGTCGATGCCTGGCTTGGCATGAGCGAGAACGGAGCCCTCGCCACGACGGTGGCGGATGCCGCGCTCCTGCTCTCGGTGATGGCGGGGCGCCCTGAGCTCGCGTCTCCGGTCATACCCTCGCGGCCGCTGCGCATCGCTATTGCGGCGGGGGAGTCCTCCGTGCTCGTCTCTCTCGACCCGGAGTGGCGCCGAGGGCTCGTTGAGATGGCCGCGGTGCTCCGGCGTGCCGGCCACAGTGTCAGCGACGTGACATTCCCCTACGACCCCAATCCTGTCCCACTGCTTGCCCGCTGGTTCGCCGGCACCGCGACGGATGCCGAGAGTCTCGATCCCGCGAAACTCGAGCGGCGTGTGCGGGTGCACGCCCGACTCGGTCGGCTCGCACGCCAGACGGGCCTGTTGAGGGCGGCACCGGTCGATCGCCTACGGGCGAGGGTGCACACCTTCTTTGCGGACTACGACCTGCTGCTCACGCCGACGCTCGCGCAACCCGGTCCGCTCGCCGAGAACTGGCACGAGCGCGGCTGGTGGGCCAACATCGTTTCGAACATCCGCTACGCCCCGTACCCGTCCACCTGGAATCTCCTCGGCTGGCCGGCGGCGAGCATCCCCGCCGGTTGGCATGCCACGGCACAGGTGCCGCTCGCGGTGCAGATCGTCGCCGAGCCGCAGCCTGACGGCGCCGGTGAGGCGCTGATCCTCTCGCTCGCGCTGCAACTGGAACAGCTGTGCCCCTGGCAGCGGATCGCACCTGGTTTTTCCGATAACTGACGCTGGGCTTGCGATGGGCTGATGCTGAGCTGACGCGTTTAGGCCAAACCGTGCCCGGATTGCGCGCATCGGCTCCCAGACTGCACCGCGGCGACTGTGGCTGTAGATAGCCTGAGCGGATGACCCGCATTCCTCGCCCCGGTGTGAATCCGCTTGCCCAGCGCACTGTCAGCCCGAAACTCAGCCCCTCGGTACTCATCGCGATCATCGTGACGCTGCTCGCCTGGTCGAGTGCGTTCATTGTGATTCGCGGCGTCGCCCCGCATTTCGCCGGGGGTTCGCTGGCGCTGGCGCGACTGGTCGTTGGTGCGGCGGTGTTGTCGCTTCTCCTGATCGGTCACCGCTGGGTGCGCCCGACCGGTCGGGAATGGCTGCTCATCGTGGTGTTCGGCATCGCGTGGTTCGCCGCCTACAACGTCTCACTCAATATTGCCGAGCACACCCTGGACGCCGGTACGACGGCGATGATCGTGAACATCGGCCCGCTGCTCATTGCGCTCGGTGCCGGTGTCTTCCTCGGAGACGGCATCCCGCGCTGGCTGCTCATCGGTGCCGGCGTCGCCTTCCTCGGCGTCGTACTCATCGGCGTCTCGAGCGGAATCACCGGAGTCGGCGACGGAACCGGCGTCATCTGGTCCCTCGTCGCTGCCGTCACCTACTCGATCGGCGTGCTCTGTCAGAAACCGGTGCTGCGCCGACTGCCCAATCGCCAGGTAACCTTCCTTGGCTGTGCCATCGGCGCGATCGCCTGCACCCCGTTCGCTGGATCGCTGATCAACGACCTCTCGCGAGCACCGGCCGCGAGCGTCTTCGGAGCGATTTACCTCGGTGTCGTGCCAACGGCGATCGCCTTCAGCACCTGGGCATACGCCCTGTCGAAGATGTCGGCCGGCTCTCTCGCCGTCACCACCTATATCGTTCCGGTACTGGTCGTGCTAGAGGCATTTCTCTTCTTCCGGGAGGTGCCGGCACCCCTCGCGGTCGTCGGGGGAGTCACCTGCCTGGTGGGTGTCGCGCTGTCGCGCAGGCGCTCTCCGGCACCGCGCATATCGGGTGGTTCCGGAAACCGGTAAAAACCTGCAAGAATGGTCAGTCGAGACTCGTGCCGTTCGACCCTCTAATCCAACGGCATCGTCTCCCATCAGAGCTTTTCTGCCGAGTGTGCACCCCACGCTCACGGCAAGCAGTTCGCCCTCATAAATCATCTCTGGAGAATTGTGGCTGTAAAAATCCGTTTGAAGCGCATGGGCAAGATCCGCGCTCCTTACTACCGAATCGTCGTCGCCGACTCGCACACCAAACGCGATGGTCGTGTGATCGAGGAAATCGGCAAGTACCACCCCACAGAGGAGCCCTCGTTCATCGAGGTCGACTCGGCGCGCGCGCAGTACTGGCTCGGGGTTGGCGCGCAGCCGACCGAGCAGGTCGCCGCTATCCTCAAGCTCACGGGCGACTGGGGAATCTTCAAGGGCGACAAGAATGCCGTCAGCACCGTCAGGACCAAAGAGTCCAAGGTCGACTTCATCGCGGACGAGAAGAAGAAGCCAGTGCTCAAGCCGAAGGCCGTGGCGCCCGCGCCCAAGGTCGAAGCGCCCGTGGTTGAGGCCCCGGCCGAGGCCGCTGTCGAAGCTCCAGGAGCTGAGATCGCGCCGGCGGTCGAAGGCCTGAATGAAGCCGATACCGCGAAGGTCGAGGCCGTGGCCGACGCCGCCGAGGCCAAGGCCGACGACGCGACCGAGGCTGACGCCGAGGCTGCCAACGCCGACAAGGCGTAGGCAATGCTTGCCGCCGCGCTCGAACATCTGGTCAAAGGAATCGTTGACAACCCCGACGAGGTTCAGGTCGTAGCAAAGAGCTCACCGCGTGGCGACGTCCTCGAGGTGCGCGTGCACCCCGAGGACCTCGGCCGAGTCATCGGTCGCGCTGGTCGCACCGCGAAGGCGCTTCGCACCCTAGTTTCGGCCATCGCCGACGGTCGTAAGGTGCGCGTCGACGTGGTGGACACCGATTTCTAACAACTCGGAACCCAGCACACAGTCCGCACCGGTCCCTCACGGATCCGACCAGTTGCGGGTCGGTCGTCTCACTAAGGCCCACGGCCTCAAGGGAGCGATCAAGGTCGAGCTCTACACGGATGCCCCGGAACGACGTTTCGTTCCGGGCGCCGTGTTCACCCTCCAGGTGCCGACCTCTTCGGCCTGGCACGGGAAGACCCTCGAACTTATCGAGCTCAAATGGTACAACCTGCAGCCGGTCGCGTTCTTCAAGGACGTCTCCGATCGGTCCGCTGCAGAGAGCCTGATCAAGGCGATTCTCTGGATCGACCACGACCTCGCCGCCCCGTCGGACGAGGAGGATGCCTGGTACGACCATCAGCTCGTCGGCCTCGCGGTCGTGCGTGACGGCATCCGCGTCGGCACCGTCAGCCAGGTGGATCACCTTCCCTCGCAGGATCTCATCCACGTGACGACCGACGCCGGTGAAGTGTTGGTGCCGTTCGTGAAGGCCATCGTGCCGACCGTTGACATCCAATCGGGCACGATCACGGTCACACCGCCGGATGGTCTCTTTGAAGAGCTGCCGGACGACGACGAAACGAAGCCGGATGCGGCGTCCGCTGCTGTCGAGCCCGCTGCTGTCGAGCCCGCCGTCGAGCCCGCTGCTGTCGAGCCCGGCCCGACGTCGACCGACTAGAAAACTCAGCGATGCGCATCGACATCGTCACGATATTTCCGGAGTTCTTCTCCGTGCTCGACGTTTCCCTTCTCGGCAAAGCGCGCCAGTCCGGGCTGATCGAGCTCGGCATCCACGACCTGCGTGACTTCACCTTCGACCGGCATCGCACGGTCGATGACACTCCCTACGGCGGCGGGGCCGGAATGGTGATGAAGCCTGAGCCCTGGGGCGAAGCGCTCGACAGCATCCTCTACGCCAGTGAGGCGCAGGGAGCGGATGCCCCTGTCGTAATCTTCCCCTCACCCGCCGGGGAGCTCTTCACCCAGAAGCTCGCGCATGAACTCTCGACCGAGCGCCGGCTGGTCTTCGGCTGCGGACGGTACGAGGGCATTGACCAGCGCGTCGTCGACTATGCCGCCACCCGCGCCCGAGTGCGTCTGGTGAGCCTCGGCGACTACGTGCTCAATGGGGGAGAGGTCGCCACGATGGCGATGATCGAGGCAATCGGACGGCTGATTCCCGGTGTCGTCGGCAACCCGGAGAGTCTGGTCGAGGAATCGCACTCCGACGGACTGCTCGAGTATCCCAGTTACACGAAGCCGGGCGAGTGGCGCGGCTTCGAGGTGCCCCCTGTGCTGTTGAGCGGCAATCACGCGGCGATCGCGAAATGGCGGCACGAGCAGCAGCTTCAGCGCACCAGGGCAGTGCGGCCCGACCTGCTGCCGCCGGATCTTGCGGTGCCCGGGGATGTGGCTCCGCGCCTGTGACTGACGAGCCTGTGACTGACGGTAAGGGCTTCGGAGCGATCGCGTGGCCGATTCGTACTGAGCGCCTCGAGATCCGGCCGGCGACGGAGGCAGACGGTCCGGCAACCTGGCACTATCGCAGGCAAGAGTCCGTCACCCTCTGGATCACCAGGGCCCAACCCGACCGCGAGCTCTATCTCGCCGATTTCACAGAGCCCTCGCGACTGGCCAAGACTCTGGTGATCGTGCTCGACGGACGCGTGATTGGCGACCTGATGCTGGCCATCGAGGATGCCTGGGCGCAGGCCGAGGTGAGGGATCGGGCGCGCGCGGTGCAGGCCGAGCTCGGTTGGAGCCTCGACCCGGCGTACACCGGCAATGGATACGCCACCGAGGCGGTCGCGGAGTTGATCCGGATCTGCTTCGAAGAACTTCACCTGCGCCGGGTGATTGCCCAGTGCTTCGCCAACAACGAGTCCTCCTGGCGCCTGATGGAGCGCGTGGGCATGCGCCGCGAGTCCCACGACGTGCGTGGGTCGCTGCACCGTTCCGGCGAATGGCTCGACGGGCTCACGTACGCCATGCTCGCCGACGAGTGGCGCAGCGCACGAACCGGCGCCCTGTAAGGCGTTCGCCCGCAGCATCCGCTTCGGTGAATTTTGCTGTTATCCGGCGACGCCGCACCTCGATCCGCACCCGCTGTAGCCCGGCCGGTAGCAAATGCAGGACTGGGTGTTACGGATGAGGCGGGTGAGCTTCTCCAGTCACTCCAGTCACGCTCAGTCCTGCATTTGCGACAGGGAGGGGATGACGGGCCACCGTGACGCCGGACGGGGACTGATGCAACGGCGGACTGGGGCAACGGGGGCCTGACGCGGGGGACGCCGGCGCGCCGGCGAGTGACACTCGCACCCGAACGTTCGGGCGCGAGTGTCACTCATGGGCGCAGAGCGGGTCAATCGTGTCCGCGCGACCCCGCAGTGGAGCTCAGCGCGCGGTCAACACCACCGGGCCCGCATCCGTTATCGCGATCGTGTGCTCGCTGTGGGCGGCCCGTGATCCGTCGAGGCTGCGCAGGGTCCAGCCATCCGGGTCGGTGAAGATGCGCTCCGTACCCTCCATGAGCCACGGCTCGATGGCGAAGACCAGTCCGGTGCGCAGCGGAAGCCCGCGGCCCGGGCGACCGTCGTTCGGGATGTGCGGATCCCCGTGCATCGTGCGCCCGACGCCGTGCCCGCCAAAGTCGACGTTGACCGAGTATCCCGCCGCCCGGCTGAGCTCTCCGATCGCAGCCGATATGTCGCCGATGCGTGCTCCCACCTGGGCGGCGGCGATGCCCGCCGCAAGCGCGCGTTCTGTCGTCTCGATGAGCGTGACGTCCTCCGGCCGTGGGATACCCACGATCACCGTCACGGCAGAATCGGCCACCCAGCCGTCGACGGATGCTGCGAAGTCAAGGCTGAGAACGTCACCGTCTTTCAGCGCATAGTCGCGGGGGAGGCCGTGCAGCGCGGCATCGTTCACCGAGGTGCAAAGCACCTTGCCGAAGGGCATTGCGCCGAACGACGGGTGGTAGTCCACGTAGCAGCTTGTGGCGCCAGCCTGGTGGATGAGCTGTGCCGCGAGCGAGTCGAGCGCGAGCAGGTTGACCCCCACGTGTGCGGCCGCGACGAGTTCGGTGAGCGTGTTCGCCACGAAGCTGCCCGCGGCCCGCATCTCGTCGATCTCTGCGGGTGTCCTGAGCTCGATCATCCGTGCCTCCCTGATTGCAACCTGCCTGCGACGTATCTGCGACCTGCCTGCTATACCTCGTGGGCGGTTCATCTCTTCTGTCCAGCGTAAACTTCCCCCCATGTGGTATCGCCGGGTTTTGTTCAACACCCAGTTCGCCGCAACCATCGTGCTGCCGCTCTGGCTGCTCATCGGGCGGGTATTCTTCGGCGTCATCCTCGGCTGGCACTACGCCATCGGGCTGTTCCTCGCTCCGCTGCTCCTCATCTTCCTCGCTGTCGTCACGACGATCACCTGGGCACGCAAGAGCGCGCGACGCTCGGGGGCGGTGTCGAGGACGGATGCCATCCTCCTGTCCGGCTGGTACTTCGCCGTGCTCTGCTATGGCTTTTTCGTCGTGGACTCGGTTCACAGCACCGAACCGGGAACGTCGATCGCGACCCAGGTCTTCGGCCAGGGATTTCGGGATGCCTCCTTCACCATCGCGGACATCGCGGGCGGAGTCATCATCATCATCGCGTTCACCACCCTCTGGGTCGTGCTTATCGAGTACCTCGTCGAGACGCGGCAGGAGGCAGTGGCCCGCCTCACCGGACTCGACTACGAGGAGCTGCGGCGCCGCACTGAATCCAGAGGCCGCGAAGCGAGCGACGGTGCGGCTGGTCGAGCGAGTGGCTTAGTTCCGGGGGATGTGGCAGAATAGTGCGTTGTGCCTACCGCACGGCTCTGCCACAGGGGAGTCGTAATCTAAATCGGCACCACTTCTTATCTGAGATGACACCCTAATTCGCGGTCGACCTGTGGCGGTTGCAGAGAGCGAACCATCATGCATATTCTTGACGCCGTCGACGCGGCCTCCCTCCGATCGGACATCCCTGACTTCCGAGCCGGCGACAACGTGAAGGTCCACGTGAATATCGTGGAAGGCACCCGCTCCCGCATCCAGGTCTTCCAGGGTGTCGTTATCGGCCGTTCCGGCGAGGGCGTGCGCGAGACATTCTGCGTTCGCAAGGTGAGTTTCCAGGTGGGTGTCGAGCGCACCTTCCCGGTGCACTCCCCGGTTATCGACCACATCGAGGTCGTCACCCGTGGTGATGTGCGTCGCGCCAAGCTTTACTACCTGCGCAACCTCCGCGGCAAGAAGGCCAAGATCAAGGAAAAGCGCGACGCCCACTAGACGCGCCGTTACACCGAAGTTCTGACTGAGCTCCCCACCACCTAAAATGATGGGGAGCTCAGGGGTTTAATGACAGACATCGATCCAGCCACGTCGACGCGCGGCGTGGCCGAAACGCGGCGCCGCAAGACACGTGGGGTGAAACTGTTCATTCGCGACATCGTGTTGATCGTGGTGGCCGCGATCATCATCTCCGTCGGGATCAAGGCGTTCCTCATCCGGTCCTTCTACATCCCCTCCGGGTCGATGGAGAACACGCTTCAGATCAACGATCGCATCATCGTCAACGAACTGGTGCCGCGGATGATACCGCTGCAGCATGGAGATGTCGTTGTCTTCAAAGACCCAGGGGGATGGCTGACGGCCCAGCCGGCGGTTCAGCAAAACGGTTTCGTCGCGGGCGTGGACTGGGTGCTCTCCGTCGTGGGACTCAGCGCTCCCGACAGTAACGATCACCTCGTCAAGCGCGTGATCGGATTGCCGGGCGATACAGTGGCCTGCTGTAATGCCTTCGGACAGATGACGGTGAACGGCATCCCTCTGGTCGAGCCGTACCTCAAGCGCGAGAACGGCGAGACAAAGGCCGCCGCCAACGATTTCTCGGTGACAGTGCCGAAAAACTCGCTCTGGGTGATGGGCGATAACCGCTACAACTCGCGGGATTCCCGAGCGAACACCAACACCCCGACCAAGGGCTTCGTGCCGATGGATGACGTGGTGGGCCGCGCCTTCCTGATCAGCTGGCCGTCGAGCCACTGGACCTGGCTCGATGACTACCCCAACGTCTTCGGTGGCGTCTCGGCGGCCAACCCGGGCACATCGAAATAAGTGGTCGTCGCTACCCCCACCCTCGATTGTGAGTCGCAGCTCCACGGCGGCGGCGCCCGATTCGTCATCGGTTGCGACGAGGTCGGGCGCGGCGCAATCGCCGGACCGGTGGCCGTCGGCCTCTGTGTGGTGGATGTCTCGGTCGGCGCGATGCCGGAGGGCCTCCGCGACTCGAAGCTGCTGAGCGAGAAGCGGCGGGAGGTGCTCGCGCCGCTCGCGGCATCCTGGGCACTGTTCAGCGCGGTGGGACTGGCCACGGCGAAAGAAGTCGACGAGGTCGGCATCATCGCAGCACTCGGACTGGCGGGAAAACGCGCGCTGGTATCGCTTCACGAGGCGGGGGCGCTCGTACGCGAATCGGTGATATTGCTCGACGGGAGTCACGACTGGCTCACACCGGCGCTGCAGAGCCCCGTGCGGGTGACCACCCGTGTGAAGGCCGACAGGGACTGCGCATCGGTCGCCGCGGCATCCGTCGTCGCGAAGGTTCACCGCGACCGGCTCATGATCGACGCTCACGACAGCACCCCCGGCTATGGCTGGTCCTCGAACAAGGGGTATGGCAGCGCTGACCATTTCGCGGCGATCGCCCAACTCGGTGCCACGGACTTCCACCGCCGCACCTGGTTGCACGCGGGCGAATCCGCTCTCCGCGGCTGAACTAGAATTAGCCCAGCATGGACGAAGACGAGTTCGAAGACTACGACCGCGAGGTCGAGCTGGCGCTGTATCGCGAATATCGGGATGTGGTGTCCCAGTTTCGCTATGTGGTCGAGACCGAGCGTCGCTTCTACCTCGCCAACGAGGTCGAGCTCGTGCGCCAGGACACCGAACACGACTTCTACTTCGAGCTCACCATGAACGATGTCTGGGTGTGGGATGTTTACCGCTCCGACCGGTTCGTCAAGTCGGTGCGCGTGCTCACGTTTAAGGATGTCAACGTGGAGGAGCTCTCGGCCAAAGAGCTCGAGCTGCCCAAGGAACTCGCGCTCGACGAGTAGTCGCCCCACTTAGGCTGGTGCGATGACGGACGAGAACCTCTGGCTCGAAGACATCCACGGCGAGGCTCCCCTGAAGTGGGCGGCCGAGCAGTCCGAAGCATCGCGTGCCCGGTTCGCTTCTCCCGCGTTCGAGGAGTTGTCGAGCCGAATTCTCGAGGTGATCGACTCCGAAGATCGTATTCCGATCGTCAGCCGGCAAGGCTCCCACTATTACAACTTTTGGCGGGACCGCGAGCACCCGCGTGGCCTCTGGCGTCGCACCACGCTGGAAAGCTACCGCTCAGCCGACACCGACTGGGAGCTGCTGCTCGACGTCGACGAACTCGGGCGACACGAGGGCCTCCAGTGGGTGTTCTCCGGGGCGAAACTGTTGCCGCATGACTACACGCGGGCGCTCGTCGCGCTCTCCCCCGACGGCGGCGACGCGGTGACCGTTCGCGAGTTCGACCTGCCGAGCCGCAGCTTCGTGCCGGACGGGTTCATCGTTCCGACCGCGAAGAGTGAGTATTGCTGGATCGATCACGACACCATCTACCTCGGAACCGATTTCGGGCCAGGCAGCATGACGGAGTCGAGCTATCCGCGCACCGTCCGTCGACTTCGCCGAGGGCAGCCGCTCGCGGATGCGACGCTCGTGCACGCGGTCGCGGTCGGTGATCTCGCGGTGGCCGGCATCCACCATCACACTCCGGGCTTCGAGCGCGATCTCATCGTGGAACACCTCGATTTCTATCGCAGTCGCACCCTCCTCGTGGTCGACGGGCAGCTCGTGCCGCTGGAGGTTCCCGATGACGCGGACCTCTCCCTTCGCCGCGAGTGGCTACTCGTGCATCCGCGGTCCGACTGGAGGATCGGCGGCGTGGTTCATCCCACCGGTGCCCTGATCGCAATCAGGCTCGACGCCTTCCTCGCCGGCGACCGTGATTTCGACGTGTTGTTCATGCCTGACGCGCACACTGCGCTCGAGGAGTGGGACTTCACCGACAGCCGCCTCATCCTTACGCTGCTCGTCGACGTGGCATCCACCCTTGTCGTGCTCGATCCCGCACACGGATGGTCGCGGTCATCGCTCGCTGGTTTGCCGACGCTCAACACCGTGCGCGTGATCGACACCGATCCGGACGAGTCCGACGAGTTCTGGGTGCACGCGACCGGGTTTACCGCTCCCTCGACAGTGCTGCGGGGCGTTCTCGGATCCGTTGAGCCGGAGGTGATCCGCTCGTCTCCCGCGTTCTTCGACGCCGAGGGGATCGACGTGCAGCAGCACTGGGCGGTATCGGCTGACGGCACGCGCGTGCCGTACTTCCAGGTCGCCGCCCGCGACCTGGCGCTCGACGGCTCGCACCCGACCCTGCTCTCCGGCTACGGCGGATTCCAGGCATCCCGCCTGCCGGAATACAGCGGAATCGTCGGCCGCGCGTGGCTCGACCGTGGTGGCGTCTTCGCGCTCGCGAACATCCGCGGTGGAGGAGAATTCGGCCCGGGCTGGCACACCGCCGCGCTCAAGCAGAACCGTCCCCGCGCCTACGAGGACTTTGCGGCGATCGCCCGGGATCTCGCCGCCCGCGGCGTCACAACGGCCGCGCGGCTCGCGTGCGAGGGCCGAAGCAACGGCGGGCTGCTCGTTGGCAACATGCTGACGACCTACCCTGAGCTCTTCGGCGCGGTGGTCTGCGGCGTGCCACTGCTCGATATGAAGCGGTACACCCAGCTCTCAGCCGGCGCCTCCTGGATCGCCGAATATGGGGATCCGGATGTCGCGGAGGAGTGGGATTACATCCGCACCTTCTCGCCATACCAGTTGCTGAAGGACGATACCGACTACCCTCCGGTGTTCTTTTACGCCGCCACGAGCGACGATCGGGTCGGCCCGGTGCAGGCGCGGAAGATGGCGGCGCGGATGCAGGCGATGGGGATCCCCGACGTGCTGTACTACGAGAACTCCGACGGTGGGCACGGCGGCGCGGTCGACAATTCGCACACCGCACGCCTGCAGGCGCTGATCTACGAGTTCCTCTGGAAAAGCCTGGCCTGACCGGTGATCGAGTAGGGCGCTCCGGCTGCGGTCCCCCCCCGTCCGTTCGTGTTCGCGGCTGCAGTCCCGCCGTCCGTTCGTGTTCGCGGATCAGGAGTTGCGGGCGACACGCCGCACTCCCAGCGCCGACACTCCGCGCGAACGTCGAAACCCCTGATCCGTGAACACGGACTTGCGCGAATCCGGTCGCCGCGGGCATTGCGCGGCTAAGGGCAGCGTCGAGTGGGGGTGGCCTCTGGTGAACGAGTAACGGGTGCGGGAGGAGCGAGACCCGCTCCTCCCTCACATCCGGCTGCGACCCTCGGTCCTGCACATCTAGGCGACCGGTAGCTCGCAGCCAGCCCGGCCAACGGCATCCTCTTCCTCGGAGGTAGCCATGGCTGCGAAAGACCTGTTGGGCCGGCGAGGAGAAGACCTCGCGGCGACGTTCCTCACCGCGGCCGGTTACCTCGTGGTCGATCGCAACTGGCGCTGCAGCCAGGGGGAGATCGATATCGTCGCGGTGGATGGTGCAGATACCGTGTTCGTCGAGGTCAAGACTCGGTCGAGCGTGGCTTTCGGGCATCCGTTCGAGGCAATCACCCCGCAGAAGCTCGCGCGGGTCAGGCGCCTCGCTGCCGCGTGGTGCGCGGTGAATCCCGGTGATCACCGCAGCATCCGCATCGATGCGATTTCGGTGATTGCACCCGCGGATGGAACTCCCGAGATCGACCATCTGACCCGGGTGTTCTGATGGCGATCGCGCACACCACCGCCGTCGCCCTGCTCGGGCTCACCGGCACTCTCGTAGACGTCGAGGCAGACATCTCGAGCAATCTGCCCTCTTTTGTGCTCATCGGGCTCCCGGATGCCGCGCTCAACGAGGCCCGGGATCGCGTGCGGGCCGCCGCGACGAACTCCGGATGCCCGCTGCCGAATCGCAAACTCACCGTGAATCTCTCCCCGGCCGCGCTACCCAAACACGGGTCCGGTTTCGACCTCGCCATCGCGATGGCGGTGCTCGCAGCGGCTGGCGTCATTTCCCTCGACTCGGTCGCGCGGGTGGTGCACCTCGGCGAGCTTGGCCTCGACGGGCGGCTGCGCCCGATCGCGGGCATCCTGCCGGCGGTGCTCGCGGCCTCGCGGGCGGGAGCCGCGATCGTGATGGTACCGGCCGGAAACGCGGGGGAGGCGAGCCTCGTTCCCGGCATCCGCGTCGTTGCGGTCAGCTCCCTCCGGGATGCAGCGATCTGGCACGGCGGGCAACTCGAGCCGATCGCGGTCGATGCGATCGAGCTGCCGCGGGTCGAGAATCCGGTCGATGATGGGCTCGACCTCTCAGACATCGTGGGCAACGAAGATGCCATCGAGGCACTCACCGTCGCGGCGGCGGGCGGGCACCACGTCTTCCTGCTCGGCCCTCCGGGCGCCGGCAAGACGATGCTCGCCGCCCGACTTCCCGGTCTTCTTCCCGACCTCGGAGCCGAGGATGCGCTGGAGGTGAGCTCGATCCGCTCGCTGTCGGGCCTCCCCGTCGGTGCGAGTCTCGCGGTGCGTCCGCCGCTCGAATCGCCCCATCACACCGCCACAGCGGCATCGCTCGTTGGCGGTGGGAGCGGGGTCATTCGTCCCGGCGCCGCGGCGCGCGCCTCGCACGGCGTGTTGTTCCTCGATGAGGCTCCCGAGTTTCAACCGGCGGCTCTCGACGCACTGCGCCAGCCACTCGAGGCCGGGATGGTCACCATTCATCGGGCGAACGCCGTCGCGCATTTTCCCGCGCGGTTTCAGCTCATCATGGCCGCCAATCCGTGTCCGTGTGGGCAGTACGGTGCGACCGACTCCGATTGCGTGTGCACCCCCCATGTGCGCCGCAAGTACCTCGCTCGGTTGTCGGGACCGCTGATGGATCGCATCGACATCCAGCTGCGGGTCAGCCGGGTCACGGCCGTGCGCCTGAGGCTCGGCGACGAATACCCAAGCATCACCTCCGCTGCGGCCCGCCAGCGTGTGACGGATGCCCGTCGCGCCAGCGCCGAACGCCTTCGGGAGACCCCGTGGCGACTCAATTCGGAGGTGCCGGGCGCCTGGCTCCGCGGCACGGACCGACGTCTGTCGCCGGCCACGACGGCGTCGATCGACCGTGCGCTGGAACGCGGCGGACTTACGATGCGCGGGTACGACAGGGTGTTGCGGCTTGGCTGGTCGATCGCGGACCTCGCGGGGGCCGCGATTCCCACTGCCGATCACATCGGACGCGCCCTCTATCTGCGCAGAGCACTGTGATATTTGCGGAGAGCACTGTGACCACGACCATCGAGAAGGGAACCACCATGAGCATGTTCGGACTGGATGGCACCGAGATCACCGGGCTGGTGCGCACAGTCGCGCCGGATCCGGATTCCGGAAGTGTCCCTGAGGTGTTCGCTCGTGCGAGCTGGACCGGCATCGCCGAACCCGGCGACCGTGCCGCTGGCGAACTCGTTGCGACTCTCGGTGCGGCCGGCGCGCTGACCGTGCTGGTGGAAGCCTGGCCGGTGAAGCGAATCGCGGATGCGGCATCCGCGGGCGGCTCGGATCTTGCGGCAGCAGACATCGAGTCAGCCCTCGCCCGCTGGAGTCCGCGGCTCAAGTCGGGCGTCGCCCTCGTCGCTCTCCGACAGGCCGTTCGCTTTGCGGTGCGTTTGCTGGTGCCGGGGGATCCGGCCTGGCCGGTTGGCGTCGACGACCTCGGTGCCCATGCGCCCATCGCGCTCTGGCTGCGGGGAAACGAGTCGGCGCTCACGGCAACGCAGCACTCGATTGCGTTGGTGGGAGCCCGAGCGGCGACCGGATATGGCGAACACGTGACGATGGAAGCATCCGCGGGGCTGGTCGATCGTGGCTTTGCAATCATTTCGGGTGCGGCGTACGGCATCGACGGCATGGCACATCGCGCGGCCCTGGCCAGTTCGGGGCAGACCGTGGCCATTCTCGCGGGCGGAGTCGATCGGTTCTATCCGAGCGGCCACGACGCGCTGCTGGTTCGCATCGTCGAGTCCGGCGCGGTCATCTCCGAGCTGCCGTGTGGTTCCCCGCCGACAAAATGGAGGTTTCTGCAACGAAACCGACTCATTGCTGCGGCGAGCCAGGCCACCATCGTGCTCGAGGCGGGCTGGCGATCCGGTTCACTGAATACTGCCGGGCATGCCGCGTCGCTTGGACGACCGATCGGGGCGATGCCAGGTCCGGTCACTTCGGCCGCATCCGCGGGCTGCCACCGTCTCATCCGCGAGTTTGCGGCTACCCTCGTCACCTCCGCAGCGGAGATGGCCGAATTGGTGCCCGGTACCGAAGTCGCCGGCATCCTCGACCCATCGGAGAGCCCCCCGAGCTCGACCTCGGCTCGTGTTCGCCTCATCGATGCGCTCAGCCCGCGGTCTCCGCGCTCGGTGGACGACCTTGCCGCGCGATCGGGAATGTCAATCGCCGAGGTGCAGGCAGAATTGGGGTCACTGCAGATCGACGGCGGAGCGTCGGAGCGGGAGCGGGGATGGATTTTGCGCAGTCTGTAGATCCAGCCGCAGCCGCTCTACTGCGATCGTGGCCACCGCCATAGGGTGGGGCTGTGACCCAGTTCGGACAATACGCTGCTCCCAGCCACGTTATCGCCCACCTCAGCGACACGCATTTCCTTGGTGCGGACGCGCGCGGCGACGCACGAACGCTCTATGGGGCCATCGACACCCATCGCAATCTGCGTCGGGCGTTGGAGCAGTTGGAGCGCTCCGGATCGAATCCGGCGGCCATCGTCTTCACCGGTGATCTCACTGACCTCGGCGAACAAAATGCGTATCACAGCCTCCGCCAGATCGTGGAGCCTGCTGCGGTCCGGATGGGCTCAACGGTGATCTGGGTGATGGGCAACCACGACGAGCGGCTGCGATTCGCCACCGATCTCTACGACGAACCCCCCAGGGCGGATGCCTCGCAGCGACCGCAGGACCGCGTGCATGACATCGGTGGGCTCCGAATCATCGCGTTCGACAGCACCGTACCCGGGTATCACCACGGTGACATCACTCCGCAGCAGCTCGACTGGCTTGCGAACGAACTCGGCACCCCCGCCAGGCACGGCACGCTGCTTGCACTGCATCACCCGCCGATCCCGACGCCAATCGACCTGATGGCTCTGCTCGAGCTTCGGGGCCAGGCCCAGCTGGCCGAGGTGATCCGGGGCACCGATGTACGGGGCATCCTCGCCGGCCACCTGCATTACGCCACCCACAGCACCTTCGCGGGAGTGCCCGTCTCGGTCGCTGCGGCGACCTGCTACACAATGGATCTCAGCGCGCCGGCGCATTCACTGTCAGGTATCGATGGAGGTCAGTCGTTCAACCTGCTCCAGGTCTACGACGAACAGGTCGTACATTCGGTCGTCCCGATCGGAGACCACGCTCAAGTGAGCGGCTTCAGCGCGGGCTTTACGGAAGAGATGTCCGCGCTGAGCCCGGAACGACGGCTCGACATCTTTTCGAACAAGTCCTCGACAGTGTCGATCGCGGATATCGAGGAGGGTCGCACCTGACCCTTGCCCGCGGCGCTCCCTCCCTTGACTCCGCGGCCATGAGTGACACGGGCGCCCGAATTTTCGGGCGCGGGTGTCACTCACGGCCGCATATCTGAAAGCCGCGCGCGGGGCATCCGAAGGAAGACGCCGCCGTGCAGCACGATGGAATCGTGCAACTGGAACGCGCTGTCGACGACTTCGCGGTGTATCTCGCCGCCGAGCGCGGCTTCAGCGTGCACACGGTGCGGTCCTATCGCTCGGATCTCGGCCAGCTCAGCTCGTTCGCTCACTCGCGGGGGATCGATGATGCCGATCGCGTCTCCCTCGAACTCCTTCGGGACTGGCTCTGGCAGGGCTCTCAGGCTGGCCTGGCACGGTCAACTCTCGCGCGTCGCTCCGCCGCGGCGCGTGGCCTCACCTCGTGGCTCGCGAAGACCGATCAGGTTGCCGTCGACGCGGCATCCCGGCTCAAATCCCCCCGCGCCGACCAGCACCTGCCCCGCGTTCTCACCGCTCTGCAGATGGGCAGCATGCTCGCGGGACTCTTCTCACGCGCCACCTCCGACGCCCCCGAGGCGATTCGCGAGCTCGCGGTGATTGAGCTTCTCTATGCGTCGGCGCTGCGGGTGAGCGAGCTCACCGGGCTGGATGTCGCGAGCGTCGACCTTGGGCGCCTCACGGTGAGAGTCACCGGCAAGGGATCCAAGGAACGGGTCGTGCCGTTCGGGGTTCCGGCCAAACAGGCCATCGAGCGTTATCTCGCGGTGGCGCGCCCCGGACTGCTCAGAGATCCGACGGATGCCCTGTTTCTCTCTGGCCGCGGGGTACGGCTCGGCACCCGCGCGGTCTACACGCTCGTGTCAACGCTCCTCTCCGCCATCCCGGGCAGCGGGCCGTCGGGACCTCACGCGCTGCGGCACACGGCCGCAACGCACTTGCTCGACGGCGGCGCCGACTTGCGCGCGGTGCAGGAATTGCTCGGCCACGCCAGCCTCGGCACGACCCAGATCTACACTCACGTTTCGGCGGAACGGCTCAAGGAGAGCTACCGCTCCGCCCACCCGCGCGCCTAGGAAGCCCACCCGCGCGCGTAGGAAGGGCCTCCGCTCGCCGAGGGAGCCCACCCGCCGCCTCGTGAGCAAGCCCCGACAGGACAAGCCGGCGGCGACAGCAAATCAGCTGTCGACGACCCCAACGAAGAACCCGCCGATCTCGTCGAACTCCTGGCGTGCGAGTCCTGCCGTTGGCTCCGGGAGGTCCCAGATGTCGTGGTCGCAGCAGCTGAGATAGGTGAACTCGGGCCACCACTTCTTCGGGCGCACCGACTCGGTGTGACCACAGATATTGCAGCTCAGTGTCACCCAGACGGGCCGCCCCCCTGAGCCGCGATTCGCGCGGGACTGAACGAGCCAGGCCGGTGGATCCTGCTCGAGTGCCGCAAGTGCCTCCTCCGAGACCCAGCCCGGGATGTCGTGGCGCTGGGCCATCTCGAGCGGAATATCGAGGCGCTTGGCGGCATCGCGGCGACTGATCATTGTTCCAAGAATAGCCACCGTTTTCAGTGCATCACGGCGGGAGCGGCAGGGATCGCGTCGGCAGAAGCACCGAATGTGGAATTCCGCCCAGATAGTTGAGCGGCGACACGTACTGCCCGTACAGCCGCACGCCGAAGTGAAGGCAGGCAGCGGCGCAGTGGCCAGGGAGCAGATGACCGACGTCGTCGCCGCGTCGAACTTTCGTGCCCTGTGGCACGTCGGATTCGACGGGTTCGTAGCTCGAGACCAGGCCATCCGCATGCGCGATGGATAGCACGGGCCGGTCCACCACCATCCCGGAGAAGTAGACGACGCCATCCGCCGGTGCCGTAATGACAGCGTCATCGGTCGAGGAGATGTCAATGCCCCGGTGTCCCGCGCTGTAGGCGCTTTCCGGGGCAATGAACGGACGCTCTATCGCGTGAGGAACGGGCACCGGCCAGGCCCAGCTGGCGGTTGTCCCCGCCGCGGCGCGCGCTACCGTCGGCACGGGGGAGACCGATGCCGACAGGAGCACACTCAGGATCACCAGGCGACTAAGCCGGGTCGGCCAGGCGGCCGCGAACGAGGACAACACCTGCTTAGCCTCCGCCGAGGCGAAGGCCGGGGTGTGCGGCATCAGCGAATCTCCGGAAGAAAACAGCGCTCGAAGTGGTGGGGAGGACGGGAGCGGGCGAACCTCGCCCGGTGTTACAATCGGAGAAGCACCCCGCCTCGGCGGCGTGACTACGCGTGCTCACTGCATCTTCGGATGCGACACTCCTCCACCAGTCTCCACCCATTCCGATGGGTCGGGCGGACGTGTGCCGGGCACCAGGATTGGCCGTCGACCGGCGGCCATAGCGAACTGAAACAGTGCCCGCGGACGATGTCTGTGTGCGCAGAAAAGGAGACGGCTCATGGCCGTTGTTACCATCCGCCAGCTGCTCGACAGCGGCGTACACTTCGGACACCAGACGCGTCGCTGGAACCCGAAGATGAAGCGCTTCATTCTGACCGAGCGTTCGGGCAGCCACATCATCGACCTCCAGCAGTCGCTCCAATACATCGACAAGACCTATGACTACGTCAAGGAGACTGTCGCGCACGGGGGAACCATCCTCTTCGTCGGCACCAAGAAGCAGGCCCAGGGCTCGATTCAGGAGCAGGCGCAGCGCGTCGGCCAGCCGTTCGTCAACCAGCGTTGGCTCGGTGGCCTCCTCACCAACTTCCAGACCGTCTCCAAGCGTCTTGCCCGCATGAAAGAACTCGAAGAGATCGATTTCGACGACACCACGCGTGGCTACACCAAGAAGGAGCTGCTCATCCAGCGCCGCGAGCTAGTCAAATTGCAGCGCTCGCTCGGAGGAATCCGCAACCTCACGAAGACCCCGTCCGCGATCTGGATAGTCGACACGAAGAAGGAGCACCTCGCGATCGACGAGGCGCACAAACTCGGCATCCCGGTCATCGCGATCCTCGACACCAACTGCGACCCCGACGAGGTCCAGTACCCGATCCCCGGCAACGATGACGCGATCCGTTCCGTCGGCCTGCTCACCCGCATCATCGCGGATGCCGCAGCCGAGGGCCTGATCCAGCGCCACCAGAAAGCGGAGGAGGGCACGGGCAACGTCTCGGCCGTCGAGCCGCTGGCCGCGTGGGAAGCAGAGCTCCTCGGGGCATCCGAAACCCCCTCCACTGAGGCCGAGAAGATCGAGGCCGTTGACGGCCTGGTCGCGTCCACAAAGTCGAATGCTGAGGCTGTCGCCGCGGTCATCGCCTCCGAGGTGCCGGTGCAGGAGAACGACGCGGATGCTGCGGTCGCCACTCGCGAGGCCGCGGCTGACCCGAGTATCGTGCCAGAACACCATGTGGTTTCCGACGCGGATGCCGAGGCGAAGATTGAGGCCGAGGCGACCTCTGAGGAGAAGTCCCACTCCGCCGCCGAATCCAAGCCAGCTGCGTCCAAGCCTGCTGCGTCCAAGCCTGCCGAGTCCAAGCCTGCTGCAGCAAAGCCTGCTGCCGTCAAGAAGTAAAGGAGCCGTTCTCCATGGCAGACTTCAGCCTTGAAGACCTCAAGACCCTGCGCGAGCGCCTCGGCACCGGCATGGTCGAAACCAAGAACGCCCTCGTCGAGGCCGGCGGTGACCTCGATAAGGCGACCGAGTTGCTGCGGCTGAAGGGTGCGAAGGGCAACGCCAAGCGGGCCGACCGCTCCACCAGCGAGGGACTTGTCGCCGCGAAAGAGAACGGCTCAACCACGACGCTCATTGAACTGTCGTGCGAGACCGACTTCGTCGCAAAGGGTGAGAAGTTCGTGACCCTCGGCGACACTGTTCTCGACGCGATCGTCGCCGCCGGGGCATCCACTCCCGAAGAGGGTCTCGTGGCTGCGACCGGCACGCAGACTGTCGCCGACCTGATCAGCAACGAGGCGGCCATTCTCGGAGAGAAGATCGTTCTACGCCGGGTCGCCGTTATCTCGGGTGAGAAGTTCGCCGTATACCTGCACAAAACCAACAAGGACCTGCCGCCCCAGGTGGGAGTGGTGGTCGGATATTCGGGGGACGACGCGGAGACCGCTCGCAGCATCGCGCAGCACATCTCGTTCGCCGACCCGCTGTACCTGAGCCGTGATGAGGTGCCGGCCGAGCAGGTCGAGTCCGAGCGTCGGATCGTCGAGGAGATCAGCCGCGGCGAGGGGAAGCCTGAGGCCGCCCTTCCGAAGATCATCGAGGGTCGCGTCAACGGATTCTTCAAGCAGGTCGTGCTGCCGGAGCAGGACTACGCGCGCGATAACAAACAGTCCGTCGCGACCGTGCTGAAAAATTCCGGCCTCACCGTGAGCGGATTCGCCCGCTTCAAGGTAGGCGCCTAACAAGCCCATCCCAGCATCACGCCTAAGCCCGGATCGCGAACGCGGTCCGGGCTTTTGCGCGCCTCCGGTAGCGGTGTTCCCCGGCATCCCCACATCGACTTGGTAGTTGTTGCGACTTACGCACCCCTTCAAGTCACAACAACTACCAAGTCGATGTGGGGGACGCGGGCGGGGGCGCAGGCGGCGGCGGGACGCGGGGGTGCCAGCGGCGGGCGGAACCGAGGGCGGATGCGCACAGCCCGGCCGCACGAATAGCCAGCGGCTGAGCATCCGGTAACCTGAAGAGGCCACGACTGAAGGAGCAGAAATGACGGACGCGCGCAAGAGACGGGTTCTGCTGAAGCTCTCCGGAGAATCATTCGGCGGCGGCTCCCTGGGGGTCAATCCCGACATCGTGAGCTCACTTGCGAAGGAGATTGCGGCGGCGGCGACGGATGTCGAGGTGGCCATCGTGGTGGGTGGCGGCAACTTCTTCCGCGGCGCCGAGCTCAGCCAGCGCGGAATGGACCGTGGGCGAGCGGACTACATGGGGATGCTCGGCACGGTGATGAACGCCCTCGCCCTGCAGGACTTCCTGGAACAGGCCGGGGCCGAGACCCGGGTGCAATCCGCCATCTCGATGACCCAGGTCGCCGAGCCGTATATCCCCCGTCGTGCGGAGCGGCATCTGGAGAAGGGGCGGGTCGTCATCTTCGGTGCTGGCGCGGGCCTTCCCTACTTTTCGACCGATACCGTCGCCGCGCAGCGCGCCCTCGAGATCAACGCGGATGTCGTGCTGCTGGCAAAGAACGGCGTAGACGGCGTGTACGACTCTGATCCCCGCACCAATAGCGACGCGAAAAAGCTCGAGCACGTGACCTATCAGGAGGCTCTGGTGAAGGGGCTCAAAGTCGTGGACTCCACGGCGTTCAGCCTCTGCATGGACAACCGGATGCCAATGGTCGTATTCGGGATGGAACCGCACGGCAACGTTACGGCGGCCATCCGGGGCGATCGCATCGGCACTCTGGTCTCCAATTAGCTTGGTCTCCAACGAAGGCGCGTCCAACTAAACTCAACCCAGTCCCATCCCCCTCGAAGGAGACCTGTCGTGATTTCCGATGTCCTGGCCGAAGCCAAAGAGAAAATGCACAAGTCCGTCGAAGCTGCGAAAGACGACTTCAGCAATGTGCGCACCGGGCGCGCCAATCCCGCGATGTTCCAAAAGATCCTTGTGGACTATTACGGCACGCCGACTCCGCTCGGCCAGCTCGCGGGAATGAGCAACCCCGAAGCGCGCACGCTCCTGATAACCCCGTATGACAAGGGTTCATTGAAAGACGTCGAGCGTGCGATCGCGACCGCGCCGAACCTCGGGGCCAATGTCGGCAACGATGGCACGGTCATCCGCGCCACGCTTCCCGAGCTCACCGAGGAGCGTCGCCGTGAGTTCGTGAAGATCGTGCGGGCCAAGGGCGAGGATGCCAAGGTGTCGATCCGCAACATTCGACGCAAGGCGAAGGATGACCTCGACGGGCTGAAGACCGAGGTCGGAGACGACGAAGTGGCTCGCGGCGAGAAGGAACTCGAATCGGTGACGAAGGCGCACATCGACGCGATCGATGATGCCCTGAAGAAGAAGGAAGCCGAGCTCCTCGAGGTTTGAATGTCTGAGCCAAGCGAGAGAGCCCCCGTCAAGAAGAGCCGCGGTCGCGCCAAACGCGAAGAAATTGAAGCGCGCGCCCATGTGCTCGAAGAAGAGTTCAAGGCGCAGGTTGCGGCGACCCGTGCCCAGATCGATGCGACCACGGTGAAAATCGAGGCGAGGACCGGTCGGAACCTGCCGTTGGCCATCCTCATCGGTGTCGGGCTCGGCGTGCTCCTCATCGGCAGTCTCATCTTCAACAAGTCGCTGTTCATGATCTTCACGGGCGCGCTCATCGGGTTCACGACGTTCGAGCTCGCCAGCGCGCTTCGTTTCGCCGGGCGCGACGTGCCTCGCTGGCCCAGCGTGATTGCCGGGCTCGCCTCGGTGCCTGCGGCGTTCTATCTCGGTGACCAGGGACGGTGGCTCGTCGTGCTCGGCGGGATCGTATTCGTAGCTCTCTGGCGTCTGGCCGAGAGCCTCGGTAAGAACCATAAGGCCAACGCGCAGGACCTGTGGAAGGATGTCGCGGCCGGCACTTTCATCCAGGTCTACGTGCCTTTCCTCGGCAGTTTCGCCGTGCTCCTCGCGGCCAAGAACGGAGGGGAGTGGTGGGCTCTCGCCTTCCTCCTCGTCGTGATCTCGGTGGATATCGGAGCCTATGCCTCCGGGCTCTCTTTCGGTAAGCATCCGATGGCCCCTCGCATCAGCCCCAAAAAGACCTGGGAGGGCTTTGCCGGCTCTGTCGTGGCCGCCTTGGTCGCCGGGGTGCTCGTTTCACTCTTCATGCTGGAGGAACCGTGGTGGTTCGGGCTCATCTTCGGTGCGGTGATGGTTTTCACGGGAACAGTCGGGGATCTCACCGAGTCGCTCATCAAGCGCGATCTCGGTATCAAGGACATCAGCACCTGGCTGCCAGGGCACGGCGGGTTTCTCGACCGGCTCGACTCGATTTTGCCGAGTGCGGCGGCGGCCTATGTTCTCTTCGTGATCTTCACCTGAACAACATTGCCTGACGCGTAGGGCACAATGGTCGCGTGAGTACAACCTTCCCCCGCATCCGCAAGTCTCGCCGCGGCTATAGCGTCGACCAGGTCGAGGACTTCCTCGAAGAAGCGCGTCGTGCCTACTCCGCGGATTCGGTCGAGCCCGCGGTAGTGAACGCGACAAACATCCGCCGGATGGCTTTCTCGCTGGAGAAGGGTGGCTATTCGCCTGCCCATGTGGATGCGGCACTGGAGCGACTGGAAGATGCGTTCGCCAGTCGAGAGCGGGAGCGCGTCATCCAGCTGAGCGGTGACGAGGCGTGGTATGCCGAGGCCCGCAGCATCGCTCGTGACATCCTTGAGCGTCTCGCACGACCGGTCGGCCACCGCTTCGACCGAGCCGGCTTCCTGAGCAATGGTTATCATCGCAGAGACGTGGACGCCTTCGCGTCGCGCCTCACGAATTATTTCCAGGATGGCCGGCCGATGAGTATCGACGAGGTGCGCACGGTGGCATTCCGGTCACAGAAAGGCGGCTATCGAGAGGCCCAGGTCGACCTGCTTCTCGATGCGGTCATCACGGTGATGCTGGCGGTTCGCTGACAGCGGATGGGCTTTTGGGTGCCACTTCGGCTAGGCTCTTTCACCTATGGGTAGGCGAGTGCAGGATCTCTCGCCCCAGGTCGCATCACGCGAAGCCGGGGTTGCCGCTCGGGGGCACCACCCGCGGACACGACGCGTGCTTCCCATCTTCTCGTTCCTCTCCGCAGCAGGTCTTGTGCTTGTGCTCATGATCGCTCCCAACCAGGTGCAAAATTCATTTGCTGATACCCGGGCTGCAGAGGGCAAAGTGCAGACTTTGGCCATCGGTGGGGTGGCCTCTGCGGCCGTAGTACGCGATAACTACCAAGTGACCGAGAAGAAGAAACCCCCCGTGGTCGTTGTCGCGGCTGTGCGGAGCGCGGGAGCCCCTGCTGTCGGCACACCGGATCCAGGTTCCGCTCAAGCCATCGGGCACGACATGGTGATCGCTCGCGGATGGGGTGAAGACCAATTTGCCTGCCTGGTTGCGCTGTTCAATCGCGAGTCGGGCTGGAATGTGTACGCGGCCAATCCCAGTGGCGCCTACGGCATCCCCCAAGCCCTCCCCGGATCTAAAATGGCAACGGCTGGCGCCGACTGGGCCACCAATCCCGCCACGCAGATCAGCTGGGGGTTGGGCTACATCGCTGCGCGCTACGGCACCCCGTGTGGCGCCTGGGGGCACAGCCAGTCCGCCGGCTGGTACTAAACCCTTCGCCCTTCTGATCACTGAAGGGTTGCGTCGGCCAGAGCCTCCGGCACTCGTTAGGGTGGAAGCATGCCCCGATCGAACCGACCCCGTGGGCCTCGTTCCGGGGCAGGCGGACCGGGCGATGATGAGGAATACGATATTTCGCGCGCTCTGCTCGGCAGCTTGCGAAGCGAGACCCGTCGCGACGGGCTCTGGAATGTGCAATCAATCGCGGCATCCTCGGCGAGCAAGGTCTATACCTGCCCGGGCTGCGGCCTCGAGATCGCGCTACGCACGCCACATATCGTGGCGTGGCGGGCCGATGGTCTGATGGGTGAGGCGGAAGACCTGGCGGCACGGCGCCACTGGCATCCGCACTGCTGGAAGATCAAATGATCGCCACCGAGATCCGGGGCGGGGTCAATTTGCCCGCCCGACGGGAAGACGTGGAGCTGCACACCAGCGACGGACTCACTCTCGTTGGCGAACTCGCCCTGCCGCTCGACCGGGACCCGGTAGCGACGATCGTTGCGCTGCATCCGCTGCCCACCGCCGGTGGATTCATGGACTCGCACATCATCCGCAAGATGGCCGGTCGCTTGCCGGCCCTCGCAGACCTCGCGGTGCTGCGCTTCAACTTTCGCGGCGTCTCCTCGCCGCGGGGCAGCTCCGGCGGTTCGTTCGGCGAGGGCGTCGATGAGAAGCACGATCTCGCCGCCGCGATGGACCTGGTGGCGGCACGCCGGCTCCCTCATCCCTGGCTCGTCGGCTGGTCTTTCGGCACGGAAGTCGTGCTCAAATACGGCCTGGAGCATCCGATCGACGGCGCGATTCTGCTCTCACCGCCCCTGCATCGCGCGACGGATGCGGAGATCAGTGCCTGGGCGAACAGCGGAAAGCGCCTGGTGGCCGTGATCCCCGAACTTGACGACTACCTGCGGCCAACGGAAGCCAGGCAGCGCTTTGCTGTGGTGCCGGAGATTGATCTCATGGTGGTCGATGGGGGGAAACACCTGTGGGTGGGGGAGTCCCAGACGCGCCGCGTGCTCACCGAGGTTGTGCAGCGGCTCAACCCGGCGGCGCTTCCCCTGTCCGGAACCTGGCCGACCGCAGTGCGGGGATAGTGCGGATCAGAGCTCGTTCTGCCTTGGCACGATCACCTGGTCGATGATGAGAAGAACAGAGGCGGCCACCGGGATGGCGATGAGCGCCCCAAGGATGCCGAGCAGTGCGCCCCCGGCGAGAGCGGCGATCACTACGATCGCTCCCGGCACCTTCACGGCCCGGCTCATCACTCTCGGGTTGATTACGTATGCCTCGATCTGCATGTAGATAACGTAATAAATTCCAACCCAGAGCGCCGGGCCAGGGCCGGCCAGCAGGAGAGTGCTCAGGGTGATCAGCACGCTGCCAGAAAGGGTCCCGACGAGGGGTACAAGAGCGAACAGGAACGCGATGAAGGCAAACAGGGCAGGATATTTCGCCCCGAACAGCTGTCCGATCGAAAGGAAGATGAAGCTTGCGATGCCGTTGGCGAGGGCGATGGTGCCCTGGCCAACCACGTATCGGCCGACCGAGGCGCTGATCTGTTCCGCGAGATCGGAGAAACGTGCCCGCTTCGACGCCGGCACCAGACGATAGAGGCCGCGCTTCATACTCGACAGCGAGGCGACGAAGTAGAGAGTGAGGATCAGAATGATCACGAACCCGGTCACGCCGCTCGCGATACCCACGCCGACCGAAAGCAGGCCTCCGCCGATCGTCGACACGTTGTTTCGCAGCCAGTTGCCGGACTGAACGATCAGGTCGTTCAACTGGATCCAGTCCGGCAGGTTCTTCTGGGTGTTCTTGATCCAGCCCGCCCGCGAGACCGTCGAGATGAAGTCGGGGAGGCTGGAGATGAGATTGTTCACCTGGTCTACGATCACCGGTACGACAGCGAAGATCAGTCCGACGAAGACGGCAAGGATGCCAACGAGCACGATGAGGATTGCGAGCGCGCGCGGGAATTTATGTCGTTCGAGCCAGGAGACCGCTGGGTCGATTCCTAGGGCGAGGAACAGTGCTGCCCCGATGTAGGTGAGGATCGTCGATAACGACGCCACCGCACCACCGATACCGACGGCGACCAGCACGCCAAGGCCGCCGAGCAGGCCAAGCCGGAAGGCGTTTTGGATCTTCACTGCAACTCCCGTAAGTAGTGGAAAGGCTGCCTGATCAGAGGCTACTTTTCGGTCGCGACCTTCTCTGCCTGTGACAGTACCGTCCGCAGGCTCTCGAAGTAACCCGCCACGGCCTCGCGCTCGATACGAATCTGCGAGAGGCGCTCTTCGGCATCCGCGATAAGGTCAGCGGTGCGCTTCTCGGCATCTTTGATCATCGCCTTCGAGCGAGCCTCGGCGTTGGAAATAATCTCCGCGGCCTCGGTGCCCGAGCGGTCGCGAAGCTCACGGGCATCGGCCTTGGCGTCCACGTCGATCGCGTTGGCCTCGACTCGCTTCTCGCCAGTGACGCGCACAGCATCGGCGAGCTGCGCCCGCGCTTCGTCGAGGTACTTCTGCGTTTGAGCGACCGCCTCCTGGTGCTTCGCCAGGAACTCCTTCTCGGCTTCGTCCCGGCGGGCCTTCAACTCGACGTCAAGGTCGGTGCGCGCCTGCTCCGAGTCCAGGGCCAGCCTGGTTCGTGCTTCGGCCGTATCGTGAGTCAGCGAGGCACGGGTCTGTTCCACTTCACGGGTGACGTCGGCATGCAGCTGCTCCACTTCGCGGCCCACGTTGGTGCGCTGCTCCTCGATGTCGTGCTCAAGCCCGGCGCGAGCCGCGGTGAGCTCGGCATCGAGCTTCGTGCGGGCCTCGGTGGTGTCGTGCTGCAGTTCGGCGCGCGCGCGCTTGGACTCGAGCGCGAGCGTAGCCTTGGCTGCTTTCGCGTCCTGAGCGATGGTGGCCGCGGCCGAAGAGCGATTCTGTTGCACCTTCGCGGTCGCGGTTGCGGTCTCCTGCTCGAGAGTGGCTCGAGCGGCGACCGTCTCCTGCTCGAGCGCGTCACGGGTTAACGCGGTGTTGAGCGCATGGGCATCACGCGCAGTGGTGGTCTCCAGCAGGAGGGCGGCTCGGGCGGCCTCGGTCTCCAGCGCGAGGGCGGCTCGGTCGGCCTCGGTCTCCTGCTCGAGGGCGACGCGCGTTGCGGTGGTCTCCTGTTCGAGGGCGACGCGAGCCGCCTCGGCCTCCTGCTCGAGGGCGACGCGCGAGGTGGTGGTCTCCTGCTCTATCGTGGCGCGGGTTTCGGCTGTACGACGGGCAAGGGCGTTATGAGCATCCGCCGTCTCGTTCTCGAGAGCCTCGCGCTTTTCGGTGCTGTCGAGTTCGGCCGCGGTGCGGGCTTCATCAATTTCCCGAGCGAGCTCTGCGCGCTGGGTCTCGGTGGACTGGGCAAGCGCGATTCGTGCCGCTTCGGTGTCGCGGTCGAGGTCGGTGCGCTGCTGTTCGGTATCGCGGGCCAAATCACCCCACTGCTTCTCGGCCTCGCTGGTGAACTCGGTGCGTCCAAGCTCGGTCTCGCGCGCAAGCGCTGCCGCGGCATCCCTTGCCTCGCTCACCTCGCGGTGGGCAACGGCCTTGAGCTCGGCAGCTTCGCGCTCGGCCTCGGCACGCACGGCGGCAGATTCGCGCTTGGCGGTAGCGCGCGCTTCTGCGGCTTCGGTGGCAACCGCGCCACGGATCGCTGCCGCGTCGCGCAGCGCCTCCTGGGCGATGGTCTCGGCCTCGGCCCGTGTGCGCTCAAGAAGCTCAGACGCCTCCGAGTTCGCAGAGTCGAGGATGCGACCGACGGTGGCGTGCGCATCGGCCACACTCTTGTCGGCACTCTCCATCGCGTCAGTACGCAGCTTGGTGACCTCGGCCTGCACCCCGCTCCGCAGCTTCTCGGCATCAATGTCGGCCTGGCTGATGAGCCTGGTCGACTGTTCTTCGGCGACCCGGAGGGTGTTTTCGAGCTTCGTTCCGAGCCCGCTGTAGGTGGGGCTGCCGGTCTCTTCAATCTCCGCCTGCAGGTCGTCGACGGTAGCGTGAAGCCGTTTGAGCTCTTTGGCGGCCTCAGCTTTGTCGCTGTTTGCCTTGATCAGCTCACGCCGAAGGTCCTGGATCGCACTGTCAACCTCGTCGCGGTTATATCCGCGCATTGCAGTGGCAAAGGTCTCGTCGTCAGTGGCCACGCTGTCTCCTCGTGAGTCGATTCGACCGGCCACGCACAGAAACGTGGCCGGAACCATCCGAGTTTAGCCTGAGAGGCGACGGACCTAAGGGTGCGATTCGGGGGCCACAAGGCACTGTTCACGGGGCGTGGCGGGTGACGGCGGGGAGCCTCACAGGGTCGATAGGCTACTCTCAAATGTCTTTGCCTGTGGCCCATGACGAGTTTCCTGTCAATTTTCGGGCCTCGTGGCGCCACCCGGTATCACCCGGCATCGTTTCCGTGCTCGGGGTGGTGTCGCGGGGGAAGCCGACCGTCGGTGGCCCACGCCAACACGAGAGGAGCATGTACCGTGCGTTTTGTCGCCGCCATCATCAGCTTCGTCATCGCTTTCGGGCTCATCGCGTACGGTATCGCCCAGCGCACCGTGCTCGCCGAGGCCAACAGCATCACCGCTTCGGAGACCTTCACTACCAATGCTCCCGTTACCGTCGTCAGCTCGTCGACCCTCAAGTCTCTCCCCGGCCGCCAGGAGATTCAGATCAGCGGTTCGAAGAAGATATTCGCCGCTTATGGTCGCACCGAAGACGTGATGGCATGGGTGGGCGACGCCAGCTACAACACGGTTGGTTTCAACCGTGATAATTCGTCTCTCACCACCAAGCTCACCGCAGGCAAGTCCTCGAAAGTGCCCAATCCCCAGGGTTCTGATCTTTGGCTCGACGAGTTCAGTGAGACTAACCGTCTGAATTTCACCGTCAACGTACCGGACGACATTTCTGTGATCATAGTTTCCGACGGCACGGCTGCCGCACCGAGCGATCTCTCTATCCGCTGGCCGCTCGACAACCGCACCCCCTGGTCTGGCCCGCTGATCGTCGGCGGAGTCGTGCTGTTGATCATCGGTCTTGCGCTCTACCTCTGGGGACTCGCGCACCTGCGCCGCTCCCGCGGACCTCGGCGAAAGAGTCCCAAAATGCCCAAAGTGCCCCGCCAGCGCAGCTACCGACCGCGCAAACCGAAAGCCATGGCACAAAGTGGCGGGCGTCGGTCGAACCGCCGACGCATGATCGCGATTGTGCCCGTGCTGCTGATCGGTGGGCTCTCGCTCAGTGGATGTTCTCCCAACTCCTGGCCCGACTTCATGACCGGGGCCGCTTCGGCCACTCCCACGCCGACAGCCTCGACGACCGGCGTTGCGTCAGACCAGACGCCTCCTGTGGTCACTGTGCCCCAGTTGAAAGTGATCATCTCGAAAATTTCTGCCGTGGCGGCTAAAGCCGACGCGGATAAGGATGTCGAACTTGCGAAGACCCGCTTCGCCGGGCCAGCCCTCGACCTGCGCGCGGCCAACTACGCGATCCGCAAGGTCGACGGCACCCAGGCCGCCCTCGCCGCTATTCCCGCGGCCGCCGCCACCGTGATCCTGCCGCAACAGACGGTCAAGTGGCCCCGCACGGTATTCACGGTCGTCGTGAACCCCACCGACAAGAAAGTGCCGCCAGTGGGGCTCATGTTGGAGCAAAAGACACCGCGCTCCGAGTACAAGGTGCAATATGCGACGGCACTCGAAGCCGGGGTGGTGCTGCCGAAGCTCGCGGCTAAGGAGGTCGGCGCGCCCCGCCTCCCTCCGGACGGCAAGCTGCTTGAGCTTGAGCCGTCGAAGATCGCTCTTGCCTATGGCGACATCCTCGAAAAGGGTCCCACGAGCGAATCGGCGAAATATTTCGACACCTCGAACGACAAGCTGATCGGTCTGATCGGGCTCGAGTACCGAAAGTCCCTCCTGGCCGCGCTGCCCGCAAAAGCGAAAATGGAATTCGCCAACGCTGTGGGAGCCTTCGACAGCATCGCTCTCGGAAGCAACGACTCCGGAGCGATCGTCGCGGTGTACCTCAACGAATCCGTCACCGTTACCCCGACGGAAGCCGGTGCAGCCGTGAATACGGAGGGGCAGGTGAAAACCCTTTCGGGCGTCACCGGTTCCACCAAAGGCACCATCGCCGTCTACGGTGACCAGTTGTTGTTTTACGTACCGAGTGCGCAAAGCAAATCTCAGAAGATCTCGCTACTCGGTTTCGCGACCGGTCTCACCTCGGCTAAGGAGCTCCCGTGACCTCGATTCCCCCCGCCAGCCGCGCAAATCTGCGTGGCGCCGTCGACCTCTCGTCGCTGGTACGTCCC
The DNA here is from genome assembly GCA_025363205.1 of Frigoribacterium sp. Classification (GTDB taxonomy): domain Bacteria; phylum Actinomycetota; class Actinomycetes; order Actinomycetales; family Microbacteriaceae; genus Lacisediminihabitans. The sequence continues at coordinate 40,460 of JANYEI010000130.1, forward strand.
CCGGCTGGCCCGGCTGGCGCTGCTGGTGTCGCGCCCGGCGCAAGCACCGCCGTTCCGTCGCTCGTGCTGGAATCGTCGGACGCGTCCTTCACCGGCATCCTGGATCTCTCCCAGACCGTGCCGGTGGTTGTTGAGCTGTACGTCGGTGAGCCATCGGCCACCCTCATCCGCGCCGTGACCGGTTACGCTGGCCGCCTCGTGCTCGCCACTGTGGATGCCGCCGCCAACCCCCAGCTGTCCCAGGCGTTCCACGCGGCCGCGGCTCCGACCGTCGCCGCCGTGATCGGCGGACGTCCGATTGCGCTCTATGAGGGAGACCTGCCCGAGGCGGACGTGAAACAGGTGCTCGACCAGCTGCTCACCCTTGCCGCCCAACAGAATGTGACCGGCACCGTGACGCCAGCGGAGCCGGGAGCAGAGCCGGCCGAGCCGGTAGAACCGCCGCTGCCGCCGCACCATCAGGAGGCCTACGACGCTATCGCCGCTGGCGACTTCGAGACAGCCATCCGCGAATACAGGACGGCGATCGCCCAGGATCCGCGCGACCAACTCGCGGTGGCCGGCCTCGCCCAGGTATCACTGCTCGCCCGCCTCGGGACGGCCTCAGCCGCCGAAATCCGGGATGCGGCCGCTGCTGGCCCCACGGACATCGATGCCCAGCTGGCCGTTGCCGACCTTGATGTCTCCGGGGGGCACCTCGACGACGCGTTCGGTCGACTTCTCCAGCTCTTTCCCACCCTCGATCAACCGGGCAAAGACCGGGTTCGCACCCGCCTGCTCGACTTTTTTGAGATCGCTGGAGGGGATGACCCGCGTGTCGTTTCCGCGCGCCGTCGGCTGACGGGGCTGCTGTACTGACCCCTGCTGCGGTCGGGTCTCTGTGCACGCGTCACTCGCTCATCGATGGCGTTCGACATAACAGCGACCCCGAACCATCCGAATTCTGGATGTTGAAGGTGCGCGGGACCGAAACACTGATGGTGAACGCGCGATTCGGCGCCAGGAAACCTGCACAGGGTCGGCTCGCCGCCCACCGAACGCCCCGCCAACCGGACGCGCCACTCGCCGAAAACGCAGGAGATTCATCGCCAAAAGCCGCCATTCGCGGCCGATGGGGCCATTTCGTGGCGAATGTCCTGCGTTTTGAGAGTGCCGACGCGCGGCTACCGCCTCAGCTTGAGCCAAAGACCCGCGAGCGGCGGCAGCGTCACCTCTGCGGATGCCGGACGACCGGCCCACGGGGTGTCGGTGGCCTCGATCGCGCCGAAGTTGCCGACTCCCGAGCCGCCGTACTCCAGGGCATCCGTGTTGAAAATCTCGTCCCAGGTGCCCGCGAACGGAAGGCCGACCCGATACGGTCCCACCGGATTACCCCCGAAGTTCATCAGAACCGCGATGGGATTGCCGTGGTTGTCCCAGCGCAGGAAGGACACGGCGTTGTGTTCGGCATCACCGGCATCGATCCATTCGAACCCGCCGGGGTCGTTGTCGCGCGACCACAGTGACGGCTGCTCGCGGTAGACCCGGTTCAGCTGGCTCACCATCGTCAGCAGCCCGCGATGAACTGGCTGGTCGAGAATCCACCAGTCGAGCCCGCGCTCTTCACTCCACTCCGAGGGCTGGCCGAACTCCGATCCCATAAACAACAGCTGCTTACCGGGATGCGACCACATGAACGCAAGGTACGCACGCAGGTTCGCGAGCTTCTGCCACTGGTCACCGGGCATCTTGTGCAGCAGCGACCCCTTACCGTGCACGACCTCATCATGGCTGATTGGCAGCAGGAAACTCTCGGTGAACGCGTAGACCATGCTGAAGGTGATCTCGTTGTGGTGGTGAGAGCGATACATCGGATCCGTGGCCATGTAGTTGAGGCTGTCGTGCATCCAGCCCATGTTCCACTTCAGGCCGAAACCGAGCCCGGAACCACCGGTCGGCTTGGTGACTCCCGGCCAGGCGGTCGACTCCTCGGCGATCATCACGATGCCGGGGTTTCGCTTGTAGGCGGTGGCATTCACCTCCTGGAGGAAGCTGATGGCCTCGAGGTTCTCCCGCCCGCCATTCACGTTCGGCAGCCAGTCATCCGCTTCCCGCGAGTAGTCAAGGTAAAGCATCGAGGCCACCGCGTCGACCCGGAGCCCGTCGATGTGAAAGTCCTCGAGCCAGTAGCTCGCGTTCGCGACGAGGAAGTTGCGCACCTGCGAATCGCCGAAGTTGAACACGAGGGTGCCCCAGTCGCGCTGCTCGCCTCGCCGCGGGTCGGAGTGCTCGTACAGCGGCTGCCCGTCGAAATTGGCCAACGCCCATTCGTCCTTCGGGAAGTGCGCGGGAACCCAGTCCATAATCACGCCAATGTCGGCCTGGTGGAGGCGATCAATCAGGTAGCGGAGGTCGTCCGGATGCCCGAACCGGCTGGTGGGCGCGTAGTAGCCGGTCACCTGGTAGCCCCATGACCCGCCGAACGGATGCTCGGCGAGCGGCATGAACTCGACATGGGTAAAAGCGGTCTCTTGCAGGTAGGGGATCAGCTCATCCGCCAGCGACCGGTAGTCGAGCCCCGGACGCCACGAACCGACGTGCAATTCGTAGACGCTCATCGGGGAGTTGTGCGGGTCGCGCTCGGCGCGGCGACGCATCCAGTCGGCGTCGCCCCACTCATAGAGGGTTTGGCCCACTTTCGACGCGGTGGCCGGCGGGATTTCTGTGTAGCGGGCCATCGGATCGGCACGCTGCACCCAGCGGCCGTCGGCCGCGAGTAGTTCGAACTTATAGGAGGTACCGGGAGTGAGTCCGGGCACGAAGAGCTCCCACACCCCATTGTCGTCGAGGCGGCGCATGGCATGCCTGGGGCCGTACCAGCCGTTGAAGTCTCCGAGTACTCGCGCGGCTTTCGCGTGCGGCGCCCAGACGGAGAAACTCGTGCCGGTCACGCCTTCGTGCGGCCGGAAGTGTGACCCGAACACCTGCCAGAGCTGCTCGTGCCGCCCCTGGCCCCAGAGGTAAAGATCAACCTCTCCCACCGAGGAAACGAAGCGGTAGGGGTCCTCCGCCACCCAGTCCGGTCCGTTGGAGTAGGTGGTCTCCACCGTGTAGGCCTGGCCGACTCCTGCCGAGAATCCCTGCCACAGGCCGTCGGCCAGATGGCTGAGCGGCACGCGGTCGCCATCGGCGCGGATTGCCGTCACCGAATCGGCAAGGGGGCGGATGACACGGATTACGAACCCGTTTTCCACAGCGTGCTGGCCAAGGGTCGCGTGCGGCTGGGGATGGCGACCCTCAACGAGCGCCGCGACGTGGTCGGGGTGGAGGGTCGGCAGCGCGGGAGGGGCAGCGGGAGCTGTCGCCTTCGTTGCGGCTGGCTTCTTCGTTGCGGGAGGCTTCTTCGTGAAGGGAGCCGTCGCGGCAGCTGGCTTCTTGGGGGGGATGGACGGGTCCTTCACCATTTACTTGCCTCTCGGGAGTTCGACACGCAGGATGTGGACGGGTTCGACGAAGGCGTCGAGCCGTACGAAATTCTGCTGGCCCCAAGTGAATTTCTGCCGGGTGATGAGGTCGGTCACTTCGAACGGTTCATCGGGATCGACGCCGAACCGGGTGGGGTCGAGATAAACGGTGGACTCGCGAGCCGAATGGGGATCGAGGTTGGCCACGACAATGATCGCGTCACCGCGTCCGGAGCGGGTGAATGCGCCGTCGAGGTACTTGCTGTACACCAGTATCGAGTCGTCATCGCTCCAGTGGATGTCGAGGTTGCGCAACTGGCGCAGGGCAGGATGCTCGGCTCGGATCTTGTTCAACTGGGTGATGTACGGCGCGAGCGAATGCCCGGCAGCCTCGGCGGCGCCGAAGTCGCGGGCCTTGTATTCGTACTTCTCGTTGTCGATGTTCTCTTCGGAACCGGCCCGAGCGACATTTTCGTAGAGCTCGTACCCGGCGTAGACGCCCCAACTCGGAGAGGCTGTTGCGGCGAGCGCGGCCCGGATCTTATAGGCCGGCGGCCCCCCGAACTGCAGGAACTCGGTGAGGATGTCAGGCGTGTTGACAAACAGATTCGGCCGGAAATATGGCGAATGTTCGTGGGAGATCTCGGTGAAGAACTCCTCGAGCTCGGTTTTGGTGTTTCGCCAGGTGAAGTAGGTATACGACTGCTGGAAACCGGCCTGGCCGAGGGAGTACATCATCGCCGGTCGCGTGAACGCTTCCGCGAGGAAGACGATGTCGGGAAATTCCGAGTTCACCTGGTGAAGCATCCACTCCCAGAACTGCAGAGGCTTGGTGTGCGGGTTGTCCACCCGAAAGATCGTGACGCCGAGGCCGATCCAGTACCTGACGACTCGAAGCACCTCGTTGCGAATGCCGATCGGATCGTTGTCAAAGTTGATCGGGTAGATGTCCTGGTATTTCTTCGGCGGATTCTCCGCGTAGGCGACTGATCCATCCGGAAGGGTGGTGAACCACTCGGGGTGCTCGATCACCCAGGGGTGGTCGGGCGAACATTGCAGCGCGAGGTCGAGAGCGACCTCGAGGCCGTTCTTCTTCGCGGTGTCGACAAACGCCTCGAAGTCCTCGACGGTGCCGAGATCCGGATGGATGGCGTCATGGCCGCCGTCTTTCGATCCGATGGCCCACGGGGATCCCGGATCGTTCGGTCCCGGTTTCAGCGTGTTATTCGGACCCTTCCGAAAGCTGACGCCGATCGGGTGGATCGGCGGCAGGTAAATCACGTCGAAGCCCATGCCTGCGACGGCGGGGAGACGGCGTGCAGCCGTGCGAAAAGTGCCGCTCGTCCAGGCGCCATCCTTGCCCTTTTTTGCACCCTCCGACCGCGGGAAGAACTCGTACCAACTGCCGGCCCCTGCCCGCACCCTCTCGACGCGCACCTCGAGAGGAAGGCTCAGCGTATTGCGGCTCGCCAGCGGCCTCTTCTCCATTTCTTCGGTGACGCGAGGGTCGAGGGCGACAGCAAATCGCGTCGCCGGCGCGAGGCTCCTGGTGGTCATCACCTTCGCGGCATCGATCAGTACCTTGTTCTTTGGATCTGATTTCACCGCCCGGGCTAGAAGCTCCGTTCCGATCAGCAGCATGACTTTCACGTCGATTCCCGCCGGAATCTTGATCTCGGCGTTGTGCAGCCAGGTCGCCCAATCGTCGGTCCAGGCCTGGATGCTGTAGAGCCAGGTGCCCTGCACGTCGAGAAGTACGTCAACTTCCCACCGATCGAGTCCCACCCCGACCTCGTGCATCCGATACTTCGATTGCAGGCCCTCTGGCGTGCTGAGGAGCAGATCGACACCAAGAATGTCGTGACCCTCGGTAAATACCGTCGCCTGGAACGGCACGACCTCACCGACGAAGGCTTTTGCCGGCCAGTTGTTCTCGGGCTGCTGGGGAGCGAGGTGCCGAATCGGGATTCGGCCCATCTTTGGTTCGAAGACATTCGTCACTCTTCGACCGTAGCGGCTCAGCAAAAGTTTCTCTGCCCCTTGACTCCCGAACCACTCGCCGTGTTTCGCTGGGAACGGATGCGGCCTCGGGCGCGATTGGCAACTTTCTGCCCGTAGGGTGTAATGGTGAAGGCTATCCGTCGATTTACTGTCCGTACCGTTCTGCCCAGTGTGCTCGCGCCACTGGAAGAACTGGCCACCAATCTCCGCTGGTCCTGGCATCTTCCGACCCGCCGGCTGTTCGAGGACATCTCGCCGGGGTTGTGGGAATCCAGTGGGCACGATCCCATCGGCCTGCTCGGTGAGATTGAGCCGACCCGCCTGTCTGAGCTCGCCGCCGATCAGGAGTTCGTCTCCCGAGCAGCAGCGCTGTCCCAGGACCTGCACACCTACCTCACCGAGCCACGCTGGTACCAGCAGTCGGTGACGGACGACGCGCCGAAGGCTATTGGTTACTTCTCCCCGGAGTTCGGTATCGCGGCAGCACTTCCGCAGTATTCCGGCGGGCTCGGCATTCTCGCCGGCGACCACCTGAAGAGTGCGTCGGATCTCGGCGTGCCGATAATCGGTGTTGGTCTCTTCTATCGCTCGGGGTACTTTGCCCAGTCCATCTCCCCCGACGGTTGGCAGCAAGAGTCCTACCCCGTGCTCGATCCAGATGGCCTGCCGCTCTCGGTTCTGCGGCACCCCGACGGCACGGCGGCCCAGGTCGCTCTTGCGCTGCCGGGTGGCCGCGCGCTCTACGCTCGGATCTGGCAGGTCGCGGTCGGCCGCATCCGCCTGCTGCTGCTCGACACCGACATCCCCGAGAACGAGGACTCGCTTCGCTCGGTCACCGACCGCCTCTACGGCGGGGGCGGAGAGCATCGTCTGCTTCAAGAGCTGCTTCTCGGCATCGGCGGGGTGCGTGCGATCAAACTTCTCACCGAGCTGACCGACGCTGACGCCCCGGAGCTCTTCCACACCAACGAGGGCCACGCTGGCTTCCTCGGCCTCGAGCGGATCAGCGACCTGATCGGTGACGGACTGTCGTTCGACGAGGCACTGCAGGTCGTGCGCGCCGGCACCGTCTTCACCACCCACACTCCGGTACCGGCCGGCATCGACCGATTCGACTCCTCTCTTGTGCAGCAGTACTTCTCCACCGACCTGCTGCCTGGCGTCGAAGTCGATGATGTGCTGGCGCTCGGTGCCGAGAACTACGAGGGCGGCACCGCCAACACCTTCAACATGGCGGTAATGGGCCTGCGCCTCGGCCAGCGTGCCAACGGTGTCTCTCAGCTTCATGGCGAGGTGAGCCGAGGGATGTTCGGGGCCCTGTGGCCCGGATTCGACGCCGACGACGTGCCGATCACCTCGGTGACCAACGGGGTACACGCTCCCACCTGGACCGACCCATCGCTCGTTGCCCTCGCGGCCGACCGCCTCGGCACCTCGAACACCACGACGGCGGACTGGGCCTCGGACGCAGTGAGCGACGCCGACCTCTGGACCGTGCGGAACGGCATGCGCCAGCAGCTGGTCACCGACGCCCGCGCCCGCGTCTCCGCTGCCTGGGCCGAGCAGAATCCCGGTATCCGCGACCCCGCGTGGTTCTCGCAGCTGCTCGACCCCAACGTGCTCACAATCGGGTTCGCTCGCCGCGTGCCAACCTACAAGCGGCTCACGCTCATGCTGCACGATCCCGAGCGTCTGCGCTCGCTTCTGCTCTCCGCGGAGCACCCGGTGCAGATCGTGATCGCGGGCAAGTCGCACCCGGCCGATGACGAGGGCAAGCGCCTCATCCAGAAGCTTGTGGAGTTCTCGCAGGAGCCGGAGATCCGCAAGCGCATGGTCTTTTTGCCCAACTACGACATCGCCATGGCGCAACTGCTCTACCCGGGAACGGATGTCTGGCTCAACAATCCGCTTCGCCCCCTCGAGGCCTGCGGGACATCCGGCATGAAGGCGGCGCTCAACGGCTCGCTCAACCTCTCGATCCTCGACGGATGGTGGGCCGAATTCCACGACGAGGAAAACGGCTGGGCGATCCCCAGTGCAGATTCTGCCGGGGACTCTGCCGAACGGGACAAGCTCGAGGCCGAGTCCATGTACGACCTGATCGAACACCAGATCGCTCCGCGCTTTTACGATCGTGGCGCTGACGGGGTGCCGACGCGATGGGTGGAGTCGATCCGTCACACACTGTCCACCCTGTCGTTCGAGCTCTCCGCCGACCGCATGGTTCGTGAATACGTGGAGCGGCTGTACGTGCCATCCGCCGCCGCCCACCGCACGATTTCGGCCGATGGGTATGCGCCGGCACGAGCTCTCGCGGCCTGGAAATCCCGGGTGACCGCGGCCTGGCCGCACGTGTCGGTCGCTCACGTCGAGTCCGGGGGAGTGGACGCGGTGCCACAGGTGGGAGACGAACTGCACGTGCGGGCGCATGTCAACCTGGCCGGGCTGACTCCGGCGGATGTCTCGGTGGAGGTCGTCTACGGGCGCGCCCGAGAAAACGATCGGCTCGAGAACCCGCAGAGCCTGGAGCTGCTGCCGTCGCCGACCGTCGGTGATCCGGCCCAGTTCACCGGCGCAGTGACGCTGTCGCGCGCCGGGAGCTTTGGCTACAACGTTCGGGTCGTTCCACGACATGCGCTGCTGGCGAGCCCCGCCGAACTGGGGTTGATTGCGGTCGCCAGCTGACCGAACTTTCCTTGGGGCCCGTCGCGCGTTTCAGCGCGGCGGGCCTCTTTTTTGTGCCGGTGACCGGGGTACATAGATGGAATTTGGCTGTACCCCAATTTCAGTAATTGACAACTGCTTGGATACTGAATCCAAATCCAAATAGCTATTTGGCAGCTGATTTAGTTGAAAAACTAGGAATGTACTTCGGAAAACACCCCTTTGGCGGTATATCGGTGTGCCCTGCACTGGGGGCATTTAGAGGATAGACAAGGTCGTCTGTCCTTCATATTCTTTTGTGTGGGGAAGGCGTTCGCCAGAGGTTGCCGAGATGCGCAATCGCGGAGGAAACGGTTGCCGGATGAGAAATCCATTCGGAGTCAATCACCACCCAGAATTTCGTGTGTTTGCGAGGTTCACGCTGCACAGACAGCACGCCGATCGGCAGGCTGCACCCACTTGGCATCGCAGATGTCACGGAAGGACACATCATGAACAAGCTCACCAAGGCGACAATCGCCGGAGCCGCTGGAGTCGCACTTCTTCTCGGCGGCGCGGGAACCTTCGCCACGTGGAACGCGACGGCACCGATCA
>JANYEI010000149.1 GCA_025363205.1 Frigoribacterium sp.
CCCGGAAAACGAACCCGAATTTCCTGGTAATGAAGAGGTCGAGCGCCGCTACCGCGCCTGGCTACGTTGGAATGCCGCCATCATGGTGCATCGCGCGCAGCGCCCCGGCATCTCCGTGGGGGGACACATCTCCACCTATGCCGGCTCAGCGACACTTTACGAAGTCGGCAGCAATCACTTCTTCCGCGGCCACGACCATGTCGGTGGTGGCGACCAGGTCTTCTACCAGGGGCACGCCTCCCCCGGCATGTACGCCAGGGCGTTCCTCGAGGGCCGATTGTCGACCGACCAACTCGACGGGTTCCGCCAGGAGAAGTCTCACCAGGGAGGCGGACTTTCGTCCTACCCGCATCCGCGCCTTATGCCGGATTTCTGGCAGTTTCCCACCGTGTCGATGGGGCTCGGACCGATCAACGCGATCCACCAGGCGCAGCTGAATAAATACCTCACCAATCGCGGAATCAAGGACGCCTCGGACCAGCAGGTCTGGGCATTCCTCGGCGACGGAGAAATGGATGAGGTCGAGAGTCGCGGCGCGCTGCAGCTGGCCGCTAACGACGGTCTCGACAACCTTAATTTTGTCATCAACTGCAATCTGCAGCGCCTCGACGGACCGGTGCGCGGCAACGGCAAGATCATCCAGGAGCTCGAGAGCTTCTTCCGTGGTGCCGGCTGGAACGTCATCAAGGTGATCTGGGGCCGCGAGTGGGATGAACTGCTGGCCCGCGACTCGGAAGGCGCGCTCCGCGACCTGATGAATCGCACACCCGACGGTGATTACCAGACGTACAAGGCCGAGAGCGGCGCCTACGTTCGTGAGAACTTTTTCGGTCGTGACCCGCGCACGCTCGAGATGGTCAAGGACTACACCGACGACCAGGTCTGGGGTCTCAAGCGCGGCGGCCACGACTACCGCAAGGTTTACGCCGCCTTCAAGGCGGCTTCCGAGCACAAGGGTCAGCCAACGGTCATCCTCACCAAGACAGTCAAGGGCTACGGCCTCGGGCCGTCGTTCGAGGGACGCAACGCCACCCATCAGATGAAGAAGCTCACGCTTGACAACCTCAAGCAGTTCCGCGACGCAATGCGCATTCCGATTACGGATGCAGTGCTCGAGGAGAATCCTTATCTGCCGCCCTACTACCACCCGGGTGAGGACGACGAGGCTATCCAGTACATGCGGGAACGCCGGTCGGCGCTGGGTGGCTACCTGCCCGAACGTCGAACCCGTCACATCCCCCTTAGCCTGCCGGATGAGTCGGCGTACGCGATCGCAAAACGAGGATCAGGCAAGCAGGAGATAGCCACGACGATGGCCTTCGCCCGTTTGCTCAAGGATCTTCTGAAGGCCAAGGACTTCGGGCACCGCATCGTGCCGATCATCCCGGATGAGGCTCGCACCTTCGGCATGGACGCGTACTTCCCCACAGCGAAGATCTACAACCCCAGCGGGCAGCAGTACACCTCCGTTGACCGGGAGCAACTGCTCGCTTACAAGGAAAGCGCACAGGGCCAGATCCTGCACGTCGGTATCAACGAGGCGGGAGGCTTTGCGGCCTTCACCGCCGCAGGCACCTCCTACGCCACGCACGGTGAGCCGCTGATCCCGGTCTACATCTTCTACTCGATGTTCGGGTTCCAGCGCACGGGTGATGCGATGTGGGCAGCGGGTGACCAGATGGCACGAGGCTTCATCATCGGCGCGACCGCGGGCCGCACCACGCTCACGGGTGAGGGACTGCAGCACGCTGACGGACACTCGCTGGTGCTCGCATCAACCAACCAGGCCGTGATTTCCTATGACGCTGCCTACGGCTATGAGCTCGGGCACATCGTCAGGGACGGCCTCGAGCGCATGTACGGGGGGTCGCATCCGCACCCGAACGTCATGTACTACCTCACGGTGTACAACGAGCCAATGGCGCAGCCGGCAGAGCCGGAAGATCTCGATATCGAAGGGCTTCTCGCAGGCATCTACCGGCTCAATGCCGGTACGACCCAGGGACCGAAGGCGCAACTTCTTGCCTCAGGAGTCGCAGTGCCATGGGCCCTTGAGGCCCAGCAACTTCTTGCCGAAGACTGGGGCGTTTCGGCGGATGTCTGGTCCGTTACCTCGTGGACTGAATTGCGTCGCGACGGCCTGGCTGCTGCCGAGGAAAACTTCCTCAACCCGAACTCCGAGAAGCGCGTGCCCTACGTGACGCACAAGCTGGCGGCAGCAGAGGGTCCGTTTGTGGCGGTCACTGACTTCATGCATGCGGTTCCGGATCAGATCCGCGCCTTTGTGCCCGGAGACTTCGCCACGCTCGGTGCCGATGACTTTGGTTTCTCGGATACCCGCGCCGCCGCTCGTCGATTCTTCAAAATCGACGGACCGTCAATTGTGGTTCGGACTCTCGAGTCGCTCGTCGCGCAGGGGAAACTGCACCCGGGCATCCCACAGCAGGCGATCGAGCGATACCGCCTGCACGATGTGACAGCCGGCACGACCGGTACGGCGGGCGGCGAGAGCTAGCCAGAGGCTCGCAACGACATGGCACCCGCGGTCAAGACCAAGGAACAGACACTCGCCTGGCTGCGGGCGATTTCTGGTGAGCTCGCCACAGCGACCCTGAAGCGACTCGACGACACCCTCTCCTGGTACGGCGAGATGCCGCCGGGTCGGCGTTCCGCCGTCGGCTTGGTCGCCCAGGCTGGGATCACCTCCTTCATCCACTGGTACGACGACCCAACGTGGACCCCGTGGATAGCGGCAGATGTCTTCGGCGCTGCGCCTCGGGAGCTTTTGCGTTCGGTGAGTCTCACCCAGACGCTGCAGCTCATCCGGGTGACGGTGGAAGTGGTCGAAGACCGGGTCAGAGGCGCGGACGAGACGGTGCGCGAAGCCATATTGCTGTACTCGCGGGAGATCGCCTTCGCTGCGGCGGATGTCTACGCCCGAGCGGCCGAAGCCCGCGGACTGTGGGATGCCCGGCTCGAAGCCCTCGTCGTTGACTCCATCCTCAGCGGAGAGTACGACGACGAACTACCGTCACGCATTGCCGCCCTCGGCTGGCACGGGCACGGCGAGGTGTCTGTGCTGGTGGGCACCGCCCCGAAGATGCTCGATGTCGACATGTTGCGCCGCACCGCCAGGCACCTCGATGCCGATGTGCTGATCGGCGTGCAGGGAAGCCGGCTGGTGCTCGTGATCGGGCGCGCCCATCCCACGCCGCAGGCCGACGAGCCTTTCGGAGCGACCCTCACCCCTTTCCTCGATATCGCGACGGCACTCGAGCCGGGCTTTGGCGACGGCTATCTCGTGCTCGGCCACCAGGTGCCGTCGCTGGTTGAGGCATCCCGCAGCGCCAAAGCCGCCCTCGCCGGATTCGCGGTCGCCCGCTCCTGGCGTAACGCGCCGCGGCCCATCCTCGCCGACGACCTTCTTCCCGAGCGTGCGCTGGCGGGCGATCCTCTTGCTCGCGCGACTCTCATCAATCGCATCTACAAGCCCCTGCAGGCCCACTCGACCGAACTGCTTGCCACCCTGTGGTGCTATCTGGACAATGGTCGTTCGCTCGAGGCCACCGCCCGTGAGCTTTTCGTTCATCCCAATACCGTGCGGTATCGCCTCAAGCGGGTCTCCGAAGTGATCGGTTGGGATGCCACCGGAGCACGAGAGTCTCTCATTTTGCAGGCGGCGCTGATCATCGGCTCGATTGCCGAGCCGGACGGTCCACTGCGCCGTCGCTAGGTGCCATGTACGCAGCCTCGGTGGCCGACGCTGGCCGTCAGCCTCAGGACGATCACCGTTTCCCCGTGCGTCATCCTTGTGGGATCGCGCCTACTGACGACACATTTCTTAGTGGAGCCCTACAACCCACAGCTGCGCGAAGCACGGCAGACTGGGGTGATGATTGTTGTCGTCTGTCCCGGCCAGGGTTCGCAAACTCCGGGCTTCCTCTCTCCGTGGCTCGCGGAATCCCGGTTCGCCGATCATCTCCAAGGGCTGTCGGATGCCTCGGGCCTCGATCTTGCGGCGCACGGCACGACGTCAGGTGCCGACACCATTCGCGACACGGCTGTTGCCCAGCCGCTCATTGTCGCAGCCGGACTTCTCGCTCTCTCCGTTCTCCTCGAGGGACGACGTGAGAAAATCGGCGGCGTTGCTGGACATTCGGTTGGCGAGGTGACCGCTGCGGCGGCCGCGGGCATCCTGAGCGAAACGGATGCGATGACACTCGTGCGCGAACGCGGAACGGCCATGGCCATGGCCTCAGCGCTTGAGCTCACCGGCATGAGCGCCGTGATCGGGGCGGTAGAGGAGGAATTACTCTCTCGCCTCATCCCCCTGGGTCTCGAGCCGGCCAATTTCAACGGCGGCGGCCAGATCGTTGTCGCAGGAGCACTCGACGGACTCGCCGCGCTCAAGGACGCTCCTCCAGCCGGGGCGAGAGTCATTCCCCTTCAGGTTGCCGGCGCATTCCACACTCGGTATATGTCGCTGGCGGTGGCTCAGCTGGCACTGGTGGTCGAGGGGCTCCGTAAGCACGACCCGAAACTCACCATCTGGACCAACCATGACGGTACCGTCGTCTCGAACGGAGCAGCATTCATCGACCTACTCGTCGGGCAGGTTTCGTCCCCTGTACGGTGGGATAAGACAATGGACGCGTTCGCGGCCGCTGGAGTCACCGGCCTGATCGAGATCGCCCCCGCCGGAGCCCTGGTGGGGTTGGCGAAACGCGGCCTCAGAGGAGTGCCAACAGTGGCCGTCAAGACTCCGGACGACCTCGCCGCAGCATTCGACTTGATTGACGGGAAGTCATGAGCCACCCCATCCTGAACCAGTCCCACGGCGCGGAATTTACCCGCATCTACAGCTATGGCGCGGCGCGCGGCGATCTGGTCGTGCCCAACGACGAGCTCATCGGGCCCATCGATTCGAGCGACGAATGGATTCAGCAGCGCACCGGAATCATCACCCGCACCCGCGCCTCCGCGGATGTTCTTGCGGTGGACCTCGCCACGGACGCCGCCCGCGAAGCCATTGCCAAATCCGGCGTGGCCGCTGGCCAGATCGACCTCGTCATCATCGCCACCATCAGCAACGTGCAGCAGACCCCCTCGATGGCCGCGGTAGTGGCGGATCGGGTCGGCTCCAACCCGGCAGCGGCCTACGACACCAATGCCGCCTGTGCCGGATTCAGCTACGCGGTAACCCAAGCCGACGCGCTCATCCGCTCTGGCGCCGCGCATTACGCGCTCGTCATCGGTGCCGAGAAGCTCTCCGACGTTGTGGACCCCACCGATCGATCCATCTCGTTTTTGCTCGGAGACGGAGCCGGTGCCGTGGTGATCGGGCCGAGCGACAGCCCCGGCATCGCTCCGGCGGTCTGGGGCTCCGACGGTTCCAAGGCGGATGCCGTCGGCATGAACGCCACGCTCACCGATTTTCGCGACGGGAGCGCAGTCTGGCCGACCCTCCGCCAGGAGGGTCAGACCGTCTTTCGCTGGGCCGTCTGGGACATGGCAAAAGTTGCCAAGCAGGCTCTCGAAGCCGCCGGAATCACCGCGGCAGACCTCGCCGCTTTCATCCCCCACCAGGCCAACATGCGCATCATCGACGAATTCGCCAAGCAGCTCAAGCTACCGGAATCCGTCCTGATCGCCCGCGATATCGCCACCACCGGAAACACCTCCGCTGCCTCGATTCCCCTCGCCACTCACCGGCTCCTCGCGGAGCATCCCGAACTGAGTGGCGGACTCGCCCTGCAAATCGGATTCGGCGCGGGCCTGGTCTTCGGAGCCCAGGTCGTTGTGCTCCCGTAAGATGATCACCGGTCACACGACACCCCTAGGAGATAACACAATGGCACTGTCCACCGAACAAGTACTGGCTGGTCTCGCCGAGCTCATCAATGACGAAACCGGCATCGCCACCGATTCGGTGGAACTGGGCAAGTCGTTCACTGACGACCTCGACATTGACTCGATCTCGATGATGACCATCGTCGTCAACGCAGAAGAGAAGTTCGAGGTGAAAATCCCCGACGAAGAGGTCAAGAACCTCAAGACCGTCGGTGACGCCGTGAGCTTCATCGTCGCTGCCCAGGACTAGAAGATCCGGCCCGCTGGGCCACTAACGCGGCTGGCCAGCCCCGAGAATCCCTTGGAGCTGGCCGCGCCCGTCGGAGGATGCCCGCCGCGTCTATTCACCAGAGAGATGCCGTCATGACCAAGAAGATCGTTGTCACCGGAATTGGTGCAAGCTCGCCCTTGGGTGGTACCGCCCCCGAGTCCTGGGCTGCCCTCCTCGCCGGAGAGTCGGGCGTTCGGTCGCTCACCCACGAGTGGGTTACGCAATACGAACTGCCCGTCACCTTCGCCGCAGAGGCCAAGGTGCGTCCGGAGGAAGTTCTCACTCGCCAGGAAACGAAGCGCCTTGACCCCTCTTCCCAGTTCGCCCTGATTTCGGCGCGCGAGGCGTGGGCGGATGCCGGCGAGCCTGAGGTTGCTCCCGAGCGTCTCGGCGTCGACTACGCCACCGGCATCGGTGGGCTGTGGAGCCTGCTCGATGCCTGGGACACTCTTCGCGAGAAAGGCCCGCGTCGAGTCCTTCCGATGACGGTACCAATGCTCATGCCGAACGCCGCCTCCGCCGCGATCTCGATGGCCCTCGAGGCGCGAGCATTTGCGCACACGGTCGCGTCGGCCTGCGCATCAAGCACCGAGTCGATTTATAACGCCTATACGAACCTGCAACTCGGGCTCGCCGACGTAATCATCGCCGGCGGCACGGAATCCGCCATCCACCCGATCACACTCGCCTCGTTCTCGTCCATGCAGGCTCTCTCCCGCCGTAACGACTCACCCGAGACAGCCTCGCGCCCGTACAACATCGACCGTGACGGCTTCGTCATGGGCGAGGGCGCCGCGAGCATCGTGATGGAAACCGAGGAGCACGCGCTCGCTCGCGGTGCTCACATCTACGCCGAGGTCGCCGGTGGGGGTATCACCGCCGACTCGTACCACATCACGGCCAATGACCCGGAAGGCCGCGGTGCTTCGCGCGCCATCGCTCTCGCGCTGGCACAGGCCGGAGCGACGCCGGACGAAGTGGATCACATCAACGCGCACGCGACGAGCACTCCGATCGGCGACATCGCCGAGTATGCGGCTCTCAAGGCGGCGTTCGGCGACCGCATTCACAGTATTCCGGTCTCGGCCACCAAGGGTGCTACGGGTCACCTGCTCGGTGGAACCGGAGCGCTCGAGGCGATTTTCACGATCCTCGCCCTCCATGATCGCACCGCACCCCCGACTATCAACCTCACCGAGCAGGATCCCGAGATTCCCCTCGATGTCGTCACCAGCCCCCGTGCCCTCGGCGCGGGACCGTTGCTCGCCATCAGCAACTCGTTCGGCTTCGGTGGCCATAACGCCGTGCTGGCCTTTCGGAGCGTATGACCCGCGCGTCTGGCGGCCCCCTGAAGATCGCCATCGTCAGCGACTACTACTTCGACTACGTCGGAGGTGCCCAGACTTCGATGCGGCAACAAAAACTCGCGCTCGAAGAGGCCGGCCACACCGTTATCGTCGTCTCTCCGGCGCGCGGGATATGGGGTGCGCGGTACCAGCGCTCCCCCGACGGCCTCCTGGTGAAGCCGCTGTTCCGATTGCCGGTGCTCGACTTGGCCGTGATCCCTAACAATGCTCGCAGCGTCGCCGCGCTTGAGAAGTACCTGCGCGTCGAACAAGTCGACGTTGTGCATGTGCAAACAGAATTCGGGCTGGCCCATGTGGTCGATGGGGCGGCCGCGAACATGGGGATCCCGCTCGTGCACACGGTGCACAGCCTCTATTGGGCGAGTGAGGGGCCGCCGCAGGCGTCCGTCGCCTGGTTTATCCGATGGGCGCTGCAACTGGTTATCGGCGAGAAGATTCCCAATATTGCGTTCACCCCGCGCAAGACCGATAACCTCCTTCGCAATCTTGTTCTGGCCATGGCGCGCCGTGCCAAACAGGTGGTGTCGCCCTCGAGACACCAAGCGGACGATTTGGCGGCCGCCGGTGTCACGGGCACGATCTCTGTGATCCCCAACCCGATTGCCACCGCGGAGATTGGGTCTAATCCGCTCACGATCGAGAAGGCCAAGCAACCGAGCTTCCTCTGGGTGGCGCGGTGCGAGCCGGTGAAGCGGCCGCTGTACTTCGCGCGAGCGGTAATCGCTGCGCTTGCGCGCACCGACAACGGATTCACGGTGGACTTCGTCGGTGAGGGATCGGACCTCGCCGCCCTGAAGAAGCTCGCCGCTGGCCATCCCGAGATACGGGTTCAGGGTTCCCTGCCGCACGACGAAGTACTTGCCCTGATGGATGCCTCTGGCGCCATCGCCCTTACCTCGCTCGGGTTCGACAACCAGCCGATGACCATCGCGGAGGCCGTGAGCCGTGAGCGTGGGGTGCTGTATTGCGACCCGAAGCTCACCGAGGGACTGCTCAACTCGGGCTACCTGTCGAAAACCCCGCATGATTCGGGGCTGGCCGACGCGCTCGTGGCACTCGTCGAAGACCCCGCGCTTCTCGTCGGTCTCTCGAAGGGCGCGCTGATCGACAGAGAGCTGTTCTCGCCGTCGAACTATGTGGAGCGTATCGTCGAGGTCTATCGGCGGTAGGGCCGTGGCCCTCTTTTCACTAGCCCACTTTGTGGAGCCAGACCACCTGATTGGTGTCGCTGGAGTGGCGGAAGGCCTCGAGCTCGTCATCCCAGGCCTGGCCGAGGGCGAGCCGGAGCTCGCGGTGCAACTCAAATGCGTCCGAACCGGCGATCTCCATCGCGTAGCGCACTCGGTCTTCGGGGATCACAACGTTGCCAGCGGTGTCGGTCTGGGCGAAGAAGATGCCAAGGTCGGGCGTATGCATCCAGCGCCCGCCGTCACTACCGGGAGACGAGTCCTCGGTGACCTCAAAGCGCAGGTGCTCCCAGCCTCGCAGGGCGGAGGCGATGGCGGCACCAGTACCCTGAGCACCCTCCCAGTAGAACTCGGTGCGCATGGAGCCCTTGAGTACGCGCTGTTCTTCCCACTGGAAGTTCACGGCGCGGTCGATGGCTCCCCCTGCAGCCCACTCGATGTGCGGGCATAACGCTCGCGGAGAAGAGTGCACGAAAAGGACACCCCGCGCCATTGCGACACTGGTCTTGGTTAGTGCAGCCACGATAACTCCATTCCGTTGAGGTGCGACTTCCCCATCGACCTCGGAATGATTCGTACTGCACTGTTCAGTTAAGCGACAAGCCGTCCCTTATTATGGCCGAATTTCGCGGCAAATAACAACTGTGTAATTGGCGAGTCCTCGCGCTAATGTGTACTCGGCATGGCTTTGATCCGCCAGAGGAGGCGTGATGTCGGTTAGAGATGGGCTGCTCGCCGTGCTCTCGCTCGGCGAGGGCTATGGCCTCCAGCTGCACTCCGAACTCGCCGCGCGCGCGCCGCATCGTCGCCCGGTGAACGTCGGACAGATCTACAGCACCCTCGAACGTCTCGCCCGCTCTGGCCTCGTCGAGCCCGCCGGAACCACCGTAGATTCCCTTCCGCTCTATCGGCTGACCGACGCAGGCGCGGCTGCTGCAAGATTCTGGATGAGCGAACCAGTGCTCGACGGCCTACCGGAGTGGACCGAGATGCTCGACCAGGTGCTTGTGACGAGTTCAATTGATCCGGTAGCGGCCAAGACGATGTCGGAACGGTATCGGCGATGGTGGGAGGGCGATCTCGCCGGCACACGCTCCGAAGTTGAGCCGTCCCTGGCGGATGCTCGTCTCGCGCTCGTCGCCCGGGAGGCGCAGGCCGTCGCCGCCATCGCCTGGCTCGGATCGGCTATCGCCGCCCTCGTCGACTATGACTCGTTTCGCCCGCTGACTCATTCCCGGCCGAAACGTGGTCGACGCGTGGCGGCACGCTGACTCACTTGGCCTTGCCGTAGTCGTCCACGATGGCAACGGTCAGCGGGAAGGTCACCGGCAGGGCACCGAACATGAGTTGGCCCGCCTCCTCGGCCGCCGTGCGGATTGCCGCCTCGACGGCATCCACCCGGCTCGCCGGGCAGTGCACAACAACCTCGTCGTGCATGAAAAACACCAGGTGCGGGGAATCGGTGATCCACGCTCCCCCCGACAATTCCTGCAGGCCGCGACGGAGGTTCGCCATCCAGCACAGCGCCCATTCCGCGGCGCTGCCCTGCACGATGAAGTTGCGGGTGAATCGACCCCAGCTCCGCGCCTGCCCGCGAGCACGGCTCGCATCGGCCTCCGTGCCGGTCTCGCCGCTCGCATCCGCCTGGTTGGCATGCCACGCGGCTCCCGGCCGGGGTGAGCTGCGGCCCAGCCGAGTCGTGACGACCTCGCCGCGTTCCCCCGCCCTTGCCGCTTCCTCCACCATTGCGATTGCCCTCGGATAGGTCTTCGTCAACCGGGGCATCAACCGACCGCTCTCGCCGGAGGTCGCCCCGTACATGGCGCCGAGCATGGCCACCTTGGCCTGGTCGCGGGTCTCAACGGCACCACCGGCGACGATGCCGGCGTAAAGATCACCCGCACTGCCGGCCTCCACCATTCGTCGATCACCCGAAAGGGCGGCGAGGATGCGAGGCTCGAGCTGCGAGGCATCGGCCACCACGAATTTCCAGCCAGGATCGGCGACGACGGCTCCGCGAATCTGCTTCGGAAGCTGCAGGGCGCCGCCGCCGCCGGTGCTCGCCCAGCGTCCCGTCACGACTCCCCCCGGCACATACTCGGGATGAAAACGTCCGTCACGCACGTTCGAGTCGAGCCAGTGCCATCCATTCGCTGTCAGAAGACGGGCGAGCTTCTTGTATTCGAGCAACGGTTCAATGGCGGGATGTTTCAGTTTCTTGAGCTCCCACGACCTCGTCGAGGTGACCATGAGCCCTGCGACGGCGAGGGCTTTGAGCAGCTCGGAGGGTGAATCCGGATTGAGCGCTGGCGCCTCCAACTCCGCTCGCAGCCGCCGCAACGTGGCGTCGAGAAGCACCGGTCGCCGGCCGGAGATGGGCCGCGGACCGAGATGGCTCTCGAGGATCTCGTTATGGATGTCAGCGCGCCAGGGCAGGCCGGAATACATCATCTCTGCGGCAACGAGAGCACCGGCAGACTCGGCCGCGAGGAGCAGCCCGATGCGTGCCGGGTCCTCGGCACCGGCGATAGCGGCCCTCTGGGTGGCGAATTCGGCGAGGGTGTCTTCGGTGACGTCATTCGCCGGCATCTCGTCCAGGTCGAAGAGGGTGTGCTCCGTCGGTTTCTGGAGACGTTCGAGTGCACTGCCGTCCCACGAGCACCCGGGAGCAGTGGCGAGAGCCGATCCGGCCGTCAGCGACGAATTGCGAAGGATTGCGTGCGACAGCCGGAGGTCCACGCACCGTTCGACGCGCACGTGGGCCTCGAGAAGACGGGCGTACCACCGGGAGGTGTCGTCCCAGACCCAGCGCGGGTGTTGCCTCTCGAGGGCGGCAACTGCTGGCGCGAAATCCACCTCGGCGACCGCCTGCGCGTCGCCGTCGAGAGCACCGTCATGCGCGAGCCGCTGGAGAGCGATACCCCCGGGAAGGGAAAAGACGGCAACGAACACCATCCAATTGTGCGGGATGCCACCGACCGCGGCATCCGCTGGCTACCTTCACGACAGTTTCCGCGCCCGTGAGTGACACTCGCACCCGAATGTTTGGGCGCGAGTGTCACTCACGGGCGCGGAGAGGCCCAAGTGGTCGTGTTGACCCGCGCAGGCGACTGGGGCATCACACAAACGGGGTCGCGGTCTGCATCAGGCGGGAGCGGATCATGAACCGCACACCCTCCGGGGCCTCGACCGAGAAGCCACTCCCGCGCCCCTTGACGACGTCGACCGTGAGGAAGGTATGACTCCAGTACTCGAATTGTTCGGCCGACATCCAGAAGTCGATCACTTGCGGATCCCCTCCAGCGGGAGCGATGTCGAGGCGGCCGAGCAGCACATCCTGATCGGAGGTGAGAAAGTCACCCGCCGGGAAACACATCGGGCTCGAGCCATCGCAGCATCCGCCGGACTGGTGGATCATGAGCGGCCCGTATTGGTCCCAGAGCTTACGGAGCAGGTCCACGGTCACCGGGAGGAACTCGACCCGCGGAATTGTCTCGCCGGGAACCGTGACGGAAGCGGTGACCACTGCGGTGCTTTCGATGACATTCATCGGTGTCCTTTCACTCTGAGTTCAGTATGCGCTCGGACGCTGGTGATCGAGCCTGTCGAGATTTCGACAGGCTCGATCACCGGGGTGTTGCTGGTCTAGAAGAAGCCCAGCTTGTTCTCGTCGTACGAGACGAGCAGGTTCTTCGTCTGCTGGTAGTGGTCGAGCGCCAGGCGGCTGTTTTCGCGGCCGATGCCCGAGCTCTTGTAGCCACCGAATGCAGCGCCCGCCGGATAGGCGTGGTAATTGTTGATCCACACCCGACCGGCCTGAATGTCCCGACCGGCGCGGTACGCCGTATTGCCGTTGCGGGACCACACACCGGCTCCCAGCCCGTAGAGCGTGTCGTTAGCGATGGCGATGCCTTCGTCGTAGCCGTCGAAGCTCGTCACCGCGAGCACCGGACCAAAGATCTCCTCCTGGAAGAGGCGCATCTTGTTGTGCCCCTCGAAGATCGTCGGCTGCACGTAATAGCCCTCGCTGAGGTCTCCCCCCAGGTCGGTACGCTCACCGCCAAGCAGAAGTTTCGCGCCCTCCTGCTTTCCGATGTCGATGTAACTGAGAATCTTCTCCAGTTGATCATTCGACGCCTGGGCACCGATCATCGTGTCGGTATCGAGCGGATTGCCCTGCACCGCGAGTGCGGTGCGCTTGACCGCGTCGCCGAGGAATTTATCGTAGATCGGCTTCTCGATCAGCGCGCGGCTCGGCGCAGTGCAGACTTCTCCCTGGTTGAAGGCGAAGAGAGCGAACCCCTCTTGTGCCTTGTCGTAGAACGCATCGTCAGCGTCCGCGACATCCTTGAAGAATACGTTCGGGCTCTTCCCCCCGAGTTCGAGTGTTGCGGGAATGATGTTTGCGCTCGCGTACTGCAGGATCAGTCGACCGGTCGTTGTTTCACCCGTGAAGGCGATCTTGCGGATGCGGGGGCTCGAGGCCAGCGGTTTGCCCGCTTCGACACCGAAGCCGTTGACGACGTTGACCACTCCGGCCGGGAGGATGTCGCCGATCAGCTCCATCAAGACGAGGATCGACGCCGGCGTTTGCTCGGCCGGCTTCAACACGATGGCGTTGCCTGCCGCGAGGGCGGGAGCAAGCTTCCACACCGCCATGAGGATGGGGAAATTCCACGGGATGATCTGCCCGACAACGCCGAGCGGCTCGTGGTAGTGATAGGCGGTCATGCCGTTGTCCATCTCCGCGAAGCTGCCCTCCTGGGCTCGGATGGCGGCGGCGAAGTAGCGGAAGTGATCCGCTGCGAGGGGGATGTCGGCGTTCAACGTCTCCCGGATGGCCTTGCCGTTATCCCAGGTTTCGGCGAGAGCGAGCAATTCTGTGTTGGCGTCGATCACGTCAGCGATCTTGTTGAGTACCGCCGCCCGCTCGGTAGCGCTGGTCTTGCCCCACGCTGGCGCAGCCCTGTGCGCGGCGTCGAGTGCCGCGTCGATGTCCTCGGCGGTTCCCCGGGCAATCTCACAGAACGGCTTTCCGTTGACGGGCGAGATGTCTTCGAAATACTGGCCCTTCACCGGCTTGACCCATTCGCCCCCGATCCAGTGCTCGTAGCGGGGCTTGTAGCTGAACTTCGCATCCGGTGTACCCGGGGCCGCGTAAACGGTCATTGCAACTCCTGTCGACGACTCTGTCAAAAGGACCCAATGGGCCCTTGGGCAGGTTAGGAGCGGCGAGGTTGCGGGGAGGTTGCGACCTGTTGCGGTCCGAGTTCGGCTTCAATTCGTTCGAGGCGAGCGACGACGGCGGCGCGCTTCGGGGACTTGGGCGGAAGCATCCGAAGACAGGTCCTCCAGAGGTCGGCGTCGTACGCCGCTTCATCAGTACGCGCATAGGTGAGGAGCGTTTCGGCCGAGGCGTCAGCGAGGAGAGCATCCCGCAACCGTTGGCTCAGTTCCCGGCGGATCTCCGTTATCCCCGGGGCCACGGATGTGGGGAGCAGCGCTCCCGAGTACGCCCCGAGGGCCACCCGGTGCGCCCCGCGGTCCAGGAACGCCAACACCCGGTGCGCATCCAGTTCCAGGCGGGCCGGCAGTCGGTAGGGACGTGAGTGTGGCACGAGCGAATCATCGATGCGCTCGAGCACTTTACGCAGCCGCACCATCTCGGCACGGAGCGTGACGATCGACCCCTCCCGCTCATAGACGAGCCCAGCGAGGCGATCGGCCGAGAGGCCTCCCGGATGCCACGCCAGAAGAGTGAGGATCTCGGAGTGGCGCATGCTCAGCTCGGTTGTTCGACCGCCGACGAGGAGGCGGCCAGCATCGCTGCCGAGCACGGAGAGCACCGGCGGCGCGATGACCCGCGGAGCGCTCGATGCCGTCCGGGAGCGACGGGGGCGCGAGGTCAGCTCATCCAATCGACGGATGCGCATCTCCGACTCGACAGCCGCCACAGCAGCCTCCAGTAGCGGAAGGGTCGCCGGAGCCACGGCATCCGCTCCCCCGGTGATGTCGATGACTCCGAGGATTCGGCCGGACGCCGGATCGTGCACCGGCACCGCCGTGCAACTCCACGGGTGAACAATGCGATTGAAGTGCTCGGCACCCTGGATCTGGATGCCGTGGTCGAGAGCGAGAGCCGTTCCCGGCGCGCTCGTGCCCACCGCTCGCTCCGACCAGTCGGCGCCTTCGACGAAGAGCATGCCCTCGGCTTTGCGTCGCAGTGCCCGATCACCATCGATCCAGAGCAGCCGACCGGCTTCGTCCCCAATTGCGACGATCAGGCCGGCATCGAAGGTGTGACGAATGAGCAGGCTGTGGATGGTCGGGAGCGCCAACGCCATCGGGTGCGCGTTCCGATAATCGTGAAGATCGTCTTCATCAAAATCGATTGCGGTGTCGAGGTGGTCGGGGTCAAGCTCGAGTTGCAGCGACCTCTGCCAGGACTCCTGCACGAGCCTGCGAACGCCGATTACCGCGGTGCGAGTCGCAATCACCGAGTCATGGGCAGTCGCGAGTCGCTGCCGTTCAGAACTGTCGGTCGGGCGCGCGACTGTCCACGGACTGGCCATGGCACCTCCGATCAGCGTTGGTCGAGTGGCGCCATCCTAGCCGCAGGTCCCGTACTCTTTCCCGGCAGTCCTGGGATCTTCAGCAGTCCTGGGAGCGGCCGACGGGAGCAGTGAGCAGCCTGATCAGGCCGGACTTCGCATCGGAAATTGCGACGGCGCCGATCCCATTCGCATCGAGATCGAAGTAGGCCGACAGACCGGCTGTGTCGACGGCATTTTGCCCGTGCACCACTACGCCGGGAGTCGCTGCAATCAGCGAAGAGATCGGATCTCCAACGCCGAAACCGGATGCCGTGGTCACGACCACTCCGCCGGGTGTCTGTGGCGCATCGGATCGCACGATGAACGTGGGCGCACCGTCCACGGTCTCGGTGTTGTAGCTGAGCGTGAATCCATCACCCCAACTGGCTCGCTTCTGCGTGACCGAGCAGTGTGTCGCCACAAGCGTCTCCACGGCAGGCTTCTCGCCGAATTCTTTGCTGAGAGCAGCGATCGCGAGCACCGGATCGCTGGAATAGGCGAACCGTTGCGGCAGTGACCGGTCGATGTAGATGAGGGTGAGCGCCGTTCCGCCCAGCTCGATAGAGGCGAGAGTGACGGGCGCGAGCGTGGGTGACGGAACGGGACTGGCGGCAGCGGGACTGGCGGCAGCGGTTGTCGCCGGCGGAGAAATCTCCGGGGCACAGCCGACCATCAAGAACATGACGGTGGCCAGCATGGCCGAGGCGACCACAGAAGTAGCCACGGAGGAAGCTACAGAGACAAAGCGCCACGGCCTGATCATGCGTTCACTGTAGTACCGCTCACTCGTGCAGCAGCGAACCGTCTTTTTTTAAGACCTGCTTCTCCCCGGCCTCGATGGGCACGGCGAAGCGATTCTGCCGCGGCGGCATCGGGCAGTTGAAGGCGTAACTAAAGGCGCAGGGCGGCAGAATTGCCCGGTTGAAGTCGAGGGCGATCGAGCCATCCGCATTCGGGGCGATCAGCAGGAAGCGTCCGACGCTGTAGGTGCTGTCGCCGCTGGTGGAGTCCGAGAAGACGAGCTGCAGCGCACGCCCTGCTTTGAACGCGGCGAGGTTGTAGTCGATGCCGTCTTTCGAGAAAGTGATCTCGCCCGGAATGGGCAAATCGCGCGTCTTACCGTCGTCCTTGAGGTGCTCGAATCCCACCGTCGTGCCGTCCGGCAGTTCGGTGAATGTGCCGATGACCACCCACTCCGGGTCGTAGTCGAAGCTCGAGATGGATCCGAATTCCCGAATGCCCTCCGAGTTCGAATCCCAGACGCGCAGGGCATAGGTGCCCTCTTCGCTCGCAATCACAAAACCGGTGACAGTATCGCTGAACACGATCGTGCTCGGCATTTCGGCATCTTTGCCCCGGACGATCACGTCGCCGTCGATGAGCACACCGTCCACGGTGATGTTCGCGGATGCCTCGGCCGTGAGTTTCAGGCCTGATTCGCCGCGCGGCAGCGGCGCCCAGGTGCCCGGCACGCCCCAAATCGTCTGCGTCGAGTCAATCCACTGCGTGTTCACGAGGGCGAGGCTTCCCGCGGGCTGCACCACCGACAGCTCTCTGCGGGCGTGGTAGAGGGCGTAGGCCTCGGCCGGGGTCGGGGCGGCTAACGATGAAGTGGTGGTGTCGGTCATAGTTCCATCCTCGCCGAACTCGCGCGAAGCTTCGACCGCAGACCGTCGCGCATCCCCACCGCCGCACCCGTACCCGCCCCGGACATGAAAAAACCGGCCCCGCACAGGTACGGGACCGGTCATTCGGAGTATCAGCTGCGATGGGCGATGCCCACAGCATGCAGGTCACCTTATCCGTAAGGAAGGAGATCGACAGCGCCTATTCGGCGCACAAAGCTGCATCCAGTTCGGCCACTACGGCCAATGGTGAATTACAGAGGGCGAATGTTCTCGGCCTGGGGTCCCTTGGGGCCCTGGGCGAGGTCGAATTCGACCTTCTGGTTCTCGTCAAGCGACTTGTAGCCGCTCGAGGCGATCGCCGAGTAGTGTGCGAATACGTCTGGGCTTCCGTCGTCCGGGGCGATGAATCCAAAGCCCTTTTCAGCGTTGAACCACTTCACTGTTCCTAGTGCCATTATTTTCTCCTTCAGGAGTCTTCGCGCGGGTCCGACTTTCGGACCCACTCGTCGCGGTGTTCATCGTCCGCTCCCGAAAGAAACATGGCACCCATCGTTCTGGTTATTTCTAACCAGTGCGGCAAGCTCCAAGCATTCAAGATGTGCGAGGTACTGCAACTGCATGACCAACTATAGTGCACGTACCTCGTTTTAGGCACCCGTGCGGTAAGAACGGAACACATTGGCCTCGAGTTATTCTTCCCGCGTTTACTTTCGCGGCCGCCGGAGCACCGATACAGTTTCGAAATGACCGTGACTTTCTCAACTTCTGTTTTCCGAGCACCCGGCATGAACGCGACCGGCCTGCCGGTCCCCGAGACTGCGATTCAGGAACTCGGCTCGTCCCGTAAGCCAGCAGTGACTGTCACTATCGGCACTTACTCCTACCGGAGCACAGTCTCATCACGGCAGGGCGGCTACATCCTTCCCCTGAGTTCCCACCATCGGACTGCGAGCGGGCTGTCGGCGGGAGATGAGGTCGTGGTTACCCTGGAGCTCGACCAGTCTCCGCGCGAGATCGAGGTACCGCTGGATCTCGCTGAGGCGCTCTCACAGCGCGCGCGGTCGGCATTCGATGCCCTTTCGGCGTCGCGCCGCGGCGCCCTCGTGCTCCAGGTGGAATCGGCCAAAGCCACTGACACGCGTGCACGCCGAGTGGCGTCCATCGCGGCACAACTGGACGAATAAGCCCGCCGGAGTGCGGTCAGACCTTCGAGCGACTGCCGCCGCGCCTGATATAGCCGACTATCGCCGTGACAACGAAGAGCACTATTGCGATGACGGCAAGCCAGAAGAGCCCTTTGATGACGAACCCAAGGAGGGCGAGAACGAGCCAGATGGCCAACAGGAAGACAATGAAACCGATCATAATTGCGACGGTACTCTTCCCTTCGCAGGATTGGGTCCCTTCGCAGGATCCGGCCTGAGCCTGACATCGGGGGTCGACGCCATACTGGGGCAATGTCCGCGATATCCACCGTTATCTCGAAGAACAAGCTCCTGGATCGGCGCCTCTCGAGCCAGCGCCTCGCATCGACCATTGAGGGGTCCGGGGATGTCACCGAAACGGTGCGGCAGTTATTCGCCGTCCAATCTCAGGACTTCGCACAGTCGCTTTGGAGCGTCGGCCTTCGCACGCCGGGAGCCCATCGCTCAGACCTGCTCGCCGCGATGGCTGAGGGCTCGATCGTAAGGTCGTCTTCTCTTCGAGGCACGCTGATGATGGTCGCCGCCGACGATCTCCGCGATATTTTGGCGCTCACCGCGGGGCGCACGATTGCGTCGATGAGCTCGCGGCAGCGACAGCTCGGGCTCGATGAAGAGACGATGACTCGATCGCAGGTAGCGATCGAAGCGGCCATTTCCGGGAGAAACGCGATGGGTCGCGAGGCTATTCTGCGCACACTCGAGGATGCCGGCATCCGCACCGATTCGCAGCGCGGGTACCATATCCTCTGGCTGCTGGCCGAGCGCGGAATCGTCTGCTGGGGGCCCCCGAGCGGCACCCAGCAAGGACTGGTGCTCGTGGAGGAATGGATTGAGCCCACCCCGGAGTTCGAACGCGACGAGTTGCTCGCCCGCTTCGTGATCCGGTACTTTGCCGGGCACGGACCGGCTACCGTCGCCGACCTCGCCTGGTGGGCACGACTGACTCGTGCGGATGTCCGGCGCGGTATCGCTGTCGCCAGCGACACCCTCTGTACTACCTCTGTTGACGGCGCTACCCATTGGATGACAGCCGACTCACCTGCTCCCTCGCGTCGGCGAGCGGAAATGTTCGCCCTGCCCGGATTCGACGAGTATCTGCTCGGCTATTCAGAACGATCGAGCCAGCTTGCGCCTGAGCATGCGAGGCGGATCGTGCCTGGCGCAAACGGGATCTTCTTGCCCACGATCATTGCGGCCGGCCGGGTCATCGGCGCGTGGCGCCGAACAGCCACCAATGGGATTGTCGAAGTCGTGCCCGAGCCGTTCGAGGATCTCACTCCGACGCAGTCTCGGTCGTTCGAAGCGGCAGCCGATAGATATCGTGAGTTCTGCGCAAACTAGTCCCTCGCCGCCCGCGGACGGCTCGGTCCACTGCCACCTCGCCATACTGCCACCTCGCCCACGATGCACCGCAACCCTTTGTCGCGGCACTCAGGTATCTGTACCCCCCAAGTACCTGTACCCGCTCAGTAGAGTTCGAGGCCACCGGGGTCAGGGTCGGGCGAGTCGAGATCTCTCCAAGAGATTGCGGCGCCGTGGGCGGGCGAGTTCGACTTCCCGATTTGAAAAGCCCGGGAACGAAGTGCGGCCGCCGCCTCACGCGTGTCAGGGTCGGGCAGCGAAGTCTCGACCGGGGAGGCGATGAGTTCACTCGACGGACCGATCACGAGGTTGACCGTGATGACCTGACCATCGGGAAGCACAGCGGGCAAAGCCACTACTTCCGCCACGTCGCTCATCGCGGCTGAGGCAGCGAAGTCCAGCAGTGCCGCAGCACCCTCGTCACTGGTGATAAAGGACTCGCCCCCGTACGCAACACGCTTCATGCCTCTACTGTGCTCCTGATTCACACGGAATGTCAGGACGTTGCGCTAATCCGGAGAAAGGCGTAGCACAGAGCATTACGCCTTCCCCTGCACAACGGTCACCCGCACACGCGCACTCAGCGACGGGTCAGGATCCAAGCGAGCAGATAACTGCGCGAGTTACCGTCGTCGATGAACTTTTCCGGGAGATCTCGTGCGGTCGCGAGTGCCGCCTTCGCCTGGTCGGCGCCGCCAAGCGCGGCGTACATCAGCAGATAGTCGCCGAACTGCTTCTTGTAGTCTCCCAAAGTCGCTTCATCCACGCTCTTCGCGATGCGCTTCGATTCGCCACCAAGGTAGCCGCTGACCGGACTCATCGGGATGAGCTGGATGCCGAGTTTTGCGTTCGCATCCGCGCTGAACCAGGTGGAGTAGTCGCGCTTTCCGCCCCAGTTGAGGCCAACCACGGAATGCTGGTAATTCGCGTACACGGGATCGGAGGTATCGAAGTCTGTCCAGTACGACCGGGCGGATGCCGCTTCGCTCGCCAGCATCCACGATGCCTGCTTCTTCAGTGCGCTGTTATCACTCACCGAGCTCCAGAGGGCGAGGCCGTTCCAGGCGTTCACCGCTTCGGAGCTGGACTCGAGGTTGTTACCGTCGGCGAACGGCGAGTAACCCGAGGCCCAGGAGTGACCGGAATAGGCGTCGAAACCGCGGCGATCCGGGAAGTACTTCGAGTCGCCGCTTGAGGCGAGATCCGCCGCAAGGAGGTTCATCACCGGGGTGATCTTCGTGCGAAGAGCCGCGTCGTGAGAGGCGGCAACGCTCGCCGCATAGAGGAAGTAGCCGTAGTGAAAGTTGTGGTCGTTGAACTGGTCTGAGCCGAACGAAGCGGTGAGTCCGACGATACCCTTCGTCTTGGGGTCGTACACGAAACAGCGCTCGGCGTTGGACTTGCAGCGCGTGGGATCTGTCCACTCTCGAAGGGCGCTGCTCAGCTTCGCTCCAACCGTCTTGGCTGCGGCCGTGTCTCCGAGCTGGTTGGCAAGCATCAACAGATTGGCGAGACGGTAGAGCGCCTTGCCACCAAAGTAGGTATCGGCCGGGAGTGCAGCGGTCTTCGCAACATCCTGCGCAAGCGTCGAAGCGAGACCCGCTTTCTGGGAAGAGTCGAGGGAACCGATGTCGAGGGTGTCAGATGCCGCGACTGTCGGGCTCGTCCAGGAAAGGGTCTTCGCTGCACAGAGGTGCATCGTGCCATAGATGGAGGGGTAGCTGCCCAGGGTGCACGGGGGCGTGATCATCGACTTCTGCTGGTGCGGGAGCGTGGCGATGAGGGTGTCAGCGGAGCGGGCTGTCGTGTACGCGAGAGTGGTCGAAGCGGTGGCGCCGCCGCTGGCGTAGTCGAGTTTCACCGCGGTGACCGGCACGGCGTGCGCTGCGACCGTGGCGAGCGTGCCATCCACGGGCACGGGGAACCAGACTGCGGTTGCGCCATCCGCGAGACTGAGGCCGGTACCGGCCTTCGACACTGATCCCGTCGTGCGAAGGCCATAGGTGGTCTTTCCGACCGTCGCGGAATAGAGGCCCTTGCCGGCTTGGCTGAATTTCTGGCCAAGCTTCAGTGTGATCTTCTTCGCAGCGGTAAAGCTCACGAGAGGCGACCCCTCAGCAATCACCGTCGACCCGACGGTACTGCCCGAACTGGCCTTGTGGGCAATGGTGACCGAGGCGTCGTCGTACCCGGTGATCGCACTGGTGCGGGCACCGGCATCGATGGTGACACTCGGAGCATTGCCTCCCGCGATGGTGTTTGGAGTCGTCGTGACCTCCGGCAGGCCAAAAGTGAATCCGGTGTCCGTGAGACCGAACGACAACGGCAACGGGAAGACGGGGAGCGGATGCTCGCCAAAGACCAGCCCGGAGAACCAGCGGTTCGTCGGCGGTGCAAGCCCGTTGGCAAGCCGCATAACGGGAACCTCGCCGACGGTCTTCTGAGGAAGCTTCGCGATCGTCGCTCCAATGGCACTGTCGGAGAAGACGCCGGCGTGTGACGAGCCGCCTGCTTCGCCGCTTGCTTGACCGCTTGCTTGACCGCTTGCTGGACCGCTTGCTTGGCTGCTGCAGGCGGCCACGAGAGAGACGATGACGCCGACGGCAAGAAGGCCCGACGCGCGGGAGAGTGTGGAGCTTTTCATTAAATTCCGATCTGCTCGAGAAGGGAGAAGAACGAATCCTTCACACCGGCGAGCGGTCCATTGTCACGGAGGTGCAGGATCGCGGTCACCGGAGTACCCGGTTCGACGAGCCCATCGTTGCTGCCAGCGACCAGGTCTGTGCTCGTGACCTTGATCGCGGCATCCGCCGCACCGCCCACCGTCTGT
>JANYEI010000175.1 GCA_025363205.1 Frigoribacterium sp.
GCGTGGCGACACCGTGCTGGTTCTCGGCCAGGGACTCATCGGCCAAGCCACGGCGATGCTCGCGCGCGACCGCGGCGCATACGTGGTGGTCTCTGAGGTTTCTCCCGAGCGCCGCGCCATTTCCGCAGAGCACTGCGCCGATCGCGTGATCGATGGCTCGGCTGGCTCGCCGTGGTCCCAGCTGCAGCCCGACTTCCCCGACGGGTTCGACATGGTGATCGAATCCACCGGGGTCGCTGCTCTCATCGACAGCGCTCTCGAGTGCCTGCGCTTCGAAGGCACGTTGGTCTTCGAAGGCGTCTACCCCGACCAGGTCTCCTTTACCTACGAACTCGCCCACGAACGCCAGATCAACGCGGTGTTCCCCTGGTTTATTGGCACATCGGAGGTGCGACGCACCGTGTTGCGGCGCATTGTCTCCGGCGAGCTCGATTTCGATCCGCTCATCACGAACCAGGTGAACTGGACCGAAGCGGATGCCACCTACCGACGCCTCTTTACTGCTGAGCGCGACCATCTCAACGGAATCGTCATCGACTGGCGGGGAGCGGAGTAGCAATGCCTCTCGAAGGTGAATATGCACCGAGCACGGTGGACTGGGCCCGCACGCAGGCCGAACTGTTTGAAGCGAGCGACGGCGCGAAGGGCGCAGATCTGCGAGGTATGCCCATCATTGTGCTGACCTCAGTCGGCGCGAAGTCCGGGCAGTTGCGTAAGACGGCGCTCATGCGGGTCGAACACGAGGGCGAGTACGCGGTGGTTGCCTCGCTCGGTGGGGCCCCCAAGAATCCGGTCTGGTATTTCAATCTCGTGAAGAATCCCGATGTCGAACTGCAGGATGGCGCAGTGAAGGCGGACTATCGCGCTCGTGAAGTCACGGGCGATGAAAAGTCGGTGTGGTGGGAGCGAGCCGTCGCGGCTTATCCGCCGTATGCCGACTACCAGGCGGGGACCGACCGTCAGATACCGGTGTTCGTGTTGACCCGAGCGGAAGGCTGAGCTGTCGATGACCAACACTATTCCGACCCGTCGTCCGCTTCTCGTCTGGGACATTGCGGTCTCGATCGCTGTGCTCCTTATCGGCGGCGGATTCCTTGTGATCGCTGCCATAATCGATCTGTTCTCGGCTGCTCTCGTTGGCCGCTGCCCAGTGGCCACCTGTTCGGCAGGCACGGCGGTGGCCTCGCTCGGCATCTCGTGGTTTGTGATGTTCCTGTTGCTGATCATGGGGAACGTGCTCGCGATCGTCAGCCTCGTGAGGCGCCGCAAGGCATGGTGGATCGCCCTCCTCACTCTCGTGCTGCTTGCCGCGGTCTGGATCATCGGATTCGTGCTCTACTCCCAAGCGGTGAGCCACGATAGCGTGGCGATCGACGGAGTTGTCGCGTGGGGCACATCCCTTCTGGACTGACCGTGCGGGCTATCGGGCGATAGTGGGGAGACCGAAGTCCCCAGGGTCGACCCGAGCGGGGCCGGGGATGCCGTCGAACGTGCGTCTGGGAGAGACGATGGTCGTGATGACGTAGCCGAGTGCCGAGTGCCGTGGCCGCATGCACGACATCCCGCGCTACCTCGCCCGACCTCCTCCCGCGCTACCTCGCCCGACCTCGTCCCGCGCTACCCCGCCCGCCCGCTCGCCGTGTTCCCTACCGAGATGCCACTTTCTGTTGCAAAACCTGAGATTTGAGACAGAAATCGGCATCTCGACAGCGCACCGGTACGGGCAGGCGGGGTGTGCGGGTACGGGTACGCGGTATGGGCCGGTGCGTGGGAGCACGCGTGCGTTCCTGCGTGCGTTTCCGCCCTCCCTCCGCGCGGTTCCTCTCTGAGATGCCACTTTCTGTTGCAAAACCTGAGATTTGAGACAGAAATCGGCATCTCGACGGCATACGGGTGCGGGCGGGGGTGGTGCGTGTGCGGGCGCGCGGGTGCGGGCAGGCGGGGTGGTGGGGGTGCGGGCGCGCGGGGTTGGCGGGCGCGCGGGGTCGGGGTCGGCGGGCGCGCGGGGTCGGCTGTGCGGGCTGCGGCCGGCTCGGTTCAGGGCGACGGCATGGTGTATCCTCGCCCACATCACCACCGACGAATACGTCGACGCTGTCGTAGTACTCGATCAACAGCACAGCATCCGCTTGGGCCAACGGAGAAAGTGCCGGGGCAGTCAGGTCCACGCTCGAGACAAGCCGTTTCCACGCATCCATTCACCGCTCTCAGCGGCGCGCAATTGCTCATTGAGCGAATGCGGCAGCACCTCGTCGAAGCGCGCGACTTTTACTCGAACGGTTTGTAGTCGGATCGAAACAACACCGCAACATGTGGGGCCTGCAGCGAAGCCATGGAAGACCTGTTCGAGGGATACGGCACCAAGGCGCGCACGGGTCGAAAGACCGCAGCGACGCCGTGGGATGAGATGTTCGACGACCCAGCCACAGTGCGCACCGCCTACCGGGAGATCCATTCGGCGCTCGCGCTGATGACGAAGGAGGAGTTGCGCGGCCGCACCGACGCCCTCGCCAGCTCCTATCTCGCGCAGGGAGTTACCTTCGACTTCGCCGGTGAAGAGCGTCCATTTCCGCTCGATGCAGTGCCGCGAGTGATCGAAGTCGCCGAGTGGGTCACCGTCGAGGCCGGCATCACCCAGCGAGTTCGTGCGCTCGAAGCCTTCCTCGCCGATATCTACGGCGCGCAGAACGCCGTGAAAGACGGCGTCATCCCCGCCGCGCTGATCAGCTCCTCCAGCCACTTCCACCGCGAAGCTGCCGGCATCCACCCCGCCAATGGCGTGCGCATCCAGGTCTCCGGTATCGACCTCATTCGCGATGAGCGGGGAGCGTGGCGCGTGCTCGAAGACAACGTGCGCGTGCCGAGCGGCGTGAGCTACGTGATCTCCAACCGTCGCGTGATGGCGCAGACCCTTCCGGAACTTTTCGTGAGCATGCGGGTGCGTCCGGTTGGCGACTATCCGCACAAGCTCCTGCAGGCTTTGCGCGCGAGCGCACCGGAGGGGGCGGATGACCCCACCATTGTTGTGCTTACCCCGGGTGTCTATAACTCTGCCTACTTCGAACACACCCTGCTCGCCCGCCTGATGGGGGTCGAGTTGGTCGAAGGCCGCGACCTGTTCTGCTCCGGCGGACGGGTATGGATGCGAACCACATCCGGACCAAGGCGTGTCGATGTGATTTACCGTCGGGTCGACGACGAGTTTCTCGATCCGCTGCAATTTCGCGCGGATTCGATGCTCGGCAGCCCCGGCCTCTTGCTCGCGGCACGCCTCGGCAATGTGACCATCGCCAATGCGGTCGGCAATGGGGTTGCCGATGACAAGCTCGTCTATACCTACCTGCCCGACCTCATCCGCTACTACCTTGGCGAGGATGCGATCATCCCAAACGTCGACACCTGGCGACTCGAAGACCCGGAATCGCTGGCGGAGGTGCTCGATCGGCTCGACGAACTCGTCGTCAAGCCGGTGGATGGCTCCGGTGGCAAGGGACTCGTCGTCGGTCCGGCAGCCAGCCCGACCGAGCTCGAGAAGCTGCGAAAGACGCTGCTCGCAGATCCGCGTGGCTGGATAGCGCAGCCCGTCGTGCAGCTCTCGACGATTCCTACCCTCGTCGAAGAGGGGATGCGACCTCGGCATGCCGATCTGCGTCCGTTCGCCGTGAATGACGGCAAGGATGTCTGGGTGCTTCCGGGAGGACTCACCCGGGTCGCGCTGCCCGAGGGTGAGCTTGTCGTCAACTCGTCGCAGGGTGGCGGGTCGAAAGACACCTGGGTCGTCGGCGAGCTGCCGCTGCACGTTGCGCGCCACTCTATCCAGGGTCTCGTCGCCGACCAGGCGACCGCGACCGAAGCGATCCCGATCATCAATTCCGGGGGGAATCAGGTGGACCAGGCTCCCCACGACCGCCCTCTTGGCCAGGGGCAGCAGGAGCAGCAGCAGGCCGCCGCGCACGCGCATTCCCCCTCCGTGTTGACGAGGCCCTCCGGGGCCGACACGCCCACCCCAAGTGCACGTAGTGGCCCGGCGAACGAGGAGGGGTCGCAATGCTGAGCCGCATCGCCGAGAGCCTGTTCTGGATCGGGCGCTACATCGAACGCTCCGACGGCACCGCGCGCATCCTCGATGTGCACCTCCAATTGTTGCTGGAAGACCCGTGGATCGAAGAGGATCTCGCCTGCCGTTCACTGCTCAGCGTGATGGGAAGCGATGTGCCAGAGGATCGCGTGCTCAATCGGCAGAGCGTGCTCGAGATTCTTGCCGTGGATCGTGCGGAGCCGGCTTCCATCGCCTATTCGCTCGCCGCCGCGCGTGAGAACGCACGGCGTGCCCGCGAGATCGTGTCGAGTGAACTCTGGGAGTGCCTCAACACCACCCGGGCGCGGATGCCGCGCAAGATCGCCCCGGACAAGGTGCACGAGTTCTTCGGCTGGGTGCGTGAGCGTTCGGCGCTCGCCGTCGGCATCATCGAATCGGCAACGAGCCGCGACGAGGCCTGGCAGTTCTTCACCCTCGGGCGTTCGATCGAAAGGGCCGACATGACGTCGCGGTTGCTCGCCACGCGGTCGCTCACCGAGGCCAGCGGACCGTCCTGGACTACCATCCTGCGATCCTGCGGCGCGTATGAGGCCTACCTGCGCACCTACCGCGGCGTGCCGAGCGCTCGCAACGCGGCGGAGTTTCTGCTGCTCGACCGGCTGTTTCCGCGAAGCATCCTCTTCTCGGTGCGCCGGGCCGAGATGTGTATGCGCGACATTGAGCCGCGCACCGACAGGGTCGGCGTCTCTGACCAGGCCCAGCGCCTGCTCGGCCAAATCCGCAGCGAACTGGAATACCGACCGATCGCCGAGATTCTTGAAGACCTCAAACTGCACATGGACAGCGTGCAGGCGGCGACGAGTGCGGCCTCTGAGGCGATCCGTCAGCGCTATTTCCCGACGAACGCCGCGCCGAGCTGGGTGGGGGAGAACTCGTGAGTCGGATGCGCGTCAAGCACATGACCGGCTTCCACTACGGCGGAGAGGTCACGGCGAGTTATAACGAGGCGCGGATGCTTCCGACCTCTGGCGACGGGCAGCTCGTGCTGTACGCGAATCTCGAGATCCTGCCGATCTCCGCACACCACACCTATACCGACTATTGGGGCAGCCGGGTCTCGTCGTTTGAGATCCTGACTCCGCACAAGGAGCTCTCGCTGACGGCTACGAGCCTGGTTGAAGTGAGGCCGCGCGATCACGCGGAACACTCGCTCACCTGGGCGCAGTTAGCCGAAGCGGCGGAGCGCGACATTGAGTATGTGGAGCAACGCAAGCAGACAAAGCGCACCAACCCGCCGGCCGAAGTGGTGGCGCTCGCGACGCAGATTGCCGGAGCGACGGATAATCCCTGTGCTGCCGCGCTCGCCATCTGCATGAAAGTCGGCGAGAGTGTCGAATACATGCAGGGTGTCACGGGCGTGCACACGACGGCAACCGAGGCGTGGGCTCACCGCAAGGGAGTCTGCCAGGACATAGCGCACCTCGCGCTCGGGGCGCTGCGGGCGGTCGGGCTCCCGGCCCGGTATGTGTCCGGCTACCTGCATCCGAAGCCCGATGCCGTCGTCGGCGAGACCGCGCCGGTGAGTCGCATGCCTGGGTCGAGTGGTTTTGCGGCCACGAGTGGCGGGGATTCGACCCCACTAACCAGATCGATATCGGCGACCGTCATGTGACCGTCGGCCGGGGCCGCGACTACAACGACGTGCCGCCGCTGCGCGGCGTCTATGCCGGTCCGTTCGAGTCGGTGCTGTTTGTAAAAGTGGAAATCACCCGCGAGAACTGAACCGCCGCTCAGGTGGCACAATGATGTGCAGGCTCGGGGGGAGCGACGTGCGAACACGTAAAAATGCAGTGTCATTGGTGCGCGGGCTTCGCGTGCGCGCGCGGTTCTCGGTCATAGCGGGCCTGCTCGTGCTCACCTATCTGCTTGGCATGGCGGCCGTCGTGCTCACACCTCCCGGTTCCCCGACGGCGGCGTGGTGGCCAGCGGCGGGCGCCGGTGTCGTGGCCGCGCTCTGCGCGCAAAAGCGGCGGTGGGGCGTCGCACTGCTGGTGGGACTGGTCACGGTCGGGTCGAACTATGTCGCCGGCCGATCCCTTCTCGTCTCGATCGGATTCGGGATAGCCAACTTCGGCGAGGCCTGGCTCATCAGCGCAATCCTCTCCCGGGGCACCAGGGGTGCGGGGCTTCGGCGGATGTCCGATGTCGCACGCCTGTTGGTGGCCACGCTCGCGGGATCGATACTGATGGGCCTGATTGCCGGAGCGATCGTCGGGACGCTCGGAGGAGGTCGATTTCTCGAGACCCTCATCGCGGTGATGGCGTCCCACGCCGCCGCGGTGATCGTGATGGTACCGCCGGCGCTCGTCGTCTACGGAGGTGATGCGTCGCGCAATCGGCTGGAGTTCGTGGCGCAGATCATCGTCACGTTCGCAGTTGTGGGGTTTGTATTCTCGCCGACAAACACCCTGCCCCTCGCCTTCCTCTCACTTCCGGTACTGTCCTGGGCGGCTTTCAACTTCAGCTACGGTTTCGTGATCATCGAGCTTCTCCTCACCGCGGTGCTCACGGTGGAGTTGACGGCGGCCGGTGGCGGGCCATTCGCTTCTTCGGAGGTTGCGGGGGTGAGTATCTCGAACCAGATGCTCCAGTTATTCCTGATCGCCCAGGCCGCAACGATCATCTTTCTGGGCGTCGGGCGCCTCGAACGGGAGCGTCTCGCCGAGCAGGTGCAGTCGCGGGGCCAATTGCTGCGTGGTGGTCTCGTCGGCGCGCAGGTGGGATTGCTCCTCCTTCAGCCGATTCGGTTTCCTGAGGTACGGGTGCTCCTCGGAAACAACGCCGCAAGCGAGATGCTCGAGTGGCCCGCCCTCGCCGGCGAGGTCGAGGATCTTGGCCCCGGGGGCGTCGTGCGGCTCTCTCGCCGCGATCCGGCCGTGCAGATCTTCGACTCCTATCGCCAGAGCGGAGTGTCGGAGCAGCACGGTGAGCTGACGACCCGTGCCGGTCGGCGCGTTCAGTACTTCCTCAGTACCCGCAGCTCCGAGTTCGACCAGGGTGTTATTACCGCACAGTTCGTCGACGTCACGGAGCGATACGAAGCCCAGCTCGCTAACCAGAAGGCTCTCGAGCACGAGCAGAACCTCGTTGACCAGCTGCGTGATCTCGACCGACAGAAAGACGACTTCGTCTCGTCGGTGAGTCATGAACTCCGTACCCCGATCACCAGCATCCTGGGGTTCGCCGAGGTAATGGAAGACGCGGCGCTGGAGCCGGAGCTTCGGGAGTACGTCGCGGTCATCCAGCGCAACGCCCGCCGGTTGGCCGACCTGGTCGAAGACCTGCTTGAGCTCGGCAGCATGAGGGCAAATTCGCCGGCGAAGACCAGCAAGGCCGTCGACCTCCACCGGCTCATCCGGGAGTGCGTTCAGGAACAGTCCACCATGGCGAAGTCGCGTGGGGTGGTCGTGTCGACGTCGTTCGACCGGCAGTCGCCATTTGTGCAGTCCGTCTCGCACGACCTCACCCGTATCGTCTCGAACATCCTGTCCAATGCGATCAAATTCTCGCTGCCGGAAGGTGCGGTGGATATCGCCACCTCTTGCACCGACGACGAGGTGCAGCTTGTCATCAGCGACATCGGACCCGGCATCCCCGCCGAAGACGTCGAGCGGGTGTTTGAACGCTTCTACCGGTCGCCCGCGGAGGTGCTAAGAGCGATCCCTGGCACCGGCCTCGGCCTGCCCATCGTCAAATCCCTCGTTGAGCGGCACGGTGGTCGCATCACTCTCACGAGCGATCATGTGGCTGGCGGCACCACCGTGACCGTCACGATGCCGAGAGCGGAGAGTGTCTCGGAGGCAATCGGGCTTTAGCCTTTCTGCGAGATCGCCTCGTCGGCGACGATCTCCTCCGCCGCACGCTCCCGCCCGTCGAGGGACATACTCAGCCGCCGTGCGCTGTAGTGCACGCGAAGGTTGTGGTACTTGACCAGCCAGAACAGGCCGACCAGGGCCGCTAAGATTCCGGATGCCGCACCCACTCCGAGCGCCCAGCGCGGCCCGAACTCATTTGCTACCCACCCGATTACGGGTGCCCCGATGGGGGTGCCGCCCATGAAGATCGCCATGTAAATGGCCATCACGCGACCGCGCACCGGTGCCGGAGTGGAGAGCTGCACGGCTCCGTTGGCCGTCGTCATCATGGTTTGCGCGGCGAGGCCGACCACGGCGAGGGCGGCGGCGAATCCCCAGTAGCTGGGCATCAGGGCCGCAGCGGCGGCGCCGATGCCGAACACGGCGGATGCCGCGAAGAGGAATCGCAGCCGCGGCTTGTCCCGCTGGGCCGACAGCAGGGCGCCGACGACGGATCCGATCGCCATCACCGAGGAAAGTACCCCAAATTCCGCGGCCCCCCTGTGGAAGACGGTCGTGGCCATCGTTGAGATGAAGATGGGAAAGTTGAGACCGAAGGTGCCGATGAGGAAGACCATCACCATGATCACCATGATGTCGGGCCGCGACCGCACATAGCGGAAGCCCTCCACGAGGTTGCCCTTTTTCGGCTTGGCCCGAGGGGAGCGCTGAAGGTCTGCGACCCTCAGGAAGGCGAGAGAAGCAAGCACGGCGCCGAAGGATGCGCCGTTGATCAGGAAGACCCAGCCGGCGCCGACGGCGGCAGTGAGCAGCCCGGCGACGGCGGGTCCGATCATCCGCGCCGCGCTGAAGGATGCCGAGTTGAGCGCGACGGCGTTCGACAGATTGGCCCCGCCGACAAGCTGCGAAACGAAGGTCTGCCGGGCTGGGGCGTCGAATGCCGCGACGACGCCGAGGAGTGCGGCGAAGACGTAGACGTGCCAGAGCTGCACCATGCCCGTGACGGTGAGGATGCCGAGCCCGACTCCCAACGCACCCCCGGCCGCCTGCGTAGCCATCAGGATTTTGCGCTGGTCGAAGCGATCGGCGACCAGTCCGGTGAGGGGCAGCAACAGCAGCTGTGGTCCAAACTGCAGGGCCATTACGAAGCCAACGGCAGCGGCGTCGTGATTGGTGAGCTCGGTAAGCACGATCCAGTCCTGGGCGGTGCGCTGCATCCATGTGCCTACGTTCGAGACCAGTGCTCCGGCCGCCCAGACACGATAGTTGAACCCGCTAAGCGAGCGGAACATTGCGCTCAATTGTCGGCCAGTTCCCGCAGGATTGGCGCAACCTTCTGCAACAGCCGGCGCTGCTCGGCTGGCAACGCGTCGAGGCGTGTGGTGAACCAGGCGTCACGCCGACGCCGGGTTTCGCGGGTGAAGTCGCATCCGGACGGGGAGAGATCGAGGCTCACCTTACGGGCATCGTCGGGCGCGGTCTTCCGCGTCACCAGGCCGAGGTCGACCAGCGCATTGATCGTGCGGTTCATGCTCGGTGGTGTCACTCGCTCGTGCTCGCTCAGCGAGCCAAGCGTCTGCGGCCCATTCTCCGCCAGCGCGAATAAGACCGCACGCTGGCCCTCGGTGACGTCATCGTCGGCCTGCATCGAACGAATGCGGCGCGCGAGTCGCTGAATGGCTAACCGGATGTCCTGGTCATCGTCTATTGACTCATCATTTGCCATATATCCTTAGCATAGCTTATTAGCAGTGCTAATGAAAAAG
>JANYEI010000186.1 GCA_025363205.1 Frigoribacterium sp.
CTACTGTGCCGGACCCTGCGCCTCGATCGACACGTCGTTCCATTCCTCCCAGACCGCGATTCGGCTCGCGTAGTCCGCCTTGGCTGTGCCGAGCGGCGATTCACCGAAGAAGATGCGCAGTGGCGGCCGGTCAGCGTCGACAACCTTGAGGATCGCGCCGCGGGTGGCGACGGGATCGCCAGGGGCCGCGAAGCGCTGCTTGCGCGCGGCTTCCACGGCTTCGTGCAGCTCAGCGTAATCCGCGAGCGGCTCGGAACGCTTGGACGAGGATCCGCTCCAGTCGGTCGAGAATCCGCCGGGCTCGACCAGGGTCACGAAGATGCCGAAGCCCGCGACCTCCTGGGCGAGCGACTGCGAAAAGCCCTCAAGTGCCCACTTCGAGGCGTGGTACATGCCGACGAGCGGAAAGGCGCTGATTCCTCCGATCGACGACACCTGGATGATGTGCCCGCTCCCCTGCGCACGCAGGAACGGAAGCGCCGCCTGGGTGACCCAGAGCGCGCCAAAGAGGTTGGTCTCCATCTGGGCACGGGCTTCGTCCTCAGTGATTTCTTCGACGAATCCGAAATGACCGAACCCGGCATTGTTGATCACAACGTCCAGGCGTCCGAAATGCTCGTGCGCCTGAGCGACGGCCGCGGTTGCCGCCTTCTTGTCGGTGACGTCGAGCGAGATCGGCAGGATGGCGTCGCCGTACTGCTCCACCAACTCGGCAAGGCTGTCGGTATTGCGCGCCGTCGCGGCGACCCTGTCGCCGCGGTCGAGAGCCGCAATGGCCCATTCGCGGCCGAAGCCGCGCGAGGTACCGGTGATGAACCAAACTTTTTCAGACATGTTTCCTCCTGAGTTGCGGATGCGAGAGACAACAGTTACCCACCGCGGCGGTATTCCCTATTCGTTCGTGTCGGTCGCGCCTACCTTCGAGAGCGGCTCCGCCACATCCTCCAAGGACTGACGCTCCGCGTTGGTTCCGAAGATCAATGCAACAACTCCGCCGAAGATCATGATGCCGGCACCGAG
Organism: Frigoribacterium sp.; assembly: GCA_025363205.1. Lineage (GTDB taxonomy): Bacteria > Actinomycetota > Actinomycetes > Actinomycetales > Microbacteriaceae > Lacisediminihabitans. The sequence goes on from JANYEI010000186.1 coordinate 1,021, forward strand.
GAAATAGCCGCCGGTGAGCGGCCCGCGGTCCTTTCCCGCTCCGATGAGTGCCCCGTAGACGACCGGACCGAGCGCCCCTGCGAGCTGCCCGAGCGAGAAGAAATAGGAGATTGCGCGGCTGCGCAGTTCGAGCGGGAAGGTCTCGCTCACCGTGAGGTAGGCAGAGGATGCGCCGGCCGAGGCGAAGAAGAACGAGACGCACCAGAAGATCGTCTGCGTTGTCGCGTTCAGTGACCCCGCGCTAAACAGGACCGCGGAAACCGCGAGCACTCCCCCAGCGACGACGTAGGTGAGGAAGATCATCTTGCGCCTGCCCCAGGCATCGAACAGGTGGCCGAGCAGCAGCGGGCCAGCAAGGTTTCCGATGGCAAATGGAAAGAAATACAGAGCGGTCGACGCGGTGGGCACGTGATAGAAGTTCTGCAATACGAGCGCGTAGGTAAAGAAAATCGCGTTGTACAGGAATGACTGGGTGACCATCATCACGGCGCCGGTGAAGGTGCGCTTGGGGTATTTCACAAAGAGCACTTTCAGCATCGCGACAAAACCAACCCGACCGTGCGGCGTCACGGTAATCGATTTTGTCTCGTCGACCTCTGGGAGCACACCGCCGTCGGCGCGCACCCGCTCCTCGATGTCATCGACGGTCTTTTCCGCCTCCTGCTCTCGCCCATGGCTCATCAGCCAGCGCGGACTTTCGGGGATGTGCCGCCGCAGATAGATGATGACCAAACCGAGCACCGGGCCGATGAAGAATCCGATGCGCCAGCCCCAGTTCTCGCTTACCAGGGCGGGGTTGAGCAGGAAGAGGTTGGCTCCCGCCCCGAGGGCCGCTCCACCCCAGTAGGTACCGTTGATCGCGATATCCACCCGACCGCGATAGTGCGAAGGGATGAGTTCATCGATGGCAGAATTTATGGCCGCATACTCCCCTCCGATGCCGAGGCCCGCGACGAAGCGGAAGGCGAAGAGAAACCACATATTCGGCGAAAAGCCGGCAATGCCGCTGCCGACCAGGTAGATCAGCAGGGTGAGGATGAACATCCGTCGCCGCCCGATGCGGTCGGACAACCACCCGAAGAAGAGTGCCCCGACCACCTGTCCGACGAGGTAGACCGAGCCGGCCACGCCAACCTGCACGGCACTCATGTGCAGGTCTTTGGCGAATCCTGCCGAGGCGACAATTTGAATCTCGAGCCCGTCCAGGATCCAGGCGACACCGAGGCCGACGACGACGGACCAGTGGAACTTCGTCCACGGAAGTCGATCCAGTCGAGCCGGGACGAGGCTGCTGACCTCTTTGGATGATTTTTCGGGCCGCGATCGCGCCACGATGCCCTCCCTCCGCCGGCCTCGGAGGCGAAGACGACATTGCGAACGTATGCCCGAAGGGGATTCGAGTCAGCGGGGTTGCCAAGAGAGCCCGACAGGAGGAGGGCTACCGCGAGCTGAGCACCGAAAGCACGTTTCCCGCGGGGTCGAGGAACCACGCGATATCCGGTCCGTTGCCGCGCATGATGCCTTTACTGTCGCTCGGCATCACATCGTCCGGATAGATCTTGGTCGCCACCCCGCGGGCGTTGAGGTCGTCCACCGCAGCCTCAACATCGTCCACCGGGAAGTTGAGGATGGTGAAACTCGCCGGAGTGTGGTGAGGCTTCGCATAAATGAGGATCACCGCTCCGCTATCGAGCTTGAGCTCGAGGAATCCCATGTCGTTTGTCGTGACGGAGAGGCCGAGGGTAACGGCGTAGAAGGTGCGGGCCGCATCGATGTCGTCGACGGAGAAGCCGCTGAACGCGCCGGTGGTGGTGACCATGGTGTCCTCCTCGGACAGTGGGGAGTGACTTACGCTGACCACACTGGCACGTCGACAGCTGCCGCGCCAGCCCCTCGATGCCGGAGATTACGGTCGACACGAACAGCTCGAAGCGCCGGTCTAGGTCGTCGGGCAGTCCGAGGCCTCCGGTCGCTGCCCGTGGGGGTGGTGCCGGGCATCGGGCAGCAGTCCGCTCTCGCCTCGAATATTCGCGATCCACGCGTTTTCAGCAACCGGGTCGGAGAAGTCCGAATCGTGAGATCCGGCAAGGTCCGAACCCGAGTGGTGAGCCGGTCGAGACGGCCCGTGACGACGGAGTGGCCAAACTGCAGCGCGAGCTCGCGCGACGAGCGCAACCGGCTTGGCACGCGCAGCGAGGCACGGATGTCCGCAGTGTGGTGGTCGCAGGGATGCTCAGTGGGGCGTCACCCTTGCGCGGCGAGCAATCAGACCGTGCGATCAAAAATTCGAGACTCACGCGAAAGACGAGAGTACGTTCGTGCTCAACGGGGCAACGGAAAGGCATGGTGATCTGATGACGGACAGAATTGCTGACATTTGGGGCGAACGGACCCCGTTCGCGCGAGGCGAGCATTGGCCGGTCCGAGTGGATCAGAAACTCGCCGATGGAGTGCTCGAGACAGATATCGACCGGTGGGTGCAATCCGCCTGTGTGCTCTGCAGCAACGGGTGCGCCTGCGACATTGCGGTCAAAGATGAACGGATGGTCGGCATCCGCGGACGGGCTGTCGACCGGGTAAACCATGGCCGATTGGGGCCGAAGGGCCTGTTCGGCAGCATCCCCGGGCTGAACAGCCGCGAACGTCTTACCCGCCCCATGATCCGGATCGATGGTCGGCTAGTCGAGACGGATTGGGACACCGCAATGTCCCGCATCGTCGAGCGCAGCAAGACTCTGCTCGCGGAGAAGGGTCCACTCAGTCACGGATTTTATACCAGTGGCCAGCTATTTCTCGAGGAGTACTATGCCCTGGCCGTGATCGGGAAAGCGGGGATCGGGACGCCGCACATGGACGGCAATACTCGCCTGTGTACGGCGACGGCGGCTGCCGCGATGAAGGAAAGCTTCGGGTCCGACGGGCAGCCGGGCAGCTACCTCGACATCGACGACTGCGATGCGGTGTTCCTGTACGGCCACAACATGGCCGAGACGCAAACCGTGTTGTGGTCCCGGATTCTTGACCGGATCGCTGGCCCGGATCGGCCGTTCATCGTCTGCGTCGACCCGCGCGAGACCGAGGTCGCCAAAGTCGCAGATGTGCACCTGCCGGTTCGCCCCGGCACGAATCAGGCACTCATGAACGGACTCATCCGGGAACTGTTCGTGCACGGGTGGGTGGACGAGGCATGGGTGCAGGACCACACGGTGGGGGTCAACGAGCTCCGTCTGGTCGTGGACCCGTGGACGCCGGAGAAGGTGGCTGAGACGTGCGGTGTTGACGCGGACGACGTTCGCCGAGCGGCACGGATCTTCGGGGAATCGGAGCGAGTCCTTTCAACGGTGCTGCAGGGGTTTTACCAGTCCGCCCAGGCGACGGCGGCATCGTGCCAGGTCAACAACATGCACCTACTGCGCGGCATGATTGGAAAACCCGGCGCCGGGATCCTGCAGATGAACGGACAGCCCACAGCGCAGAACAATCGGGAGTGCGGAGCCGACGGTGACCTTCCCGCCTTCCGCAACTGGGAGAACCCGGAGCACGTGCAGCAACTGGCCACTCTGTGGGGTGTCGACGTTGACGTGATCCCACACTGGGCTCCGCCGACCCATGCGATGCAGATCTTCCGCTATGTCGAACAGGGCAGCATCGAATTCTTGTGGGTGTCGGCAACGAACCCTGCGGTGTCGATGCCGCAACTGGAACGGATCCGCCGGATCCTCGACCAGGACAGTGTGTTCCTTGTTGTTCAAGACCTGTTTCTCACCGAGACTGCCCAGTACGCCGACGTGGTGTTGCCGGCAGCGGGCTGGGGAGAGAAGACAGGAACATTCACGAACGTGAACCGCACGGTGCACCTCTCGGATAAGGCGATAGAGCCGCCAGGTGAAGCGCGCTCTGACCTTGATATCTTCCTCGACTACGGCGCAAGGATGGGCTTCGTGACGAACGAAGGATCGCCCCTTCTCGAGTGGAGTAGCCCGGAGGACGCCTACCGGGCCTGGCAGGAATGTACCCGCGGGCGGCCGTGCGACTACACCGGGATCAGCTACGACATACTTCGCGGCGGGAGCGGGATTCCGTGGCCGTGCAACGCGGAGAACCCTGGCGGGGTCACCAGGTTGTACACCGACGGAATCTTCCCGACCGAACCCGACTATTGCGAGAGCTTCGGACACGACCTCCTCACCGGGGCAACCGTGGGTGAGCAGGCATTCCGCGCTCTGGAAACACACGGCAAAGCGGTGATCAAGTCCGCCCAGTACGCGCCTCCGCACGAGGAGCCCGATGACGACTACCCGCTGCGCTACACGACCGGACGAACCGCCTACCAATTCCATACGCGAACGAAAACGGCCAGGTCACGGCAGCTGAATCGAGCAGCACCGACCGCCTGGGTAGAGATTTCGCGCACGGACGCGGATGCGCTGGGCCTTGCCGAGGGTGACATCGTGCGGGTGACCTCCCCCCGAGGCGAAATAGTTGTTCCCGTCCGAGTGGGAGATATACGGGAGGGAACCGTGTTCGCCCCGTTCCATTACGGCTACTTCGACGCGGCAACCGAAGTCTCGAACGGTCACACTTCGGCCGCGAATGAGCTCACTGTCACCGAGTGGGATCCGGTATCCAAGCAGCCTCTGTTCAAAAACGCGGCCGTTCGGGTCGAAAAGGTCGCCGATGCCGTCGGTCCATCTGACGCGCCAACGACGACGGCCTCCCGGCCCGCCGTGCCGGGGACTGTCCGCCCGACCGTCGGGGGGCCGGACGCGGAAGCGTCGGGTGTCGTCGACCGAGATGCGTGGACGGCCGACCGTGCGGAGGCCCTGTCATGATGCTGCCCGTGTATTTGGGGCTCCTGCGGAAAGCGGAGCAGATGTTGGCGTCGTCCTATCGGCAGGTCGCCGAAGGGCACGGCGCTGAACCCGACGTTTACCACCTGTGCCAGACCCTCGCCCAGCAGTGTGACCAGCATGAACGCGCCCTTGCACCAGTCATTGAGCGGTACGGCGAACAGCCCGACGACGAACCGGAACGCCTCCACGCGGTCGGGATCTCCTCGACCCGAACCGGCCCGGTCGGTCTTATCCGCGACCTTCAAGACCTGTATCTTTTGGCGAGTTTGGTCGACGTTACCTGGATGGTGGTCAAGCAGGCCGCCCTTGCGCTCCGCGATGATCAGCTCGTGGCAATCGTTGGTCAGTGCGAAGCGCAAATTAAGGTGCAGCTGGGCTGGCTGACAACACGGATGAAGCAAGCCGCCCCCCAAGCGTTGATAATCGCCAAGTGACCAAGCGCCCCACCTGGTACGGCCCTCTGCGGAAGGTCCAAGAGCGCCGCGAGGGCGGAGCCGCTTACGCAGCAGTCCTGGCGATTGTGACCCTCTCGATCACCGGCGCCGTTGGTCTTCTCGTCAAGCAGCCTTGGCTGTTTCCGAGCCTCGGCCCGACGGTGATGCTGTTCTTCGAATCACCGAAACAGCCCTCCTCCCGGCCCCTCAACACGATCGTCGGCCATGTCGTTGGCATTGCTGCCGGAGTGACCTGCTTCACCGCTTTCGGTCTATCCGGGCACCGGTCGGCACCGGTCGGCGGCCTCACCGTGCCCTACGTTATTGCCGGAGCGGTCGCCGTAGGGATCACAACCGCGGTGTTGAGTCTCCTGAAACTGCCGCACCCCCCGGCTGGCGCGTCGACATTGATTGTGGCGCTTGGCATCCTGCACACCCCCGTGCAGCTGCTTTCCATGGTGGGCGCCGTGCTCCTGATCACGACAGCCGGCTGGGCGTTCAATCGGCTCCTGCTTGGAAAACAGCCGTGATGGCGGTGCATGCGGCGCAATGACGACGGTTCCGGCGAGACTTCTGGGCAGTCGGCAAGGTGTGAAGGCCGAAATCCCGGATCAGCTGAGCGGCCGCAAAAACCCCGTCGTCACGAGTTCGCGGATGCTCGGCAACAGGTCCGCCGACAGTGCGGCCCCATCCGCCTCGAGCAGTTGTGCGATCGCGGCGATGATCGCCCGCACGCTGAGTTCCCCGTCGCAGGCGCCGACGAAGGCCGCGAGGCCGGTGTCGACAGGTACCGAGCGCCCAAATCCACCGCCCTGGCGCAGGGTCATCACGGTGGGGTCGGCTGCCCCCGGCCAGTAGTGCCGCTCCTCCGTGACATCCGACGCGAGCACCAGCCGTTCACGCCCGAGTTGGTCATCGGTGCGATCGGACTGCCAGTCCGATGCCGCCAAGGTATCGGCGACGTGGGCGCCGAGGCCGCCACCGACGGCGCTGTCGAGGCGCTCCAGTCGTCGGAGGCCCTGGGAACTCGCCCGCAGCGTGAGATAGCCGAATCCCACCGACGTCACGCCGCGCTGCTCGAAGTCGTCCAGCCACGCCTCGTACAGCCGGTCGAATTCGGGGCCGGGGCGGGTGCCACCATCGCGGATCCAGGTCTCAGCGTAGAGCGCGGCATCCTGCACCTCACGTTCCACCACCCAGGCGTCGAGGCCAGTGGAGGCGACCCAGTCGCCGACGCGGTCGAGACCGTCGGCACCATCGCGATACTCCCAATTGCCGAGCAGCTGCGCGATCCCACCCGGCTCGAGGTGCTCAGCCAACCCGGCAATCACTGACGCGACCAGGGCGTCGCCCACCATGCCTCCGTCCCGGTATTCGTAGGACGGAACGCCCTCGGCCCGGGGCGTGATCACGAAGGGCGGGTTCGACACGATGTGCCCGAATCTCTCCCCCACCACGGGCTCGAACAGGCTACCGAGCCGGAACTCGATGTTGCGGATGCCGTTCAGTTCCGCGTTGAGCGCCGCGATCTCGAGGGCGCGGGGCGATATGTCAGTGGCGACCACCCGGGTGGCATGACGAGCGGCATGGAGGGCCTGGATGCCGCAGCCCGTACCGAGGTCGAGGGCTGAATCGACGGGCGTGCCCACCATGAGTCCGCTGAGGGTGAGAGAGGCACCGCCAACGCCGAGCACGTGGTCTTCGCGCAGGGCGCCGCCGACGGTGAGCTCGCCGAGGTCGCTCGCGATCCACCAGATGCCCACCCCGTGGGCGTCGACGAAGCTGTAGGGGCGCAGGTCGAGCGCTGCGCGGAGACCGTCTCGCTCCAGCGAGACGAGACCGAGTTGGATCGCGCCGTCGATGCCCAGCGCGGGGAGTGCCGCGGCAAGCTGCTCGGCCGAAACCGACATCCCCAGCACAAAGAGCCGGGCGAGCACAGCTGCCGGGGTCGCGCCGGCCGGCCCGGCTAGAGCACGAACAGCCGGTACCCGCTGGCCGCGGTGGAGGGCCGCATCCGCCCGCTCTCCCCATAGCTCGGTGAGGGTGTCGAC
>JANYEI010000197.1 GCA_025363205.1 Frigoribacterium sp.
GGACAACTACGTGAGCAGCTTCAACAGCTTCGTTCTGCTCATGCTGTACTTCCTCGTGCCGTGGACTGCCGTCAACCTGGTCGACTTCTATTTCGTTCGGCGCGGCAAGTATGCGATTGCGGAGATCCTGAAGCCTAATGGCCTCTATCGACGGTGGGCGTGGCGCGGTATGGTGGCCTACTCGGTCGGCTTCCTGGTGATGATCCCCTTCTTCTCGGTGAGCTTCTTTGTCGGCCCCATCGCGCAAATGCTGGGTGGCGCAGACTTCTCATTCGCGATCGGGCTCGTAGTTTCGGGCGGTCTGTATCTGCTCTTCTCACGCAGCTTCGACCGTAAGGAAGAGGAAAAAGCACGCGTGAAAAGTGACGCAGAACTCGAAGGCGCGGCACGATGACGGACGGCGCCCTCGTCACGATCGCCTGCATCCAGCTGGCGCCGGTGATCGGTAACGCCGCGGAGTCGCTGAAACGCATCGACGTGGGGGTGAGGGATGCCGCCGGTCGGGGTGCCAATATCGTGGTGCTCCCAGAGCTCGCGAACTGCGGCTACATGTTCGCGGACCGTGAAGAGCTGCTCGCGTCGGCCCAGTCCCTCGACGGACCGTACATCCGCGAGCTGGTGCGCACAGCTTCGGAGCTCGGCATCGTGATCGTGAGCGGCTTCAGCGAACTCGCCGCCGGCGACGAGGTCTACAACTCGGCTGTGATTGTTGACCGAAACGGCGTGTTGGCCCAGTACCGCAAAACACACCTGTGGAACACCGAAAAGAGCTGCGGGTTCACAGCGGGCGACGGGTATCCCCCGGTCGTAGAGACGCAGTACGGCCGCCTTGGACTGATGATCTGTTATGACCTCGAATTTCCGGAGTGGGTGCGCCGGATCGCACTCGACGGCGCAGATCTCCTGTGTGCACCGGTGAACTGGCCGCTCTACCCGCGACCGGCGGCTGAGCGTCCCGGGGAGATCATCCGGGTGCAGTCTGATGCAGCGGTCAACCGCATGTTCATCGCGGCAGCCGACCGAGTCGGGCAGGAGCGTGGCCAGGACTGGCTGGGTGGAACCGTGATAGTCGATGCCGACGGATACCCGATAACTTCCATCCAACTTGGCGAGGAGCACACAGCGATGGTCACGGTCGACCTCGCCCTCGCCCGCGACAAATCAGTGAGCCCGCTGAACGACGTCCACGCCGACCGTCGACTGGATCTCTACAACAGACACTGAACTCCACTGTCGAAGCGCCGCAGGCGTTGGCGCCGCCATCATTTCGCACCTACCTGCTTGGCGAGCCCACTCTGACATTCCCCTCCGTTGTGATTGGTGAGGCGGCCGCGTCATGACGGCCGGATAGGGTTGGCCATCGTGACCTCACGCCATCCGCCATCCCGCATCCCGGTGTGGCGTGAGCCGGGAATGCCAGCGCTGCTTCTGATTACCGCTGCCGGATTCTCGGGCTACGCAGCACTCCTTCCGGTCGCTCCGCTGTGGGCGGTACATGGCGGTGCGGATGCAGCCGGGTCAGGCGTCGTCAACGGGCTCCTCCTGCTTGCCACAATCGCCACCCAGCCTTTCGTTCCTCGGCTACTGGCCCGTTTCGGTACCGCACCTGTTCTTGCGGCTGGCCTGCTGTTTCTGGGTGGCCCCTCCGTGCTGCATCTGGTCTCCGACCAACTCGGGTGGATCCTCGCAATGTCAGTCCTCCGAGGGTTCGGATTCGGCATTCTCACCGTCACCGGATCCACGACCCTCGCCCAGCTCGTCCCGCCAGCACGACATGGTGCCGCGATCGGGGCATATGGTGCGGCAATCGCCATCCCGCAGGTCGTCCTTCTGCCAGCGGGGCCATCGCTGACCGATGGGGTTGGATACTGGATCGTGTTCGCACTGGGCAGCACGTCCATCCTGGGAATCGCAGCCACTCCCTGGCTCGCGCGGGCGCTGCGAGAGAACGATGTAGAACGGCAGCATTTCAGCGATATGGCCGACAACGCAACGGATAGTGACATTTCGTGCCAGGCATTCGACAACCCGTCGCGGCGTTGGGTTGCCAGCAGGCTCGCCCGACCGACGATCATCCTGCTCGGTGCCACTCTGGCGGGTGGCGGAATCATCACGTTCGCTCCGCAAATGAGTTCGGCACCGCTGGCGACGGCGGGAGGTCTCGCCTTATTCACCGTTGCCGCAGCCGTCAGCCGGTGGCGGATCGGGTCCCTCGCTGATCGCTACGGGACCCGGGTGTTTTTGTGGCCCCTCGTGCTCCTGACCGTTGCGGGACTCGCACTCACCGCCATCGCCGTTGAGAACCCCGGCGGTACCAAAGTCATTCTCTTCCTGGTCGCGTTGGCTCTCGTCGGAATCGGCTACGGCGGTATTCAAAATCTCACCCTGCTGCTGTCACTTGGCTCTGTTTCACGCAAGGAATACGGCACAGCAAGTGCGTACTGGAATATTGGCTTCGATGCTGGCACCGGCGTGGGCTCCGTGCTCGTGGGCACTATTGCTGCGGGACTGTCCTTCTCCCCGGCATTGCTGGTCGCCGCAGCGATCTCGCTCGCGACACTACCGCTAGCGTTCGCGCGGGGACTCCGCACATGAGCGGGGAATCATCAGGCGAGGAGATGACCAAAGCGCTGCGGGCCCCAATCACGAAGCGGTCAGGCTCTCGAACGGCAGACCTTCAGTACGACAGGTTGAAGGCAGATCCTGGCACCGATTGATCATGCGTGCCGATGCTGTGTCAGGTGGGAACGACGATCGAACGAGTTGCGTCTGAAGCTGCGCGCGAGGGCTACGGGCGCTCCACCCCTCGGTATCCTCGGCATCGAAGACCCCAAATTCAACATCGGGTCACCACAGGTGTTCTCGGTTTGTTCGGGTGATCGCTATCTGGTTTCCCCCGCACAGTCAGCGCGTTGACAATGATCGGCGCGAGGAGAGACTCCCGCTTTGTGATCAGGATTCCTCTGAGCAGTGCGCATGCGCACTCATCAACGCCGGGCAGGGAAGTCAGCCGTTCCACATAAACAATCTGCGCACGGACTCACCGCCCTTCGCTGCACATCCAGGCACTGGTGCGAGATAAGCTCACGCTCACATAGACGATACCGTTCGGAGGGGCCTTGAGCCTGATCGAAATAGCGCCCCGCATGGTCAGGCTCGCCGCAGTTGCACTGCTCACCACTGCGCTCACCACCGCGCTCATCGGAGGTGTCTCGGGTTGCGCGACGTTGGCGTCGGATACACGGCCAGAGTCGACGCACACCCCTGTCGCTGGCATGCCAAAACCGCCGCCGGTTCCTGTCGCTGGTATGCCAAAGCCATCGAATAGCCCTGTTATCGGCACGTCAAAACCGACGCACGTCCCTGTCGTCGGCACGTCAAAACCGACGATTGCTGCTCGAGCGCCCGGCGATGTGGTCTCCGCCGGCACATCTCTTCGCAAAGGCCAGCTGGCGTACAAGCTTGCTGATGGGTCGTTCGTCGTCGTCGACAAGTCACAGCCCCTCCCGGACGCAGTGCAATCGGTAATTCTCACCGAGATTCAGACGATCCAAACGAAGTGGGATCGTGCGACTTCAGGCACGGAGTCAGGGAACCTTGGCGTCGCGCTAGGGAGAGTCCGACTGCGGGAAAACGCGGCTACGGGCAAGCGAATAGTCATGATTTTCTTCACAAAAAACGACGCACCGCGACCTGGCGGTTATTGGAATATCGGGCCAATGCCCGCCAACATCGATTTGAGAACACAGCAGAGTTGGACCCGTGCGAGTGCGATTGGGTACGCACGAGAATTCGTTGCGATCCAGAAAAATTCGGAGATCTTTTCCATCATCATTTCCGGTTAGCAGGCTTTTGACAATTTTGTCTGGGTGTTCGGGCGCCTCAATTGCGCCTACTCCCAATCGTCGGTAGCTGGAACTCCGGCTCGTTCTCGAATGCGCTGTGCGCCTTTCCGACCTCGACCAGATTGTTCTTCAGGCGAGCGAGACGACGAGTTGCCATCCTGATCGCGGCCACACCACCGGCCAGGAGCGCCGCACGGACGGCGATGAACACGATCGACCCTGCGGTCCCCTCAGAACCAAGGTCGAACAGCCCTTGCGGCCAGAGTATGAGTGAGCCGCAGGTCAGGGCGAACCGGATGACCAGCACATTACAACCACGGAGGCTCCAGCGCAGATCCGGGCGTCGTCCTTCGCAGTGAGAGCAGCAGACGCGTCGCTCTTCTCTAAAGCCGAGTATTCCTTCACCGAAGCGCGGTATCGAGATAAAGGCTCACGCGCTACCAAAGATTCGCGCAAAATTGCTTGATTCCCGTCACCCCAAGCCGACCAGTGGATCGAGGCTTGGGGACGCAAGAGAGCGGGCCGAGCTGCCCACCGGCGTCCTACCGGCACGGTGCGAACCCTCATGGCCGTCTGCCTCTGGCGGATGTGCTGAAACCAGAGTGAGAACAAGTCTTTGTGAGAAGTGGGCTCCACCGGGCTCGAACCGCTGACATCCACGGTGTAAAGGTACTCGGGCTTGGCGTGGACCAGGCCAAACCGGGCTAAACCATGGCAATCACGGCGATTTCAGTCTGGTTTGTGCTTGCTGATTCCGGTCCAATCTGACTGCTCACCAACACCACACCAACACGCTCGCAGTTCGAGTCACACGACGAGAGCACGTCTCCAGCCGACTGATTTTCGAGAGCAATAAACCAGGAAAATGGATCTGACCCCGTCACCCACGAGATGAAAAAGGACCTGGAGATCACAGTCAGAAACGCCGCGGCGTCGAGGATGGTGTGCTTTCCCCGACCATTCGCTGGCAGCTCCGCGATGCCGCGTAATCTCTCTGGGTGCGTTTAGCGAGACGCAGGTTGGCGTTGTGAGGGCTAAGAGCGGCTTAGTCGCCGACCTGCGCGGTCATCATGATCGATACGAGCACTCCTGGCAGTTCGACGCCCAGTTTGGCGACCGCCCGTGTGGGTTGCTCGGTCGGGAATTCGTCAGCGTATGCCTCGTTCATCCCCGTGAAGTCGCTGGGGTTGGTGAGAAGGACAGTGATGTGCACGATATCGCCGCGGATGCCGCCGCCCGCTTCGAGGACCGCTATGCAGTTGCGCACAGCTTGCCGGGTTTGTTCCTGGATTGTCGGGCCCGCCAGCTCGGTGGTTGTTTGGTCGATGCCGATCATCCCGGAAACGTAAATTGTCGAACCGACCCTGATTCCTTGGCTGTAGAGCGGAGAGCTCGGCGCGTTCGGTGTTGAGATGATCTGCTTCGCCATGCGCAGACTCTATCGCGCGCCATAAACAGGTCGGCTAGCTTCGGGACAACCGATAGCGAACTGGCCTTGACCCGTGAGAGTGGACACGGGGATAGGGCCACAAACACTCAACGGTCGATTGTACAGAGGCGTGTCAGTGATGAACGGTCAGCGAGATGGTGACCTTAGCCGGAACTATTTTGAGCATTCTCAGAGCCTGAAGCTGATCTTTCTCCGCGGCGCGACCGCCTGGGGCAAATCGACGACTTCGCCCACCAAAGCAACTCCGGGGGGCAGAGTTATCTCATTCCGATGACGGGAGTTCACCATGGCTGAACGCATTTCACCACGGCAGTTCCATGCCTCTGACGGACTCGAGGACTGGCGGGTCGTCTTTGATGGCGCACGGACCTATTTCGCCACCGGCTCATTCGCCAAGGGAGTGGAACTGGTCGAGGTCATCGGGCGGCTTGCGGACGCGGCGGACCATCATCCGGACCTAGACCTTCGCTACGCTGGCGTGACCGTGAGCCTGTTCACCCACGAGGTCGGCGACATCAGCGACCGGGACGTGGCACTGGCGCAACAGATCTCGATCGCCGCACGTGAACTAGGCATCGCCGCCGACCCGTCCAAAGTGCAGACCGTGCAGGTGTCCATCGACGCCCTCGATATTGCCGGGGTGCTGCCGTTTTGGCGCGCGGTGCTCGGCTACGTCCAATTCGGCGACGACGATGTCGTGGACCCGCTCAGCCGCGGCCCATGGCTCACCTTCCAGCAAATGGACGAGCCGCGACCGCAACGCAATCGCGTCCACATCGATGTCTCGGTTCCCCGCGACCAGGCCGAGACGCGCATCGCCGCCGCACTGGCAGCCGGCGGCCGCATCGTGACCGACGCCTACGCGCCGTCGTGGTGGACGCTCGCTGACGCTGAAGGTAACGAGGTCGACGTCGCGCCCTGGCGGGAAGACAGCGACTAGAGCGCCAACTTGAACGGCTGTCGGCCCTGATCTTGAGCAATCCAATTGACTAGGCCATTCGAATTCTGCGATTACACATCGGACCTACCTTCACTAGATGAAGACCGACTCCGACCCTCTCAGGTATTGCTCGCATCAAGGCCAGGGCTGCGGAGAAGAAGCTCGCAGCAGGTCCAGCTCAGTAGTTCAGCTGACGCAATCCCCGTTAGGAGTTTCCCGGTTGATCGACCCGCAATTCTGGTCGAGCCTGAGTCAGTCTGGTTATTCACCAACATCACACCAACACGCGAGGCACCAAGGTCAAGAGACTTTCGAGTCCAATTGTTTAGGATCACGTCCTGGCCAGCACTTTACGAAGTGGGCCCTACCGGGCTCGAACCGATGACATCCACGGTGTAAACGTGGCGCTCTACCAACTGAGCTAAAGGCCCGCAGCGCACGCCCCTCAGGACGGCTGCGACGAGGTAAATCGTACAGGCATCCGCACCGGCTGTGCAGCGCCGATGAAATTACCCCGCAGGATGACGAAATCAGCCAACCCGCACCCACGACGCCGACATCCTGCTCGAGGCATGACCAGTTGGAGGTCCGAAAGAGTCGTGGTCACGTTCAGGACGCCATTGCCGTCGCACGCTGAGGGCACGACGACCACGCATTGCCGCGAAATCCAATATCGATCAGGTGCTTGAAATCAACAATCGTCAGGTGGAGATGATTGCGGAGTTGCAGGAGGTCCTCCGGCGCCTCGACCCGGAGAACAGTAAAGCCGCCTAGACCACGACCGAGGAGAGCTCGTCCAACGCCTCACGGTATGCCGTGATGGACCGCGCCTCTCCCGGTGCCGTGACGAAGCTCGCGCGGATGATGCCGTTCATATCGATGAGGAAGCTCGCGCGGTTGGCAAAGCCCTTTTCCGGAAGGAACACGCCGTATTCTTTTGCCACCGCCCCGTGCGGCCAGAAGTCCGCGAGCAGATTGAACTGATAGCCCTCGGCCTCAGCGAACGCGCGCTGGGTAGCTTTCGAGTCGACGGAGACGCTGAGCAGCTCAATACTTTTATCGCTGAACAGCGCGAGGTTGTCGCGAAGTTCGCACAGCTCGCTCGTGCAGTTACTCGAGAAGGCGAGAGGAAAAAAGACGAGAGCGACGGGCTTCTTGTGACGGAAGTCGCTCAGCCTGATGTGCTCCCCAAATTGGTTGGGGAGCTCGAAATCGGGTGCCTGGGTGTCATTTTCCAAAGTCATGGGTAATTCCTATCCTCCGGACGACGTGAACATCCGGTAAACACGATCCTCAAGTATACGCCTGAGGTCAACGCGCACCTACGGTTGAGGTTGCTCAATCGTGATGCTGTACGTGAAATTCCGGCTCTCCTGCGGGGCAAGAACAAACTGATGCGGCTTCTCGCTGTACTCGCCTGCGAATCCCTGCGGTGCCGTCATCCCGAACCACGGCTCAATGCAGACGAACTGTCCCGGGGCTTTCGACCACAGTCCGAGCAGGGGGAAGTCGTCGAACGCGATTGTTAGAGCAGGTGCCCCCGGCGCGGTGTACCGCACCGACCGACTGGCCAGTCTGTCGAAGATGATCACATCGTCTACAAACAGCGAATCGTTCAGGCAGAGAACACGACCCTCCACGGGGGTCGGCTGAGACTCCGCGACCAGCAGTCCGTCCACGATGCGTCGGATCGGGAATGATTCGAGCTCGGGAAACTCGATGGTGTGGGAATCCCGTGCGATACCAGGAGCCAGCGGCCAGGCGAATCCCGGATGCTCACCGAGCGATGCCGAAAACGGTACTTGGCCCGAATTGGTCACGGTCGTCTGCACGGTCAGGGTCGCCTGTGCGATGGAATAGCGCACCTGCAGACGAAAGCCGAACGGGAAGTGCACTCGCGTCTCGGCAGAATCGACGAGGGTGAATGACACGGAAGTCTCCGTTTGGTTGGATGCCTCGAACCGTTCGTCCCGGGCGAACCCGTGTTGTCCGATCGGATAGTCCTTCCCGTCATGCGTGAGAATGCCGCCCGGCAGCTGCCCCACGATCGGAAAGAGAACCGGCGCGCGACGCGTCCACACCGATTCCCCCTGCCACAACAGTTCCCGGCCGAACTGGTCGCGGAGCGACGAGAGCTCGGCCCCGGCATCGTCGACGGAGACGCAAATGATGCCGTTTTCGAGAGTGCGCAGAGTCATGGCATCGACCGTACCAATGCGGCGCCGAAACCGGCCGTGCGCGAGGGCGACTGGCGTGAGAACTAGACTTGATAAGGCCCAACATCCTGGCGACGGTCGCAATCCGATCTTCGCCGTGCGGGGTACGGATTGTCCACGGAAAAGATGCGAGGTCGACGTTGACGGTAAACGACCAGGACCCCTACTCGGTGAATCACACCGACCAGGACCCTGAGGAAACTGCGGAATGGCAGGAATCTCTCAATGCGCTTGTAGCAGCGCAGGGTCATGAGCGCGGGCGCGAGATCATCCTCAGCCTGCTGAAGCGGTCGAAGGAGCTTCATCTCGGAGTGCCGATGGTTCCGACCACGGACTACCTCAACACGATCGCCCCGGAAAACGAACCCGAATTTCC
>JANYEI010000263.1 GCA_025363205.1 Frigoribacterium sp.
GTGTGGGTCAACACCTATGATGTCGCCGATGTCATCACGCCGTTCGGCGGGTTCAAGAGCTCGGGGAGCGGCCGTGACCGGTCGCTGCACGCCTTCGATTCCTACACGGCGCTCAAAACCACCTGGATCAACCTGGGCGATTCGCCCCTGAGTAACGATTGAGAACGCACGAACACATGAGTACCAATACACCGACCCGCGTCGGCTTCATCGGCCTTGGCAACATGGGCTCCGGAATGACCCGCAACCTGCAGAAGGCGGGATTTGACCTCGTCGTCAACGACATCCGTCGGGAATCTGCCGACCAACTGGTGGCGAACGGCGCCGAGTGGGCCGCGACTCCCGCGGAGGTCGCGTCAATGACGGACGTGGTCATTACGATGCTACCGACACCCCGGCATGTCGAAACGGTCGTCAACGGGCCGACGGGAATCCTCGCCGGCATCGCCGACGGCGGCACGTGGGTGGACATGTCCACCTCGGTGCCGGAAGTGGCGCAGCGCGTGAGAGCGGAGCATTCCCACCGCGGCCTTCACATACTGGATGCTCCGGTGAGCGGTATGGCTATCGGTGCCGCAAACGGCACGCTACAAATCTTCGTCGGAGGAGAAGAAGGGGATGTGGCGCGCTTGCGCCCGGTATTCGAGGCGATGGGAGATCCGGAGCGCATCCTGCACGTCGGAGAGGCCGGCACCGGATACGCGGTCAAGCTGATGATCAACCAGCTCTGGTTCTCGCACCTCGTCGCAACGGCAGAGGTACTCGCCATCGGCGTGAAGGCCGGCGTCGACCTCGCCGTGTTGCGCAATTCGTTGATCGCGAGTCCGGCCAACAGCAACTTCGTGCAGAACGACGTGCTCTCGATCCTCGACCACGGTGACTACGACGAGGGCTTCGCGATTGCACTTGCCTGCAAGGACCTCGGTCTCTCGATCGACCTCGCCCGATCGGTGGGAGCGCCCTCGGAGCTCAGCGCCCTTGTAGAGCAGATCTACCGCCGGGCCCGTGCCCAATACGGCGATCTCGCCGGCGAGATGACGCCGGTAAAGCTCTACGAAGACCTCATCGGCGTTGACCTCCGACTCGAGAAGGTGTTGGTATGAGCGAGCTCGCGGCCACCGGACTGGTGCCGCTTCCCCGGCCGCTTCATGACATCCAGCTCACTCTCGACCCCAAGCCGATCGCGCACTTCGGGCGTGGAACTGTCGCGCAGGTTGGCGCGATCACGGCCGCGACCGGCGCGACCATCGCGTTGATCGTCACCGATCCGTTCCTCGCGAGCTCCCCGGTCGTCGCCCTGGTTCGATCGTCGCTCGAGGAGGCTGGCCTGGCCGTGACCGTCTACGGGGGAGTGACCCCGAATCCGACCACAACCTGTGTCGACGAGGGCAGTGACCTCGCCATGACCATCCACGCCGGAGCAATCGTCGCGGTCGGCGGAGGCTCGTCTATGGATGCCGCCAAGGGCATATCACTCGGCGCGGTGAACCCCCAGCGTGGGATCGGGCTCGACTACACGAGCACGTTCCCCCATCCCGCCCTGCCGATAATCGCCATCCCCACCACAGCCGGTACCGGCGCGGAGGTGAACGCGTTCGGGGTGATCACCGATGTAACGAGTCATCGTAAGTTTTACGTCGGGCATGACAGCGCCCTCGCCAGGGCCGCGATCCTCGATCCAGACCTCACCGTCGGACTTCCCGCCGGCGCAACCGCCGCGACCGGAATGGATGCCCTCACCCACGCGCTCGAGTCCTACCTGTCGATCCGCGCGAACCCCTATAGCGACGGCATCGCCCTCCAGGTGATCTCGACTGTCGCGGCCTTCCTGCCGCGCGCGGTGGCGGATGGCTCGGACATCGAAGCACGGGCCGAACTCCTGCTCGCCAGCCACATTGCCGGCGTGGGGTTTTCCCATACCGGGCTCGGCCTGGTGCACGGCATTGCGCATCCGCTCGGCGGCCAGTTCAACATTCCGCACGGCCTCGCGCTCTGTATTGTGATCGAGGCTGTGCTTCGCTTCAACCTCGCGGCTCGGCCGGAACGTATCGCCCGGGTGGCCTTCGCCCTCGGGGTCGGCGACACCGCGGCATCGACGGCGCACAACGCGGAGGCGGCTATCACCGGCATCGCGGCCCTCGCTGCTCGGGTGGGCATGACAGGGCCGCTGTCGAAGTTCGGAGTAACTCCCGAGGCGCTGCCGTCGCTCGCGGCGGACACCCTCGCCGACTCCGTCACGATCAACAACCCGATCCAGCCGACCGTCGATGACGTCATCGCAATTCTCACGGAGTCCCTATGACCATCACACCGGCCATCGAGGCCGACCTTCT
>JANYEI010000071.1 GCA_025363205.1 Frigoribacterium sp.
CGGCTCGGCCATCCATGCCGCAGTCGCCGCGGGCGCCTACGACACTGTTCTCGAAGCAGGCAAGGCGATGGGCAAGGTCGACCGCGCTGTGTACACCCCAGATACCGCGTCGGCCGATTCCTATGACCTCCTCTACGCGGAGTACACACTGCTGCACGACCATTTCGGTCGGGGTGGCAACGACGTGATGCACCGGTTGAAGTCGCTCAAGCGCGATGCGGCCGCAACAGCCAGCAAAAAGATTCTCGAGGCGAACAACGCATGAGCACGATCGAAGAGAAGGTCCTCACCGTGCGGGCCGACGTCGCGAAGCTGCACGAAATGCTCGTGCGCTACAACCTCGTGATCTGGACCGGCGGCAACATCTCCGGTCGCGTCCCCGGCGCAGACCTCTTCGTCATCAAGCCGAGCGGCGTCGAGTACGACGACCTCACCGCCGAAAACATGATTCTCTGCGACCTCGACGGCACCGTTATCGAAGGGGGGCACTCGCCCTCGAGCGACACCGCGGCGCACGCCTACATCTACCGCACTATGCCGGAGGTCAACGGCGTCGTGCACACCCATTCGACCTACGCGACCGCGTGGGCGGCCCGCGGCGAAGCGATCCCGTGTGTGATCACCGGCCAGGCAGACGAGTTCGGCGGAGACATCCCGGTCGGCCCCTTCGCCATCATCGGCGACGATTCGATCGGACGCGCCGTTGTAGCGACCCTCACGGGCCATCGCTCCCGCGCCGTGCTGATGCAGAACCACGGCGTCTTCACCATCGGATCCAGCCCGCGGGATGCCGTCAAGGCCGCGGTCATGGCAGAGGATGTCGCGCGAACTGTGCACATCGCGAAACAACTCGGCGAGCTCATCCCGATTCCCGCACACGCGATCGACGCCCTCTTCGACCGGTACCAGAACGTGTACGGCCAGGCAGCGAAACCAACCACAGCAGGAGCAGACGCATGAGCCGCAGCATCATTCCCGACCTGAAGTCGTACACGGTCTGGTTCCTCACCGGAAGCCAGGGGCTCTATGGCGAAGAGACCCTTGCGCAGGTCGCCGAGCAGTCGCGGGCCATTGCCGATGCGCTCGGCGTGGCAGCCGAGATTCCGGTCACGGTTCAGTGGAAGCCGGTGCTGAAGGATTCGGAGTCGATTCGCCGGATGGCCCTCGACGCCAACGCTGATGACACTGTGATCGGTGTCATCGCTTGGATGCACACGTTCAGCCCGGCCAAGATGTGGATCACCGGCCTCGACCTGCTGCGCAAGCCCCTGCTGCACCTGCACACCCAGGCCAACGTCGAACTGCCCTGGGCAACGATCGACATGGACTTCATGAACCTCAACCAGGCCGCTCACGGCGACCGGGAGTTCGGCTACATCCAGACGCGGCTCGGAGTCGCCCGCAAGACCGTCGTCGGCCACGTGTCGAATCCGCGGGTCATCGCGCAGATCGCGACCTGGACCCGCGCCGCCGCCGGTTGGGCGGCCACCCATGACCTCAAGCTGGCCCGTTTCGGCGACAACATGCGCTTCGTTGCGGTGACCGAGGGTGACAAGACCGAGGCGGAGCTGCAGTTTGGCGTTCAGGTGAACACCTGGGGGGTCAACGAATTAGTCGAGGCAGTCAATGCCGCGTCCGAGGCGGATGTTGACGCTCTCGTCGCCGAATACGAAGACTTGTACACGGTGGCCGCGGACCTGAAAAAGGGGGCCGAGCGTCACGAGTCGCTTCGCGACGGCGCACGCATCGAACTCGGACTCCGCAGCTTTCTCGAGGCTGGCGGGTTCAGCGCCTTCACCACCAGTTTCGAAGACCTGGGCGGCCTTCGCCAGCTTCCGGGTCTCGCGGTGCAGCGCCTCATGGCCGACGGCTACGGCTTCGGTGCAGAGGGCGACTGGAAGACCGCCGTGCTGGTTCGCGCGGCAAAGGTGATGGGCGCCGGCCTGCCGGGAGGTGCCTCGCTCATGGAGGATTACACCTATAACCTCGTGCCAGGGCAGGAACTCATCCTCGGCGCGCACATGCTCGAGGTCTGCCCTTCGCTCACCACCGCTAAGCCGAGCCTCGAGATCCACGAGCTCGGTATCGGTGGCCGTGACGCCCCCGTACGCCTCGTTTTCGATACGGATGCCGGCCCGGCCGTCGTCGTTGCCCTGAGCGATATGAGGGACCGGTTTCGCCTCGTAGCCAATGTCGTCGAAGTGGTGGAGCTGCCGCATCCGCTGCCCAAACTTCCGGTGGCACGCGCCATCTGGAAGCCAGCACCCGACCTCGCGACGAGCGCCGCGGCCTGGCTCACCGCGGGAGCCGCGCACCATACGGTCATGTCGACTGCGCTCAGCCTCGAGGTCTTTGAAGACTTCGCCGACATTGCGAAGAACGAACTCGTGGTGATCGACGAGAACACGAAGCTGCGCGAATTCAGCCGCGAATTGCGCTGGAACCAGGCGTATTACCGACTGGCTGCGGGTCTGTAACCGCTCTTCACGACTTGCCACCAGTTGCCCAAGAGCTGGCCGGTAGGGAAACCGCTTCACCAGGACGAGGGCGGATTCACCAGCATCATGTTTGACAACGACGTCCTAACAATAAGAAAGGCACCACAGCGAAGGTACGGAAGATTCTCATCGGCATCGCCGCCGCCGGATTGGCGCTCTCGCTCGCAGCATGCTCCGGCGGCCGCGGCGGAACGGCAGAGGCCCCGGCGTCAGGAAGCAGCAAGGGCGCGCTTGTCGGCGTCGCGATGCCGACCAAGACCTCAGAGCGCTGGATCAAGGATGGCGACGCCATCAAGGCCGACCTCGAGGCAAAGGGCTACAAAGTCGACCTCGAGTATGCGGACGACAAGATCCCCCAGCAGGTACTGCAGATCAGCAACATGCTCACCAAGGGCGCGAAGATTCTCATCATCGCCTCGATCGATGGAACCGCACTCAGCGACCAGCTCGACCAGGCGGCAAAGTCCGGCGTCAAGGTCATCGCCTATGACCGCCTGATCAACGGCAACAAGAACGTCGACTACTACACGACCTTCGACAACTACAAGGTCGGCGTCGACCAGGCCACCAGCCTGCTCGCCGGACTCGGAGTCGT
>JANYEI010000084.1 GCA_025363205.1 Frigoribacterium sp.
CCTGCAGGGCGGCCTCGCTGACGTCGAGGGCGACGTACGAGTCCAGGCCGCCGTGGGCCCGCATCGCGTCGATGAGCAGCCGGGTCTTGATCGAGGAGCCGGAGCCGAGCTCCAGCAGGGTGTCGCAGCCGCTCGCGGCGGCGATCTCGCCGGCTCGTGCCTGCAGGATCTCGCGCTCGGCCCTGGTCGGGTAGTACTCCGTCAGGCGGGTGATGTCCTCGAAAAGCTCACTGCCGACCTTGTCGAGCCAGGAGGCGAACTCGTGGAGTCCGACCTCGTTGGTTTCGGTCGAATGCCAGGCGAGGTCGAGGCGGCGCGGTCGCTCGGCGCGGGGCCCGACGCTGTCTTCCCAGCGGAATCCGGAGACGAAATTGCCACCGGGGTAGCGAATGGTGGAGACCCCAAGTTCTTTGACGAGATCGATGACATCCGAGCGGAAGCCCTCACTGTCGGAGAGCGGATGCCCTGGCTCGTAAATTCCGTCATAGACGCAGCGTCCGAGGTGCTCGACGAAGGAGCCGAAAAGTCGCCGATTGATGGCGCCGACTGTGGATGCTGGGTCGATGGTGATCTGTGCTTTCATTTTGTCCCTCATTGTTGGAAAACCTGGACGCCTCGCGCGGCCGGGATATTGTGACTGCGGCGTTCGTTGCGGATCGCCATCGCCTCGACTATCGAGCCGTTGCCCTTCCAGACAAGCGATTGGCTGCGTACCGCCAACCTCATGACCGAGTACAGCTAAGTCGCCGAGTTGCATGGCCGTCCTTGGCCCGGCAAGACATTGGCTGAAGTTGAGCATGAGCATGCCGTCGACGGGCAACGGTGTGTTCACGGGAGGTCCGTTCCTGAGACGTCCAACGAATAAGCGCGAAGCGCGCTGCGGTAGGAAATGTCGTCCTGCTGGTCGGGGGTGAGGTGCGCGATTACCTGTCGCTGGGCCAGCCACACGCCGCCGAAGTCGCCCGCGAGTGTGGAGACCGGCCAGTCGCTTCCGAGCATTACGCGGCCGGAGCCGAATTGCTCGACGGCGTGATCGACGTACGGCAGCCAGTCCCGCCAGGTCCACTCGGGGCCGGACGCGGTGTTGAGTCCGGATATCTTGACACTCACGTTCGGCTGTGCGGCAACCTCCGCAATGAGTGAGGCCCACGGCTCCCAGCCGCGTCCGGCGATGTCTGGCTTTGCGAGGTGATCGAGCATTATCGTGAGATCCGGATGCCGCGCCGCGAGTTCCACGATCATTGGGAGATTCTCTGGCACGACGCTGACCACGTCGAGCGACAGGCCGCGGGGAGCAAGCAGCCCGACCCCGGCCGCCACATCGTCTCGCAGCAGCCACCGCGGGTCTGGGTAGTTGTGGTTGAGCACCCGGATGCCGCGCACCACCGTTGTCGCGTAAGCGTCAAGTGCCGCTTCGGCCTCGGCGGCTCGGTCCAGCGGCACCCACCCAACCACCCCCCGCACGACGGGCACCCGGGACGCGACCGAGAGCATGTAAAACGTGTCTTCGTAGCTGTCGGCGGCCTGCACAAGCACAGTCCCGGTGATGCCCGCGGCTGCGACATCCGCCTCGACGTCGCCCGGGCCGAAATCCGCGTTGAGCGGCGTCCCGACGGCGTCGAGCCATTCGTATCGTCGTTCAGAGGGTTTCCACAAGTGCTGGTGTGTGTCGATCATCTGGGCTGGCTGATAGAAATCGGTCATGAGATAATCTTTGGTCGATGGTTCATTAGACAGACGTGGACGAACGCGATGACGACCTCGCCGCTCTGATTGAGAACTTCGACATTCTCCTCAGCGAGGCCAAGAGACTCCGGCCGTTTGGCGTGGTCGCGGAGCGCCACGATCTCGCTGCGCGAGGTGCCTGTTCCGCGTGCAGCATTATGTCGGCCTTCGTCACCGTGCGTTCGTAGCTCTGCCGGGTGGACCCCGGGTCGTACTCCTTGAAATGGGTCACTCGATCTCCTCGGGAAGGTGGGTGGCTGGCAGGAGCTCGATCCGGTCGAGCGTGCGAAGTGTGTTGCGGAAGAACCCGCGAGTAGTCGCGTTGGCCTGGTCGTTTCGCCAGGTGCAGAGGTTGCCGGGCTCGCCTCCGCCGAAGGCGTTGAGGCCGACCTGCTAGCCCGCCCATCGAACGCAAGCGGCTGCGCGCGCAATCCAGTGCGGGAGTAGTTGGTCCAACCGAACAGCGCGACTCGCACGCTGTAATCATTGTCGGCGGCAAGGGCCTCGGTCACGTCGATGGGGTTCGCGTCCGCACACCGGGCGGGCACGGCATCCGCGAGTCGGATCATGAACTCCAGCACCTCGCCAGATCGTCCAGACCACCGATCCCGCGCGAGTGATCCCAGGTCATGCCCCGCAGCGCTCCGGGGGTTGACTTCTTTGTCATGATGCCCACCTCGTGGTAAACCGTTTTATCACGTCAAGGGCCTTCGCGCGGTTCAGTGGGTCCGGTGCCGATCCCCCACCGCGCGCGAGGACTCCCCCGCCAGCAGTTCCGCCGGCACCATTCAGGGAGTCTCGCAACATCGCCGTGCTGAGTCGGTCGTCTACCGGCTGCGCCTTGAAACCGGTCATCATGCGAGGTGAAAGACTTCGGGGAGCTCTTTCCACCACTCTCCCTCGGCCCGATCGTCCACCGGGCGCTGCAGCGGCATGCAGACCGCCCACCACTCTTGTATGGACGGGTCAGCGGCCATCGCGGCCATGTCGGCGTCGAAGTCATCACCCGCATATTCCATGTATGAGAACAACAGTTCGCCATATCGGTAGATTGAATAGTTGACAACGTTGCTGGCCGAGATTCGAGCTAATACGGTCGGCCACACGGCGGAATGCAGACTCTCGTAGCGGTCCACGCTCTCAGGCGGCAGTCCAACTACCGATGCGATGCGTTTCATGTCATTTCTCCTATGAGTGAACGGTTCCGGTGTTCCCGATCAGGGCGCCGTCCCCGGCGAGCCGGACAGCGGTCGCCGCCGGAGGAGTCACCGCGATCGAATAGTCGGCGGTGATTGCCTCTGGGCGCCAGCCCATTGACTCGCGCGGAGACTCGCTCAGCGTCCAGACGGCTCTTACCCGCGAGCAAGACGCCTGCGAGCCAGCGGCCTCCGCCAGGGGAGTCTCGGTGATCGCCGCGGCGGTGTTCAATTCCGGCCTTCAGGCCCGAGACACCCGCGTCGGTGCGGATTACCAGCCACGCGCCATCCGCCTCCGGCTCGGAGCCCGGAAGGCCGGCCCGCCAGACGAACGATGGCTCGTAGGCGGGAACAGCGACCCGCACGACGTCGACGGCAGTGATGATCATGGTGCATCCTCTTTCGTTGGGAGTGGTGTGTCTGCACGGAGCAGGCCGGCCAAAGCGAGGTCCGCCCAGAGCGAATCAGGGATGGGCAGGTCGAAGAGACCCGCGTTGCGGCGCACCTGCGCCGCCGAGCGCGCCCCGGTGCAGACCGTCGCGACTGCGGGATGACCGAGAGCGAACTGAAGCGCGGCCGCCGGCAGCGAGACGCCATTGGCCTCGCAGACGTCGGCGATGGCCCCCACCCGCGCGAGCATCGCATCCGATGCTGGAGCGTAGTCGTAGGTGGCGCCGGGCGCGGGGCGGTCCCGGGCCAGAAGGCCGGAATTGAACACCGCCGCGGCGATCACCGAGACTCCCCTGGCGGAGGCCGCGGGCAACAGGTCGTCGAGGGCACCCTGTTCGAGCAAGGTGTACCTTCCGGCGCACATCACCACGTCCAGATCCGTGTTGAGCACGAAATCAGTAAGCATCGCGCTCTGGTTCATGCCCGCGCCGTAGGACGCGATCACGCCCTCCCGACGCAACTCGTCGAGGGCGGGAAACGCCCCCTCCATCGACTCTCGGTAAAACTCGTCAGGGTCGTGCACGAACACCACGTCGATGCGATCGAGTCCCATCCGTTCGAGACTGTCGTCAAGGGATCGCCGGACCCCGTCCGCGCTGTAGTCGAGCCTGCGCACCAATGGCGACCGCACGTCGAATCCCTCGTCGTCCGGTCGCACACCGAGCGGATTGTCCACAAGTACGCGTCCAACCTTGGTGGAGAGGACGAACTCGTCCCGCGGCTTCGTGGCAAGGAACGCGCCCAGCCGGCGCTCCCCCAGCCCGAGACCGTAGTGCGGTGCCGTGTCGAAGTAGCGAACTCCGACCGACCAGGCCGCCTCGAGCGCGTCGGCCGCCTCCTCCTCCGTGACTTCGCGACCCAGGTTTGCGAGGGGAGCGACACCGAAAGCGTATGGACCTACCTCGATTCCACTGCGGCCCAGCGCGCGACCGTTCACGGCCGCCCCTGGGCGAGTACCTGGCGCTGGCGTCCGAGTCCGTCGACCTCACACTCAACGACATCACCCGGTCGAAGGTAGGGAAATCGACCGCTAAGCGCGACCCCCTGAGGAGTTCCAGTGTTGATGAGATCCCCCGGCTCAAGCACCATGTACTGGCTCAGCTCATAGACCACCCGGGCAACGTCGAAGATCAGGTCCGAGGTGGATGAGTCTTGGCGCGGTTTGCCGTTCACGAATGAGCGCAGGCGCAAGCCAGAGCCGTCCCCAATTTCGGACGGCCGCACCATCCAGGGACCAAGTGGGTTGAAGGTCTCGCTGCTTTTCCCTTTGCTCCATTGACCACCGGAGATCTCGATCTGGTATTCACGCTCGGAGACGTCGTTGGACACGGCGAAGCCGGCCACGTGGGCCAGTGCCTCGGCCGGCGACGAGAGATAGCGCGCCCGGACGCCGATCACGACCGCGAGTTCCACCTCCCAGTCGGTCTTTGTGGACCCCGGCGGAATGAGGACCTCATCGAATGGCCCAACCACGGTGTTCGGATGCTTGAAGAAGATGACCGTGCGGGTGGGCGGCGACGACCCTGACTCCGCGGCGT
Organism: Frigoribacterium sp.; assembly: GCA_025363205.1. Taxonomy (GTDB): domain Bacteria; phylum Actinomycetota; class Actinomycetes; order Actinomycetales; family Microbacteriaceae; genus Lacisediminihabitans. The sequence continues at coordinate 4,910 of JANYEI010000084.1, forward strand.
GCGCCGCATAGTTCATCCCGATGCAGATCACTGCCTGCGGCCGGGCGACCGGA
>JANYEI010000115.1 GCA_025363205.1 Frigoribacterium sp.
GCCAATGGAGTCTCGACGGTGAAGGTTGTCGGAAGCACCGGCAAAATCACCCCGGTCACCGTCACCCTCGGCATTATCGGTACTGCTGGAACGCAGATCCTCACCGGGGTTAAGGCTGGCCAGACGGTCTCGCTCGGTGTACTGGCTGCTACGACCATCGGAACGCCGGGTACTGGGCGCACCGGCTTCGGCGGCAACGGAGGAGGATTCGGTGGCCGCACCGGGGGCGGTGGCCTCGGCGGTGGCGGTGGCCTGAGCGGTGGCGGTGCGGGTGGCAAGTCGACCGGGAGCGGCAACTGATGTCGCTGAATGATGGCCGGTCGGCGGTCCCGGTCGTGAAGCTCACGGATATCACTCAGGTCTACGGCACCGGGGATGCTGCAGTTCACGCTCTTCGCGGCATCAGTCTGGATGTGGCGCAGGGTGACTATGTGGCCATCATGGGGCCATCGGGATCGGGAAAATCGACTCTCATGAACGTGCTCGGCTGTCTCGATGTCGCCTCCTCCGGCTCGTACAGGCTGGCGGGAAACGACGTGAAGATCCTGGAGGAGAACCAGTTGGCACGGATTCGGAATCGGCAGATCGGGTTCGTCTTCCAGTCTTTCAATCTGGTGCCGCGGATGTCTGCGCTCGCCAACGTGGAGCTTCCCCTCGTCTATGGCCGGGTCGGTCGCGCGGAAAGGCGTGAGCGTGCTCTCGAGGCCCTCGACAGCGTGGGATTGAGCTCGCGGGCAAACCACCAGCCTCAGGAGCTGTCGGGCGGGCAACAGCAACGCGTCGCTATCGCGCGGGCCCTCGTCACTTCCCCGACCCTGCTGCTCGCCGACGAACCCACGGGAAATCTTGACAGCGCGTCGACCGACGAGATCCTGGACATGTTCAATCATTTAGCGCTTCAGGGACGCACGATCATTGTCATCACCCACGAACCACACGTGGCCGAGCAGTCCCACCGGATCATCACCCTCAGCGACGGACTAATCGTGGCTGACCGCACCCTTCAGCACAGCGAATCGGTGGGGGTTCGGTCATGAGCTTTGTGGAAATGATCCTGTCCGCCCTGCGCGGCATCACCGCGAACAAGCTGCGATCTGTGCTGACCCTCCTCGGTGTCATGATCGGCGTCGCTTCGGTAATCCTGCTGCTTGCGGTCGGAAACGGATCGGCCCAAACGGTCAACTCCGCCATCTCCCAACTCGGCACGAACACCCTCACCGTGCGTCCTAGCGGCGGGGGCGGTGCAACCGGGACGGTCGGGGCGAAAAAGATCACCACCACCGTCGGGGAGCAGATCCAAGCCGCGAAGCTCGGGCACGTCAGGGAAGTGATCCCACAGGTCGCCGGCAGCCTCACCGTCGCATCCACAACCGCATCAGAGACGTCGATCTCGGTGATCGGCACCACACCCGCCTACTTCACAGTCGGCACCAATTCGATCGCCACCGGGTCTGCTTTCACCGCGGCAGATGTCACAAACTCCACCAAGGACGCGGTGATCGGCACCACGCTCGCCGGCGAGTTGTTCCCCTCTGGCTCAGCACTTGGGCAGCAGGTGACCGTGGGAGGAACCCCGTTGACGATCGTCGGCATTCTTGCCCAACAGGGAAGCGTCGGATTCACCGACCCCAACTCGGTGATCATTGCCCCGATCAGTCGCATACAGGCTTCATTCACCGGCTACGGTGCAGTCAGCTCACTCACCGTCGAGGCGAAAAACGCTGACGCCGTCGCCGCAGCCCAGGGTGAGGTCGAGGTGATTCTCAACCAGCTTCTCGGAATCACAGACACCGCAAACGAGCCATACACGATCATCAACCAAGGTTCACTGCTGCAGACAGCCGCTACAAGTGCCGCGAGCTTCACAGTGCTCCTCGGGGCTGTTGCGGCTATCAGCCTGCTCGTCGGCGGGATCGGGGTGACGAACGTGATGCTTGTCAGTGTGACCGAGCGCACCAGGGAGATCGGCATCCGCAAGGCCCTCGGCGCGACCCGCGGGGCGATCCTCGGCCAGTTCCTCGTCGAAGCGGCGACGCTCACACTGCTCGGCGGGGTTCTCGGAGTGATCACAGCGCTGATCGGGGCCCAGCTCCCGTTCAACGGCACGCAACCGGTCGTGCTGTCGTACTCGATCCCGCTGGCGCTCGGAGTCTCGGTAGGCATCGGCGTCTTCTTCGGGGTCTATCCCGCCGCCCGCGCGGCGGCGATGCGACCCATTCAGGCACTGCGAGCGATCTGACCCCGTTCCTTCCAAAGAACTGTGATCACCAATAGAAAAATGAAAGAAGCCATGTCGAACAACTTTGAGTCCACATCGCCGCCCACCCCGCCCATCCCGGAACCGGTGTCGATTACCCCGACGGCTCCCGCTGCAACACGCCGCAAGTGGCTGACCCCAGCTCTTGCGCTACTCGCCGTATTGATGATTGGCCTCTTCGGGGGAGTTCTGATCGGGCACGCGACCGCCTCCTCCGCACAGGCGTCAAATGTCAGCGGGACCTCTCGGAGTGCTAACGGAGGAGTGGGCGGCGGAACAGGCGGTGCCCGGCTCGCTGGCGGCGGCCTCACCTCCGGAACCATCGTCTCTGTCACCGGCACAACAATGGTGGTCACAGCGCAGGATGGCACGACGAAGACGATCACGACCTCGGGCTCCACGCGGATCAGCAAGACGAACGCCACCACCCTGTCGGCACTCAAGGCCGGCCAAAAGGTAACGGTGGTTGGTGTTGCTGGTTCGAACGGAGACATCGCTGCGACCAGTGTCTCGGAGGGCGCCCGCGGCTTCGGCGCCCGGCCCGGTGGCGCGACCGGGGCCCCCGGGTCTGGAACGACCGGCAGCACCAACGGATAACACCGAAACGTTTCAGACGCCAGGCGCACGCCCAGCCCCGCCTGTTTCTGAGGCACCTCGAAGAACCTGACAATTCGGGCGGAATCACATCCGAACAAGTCAAGGGCGCCGGAACAGAGTGAGCGACGTCAATCGACGTGCACGCTGATACCTCCGGTGCTCGCTTACCGCCTCATAGGAGGCATATCCGATTCCCCTTCCGCACCAAAACTTCGCAAGCGCACCGAGAGAGTCGGGTTGGCTCGACCCATGGCCTGATGAACTGAAGGAAGTCCTATGTCAATCTCAGCAACGCGCAATTGGTCGCGCGGCATAGCCATTGCCGTCGCGACCGTCGCCTGCTGCTCCCTCATCACCGGAGTGGCGTTGACCTCGGCAGCGGGCGCACGATCGACGACCACGAGCTCCTCGGCAGCATCTAGCCCGAACCATAGCCCTTCTGCCTCCGCGAACAGCACGACGACACCGAGCCCAACAGCTACACCGTCTCCCTCTCCACCCGCCCCCGTTCCGGTTCCCGCTGCTGCGCCACTGCAAGTACTGACAATCGGAGACTCGATCATGAAGGGCTTCGGACTTACTCCGGCGGATGCCTGGCCAGAGCTCATCTCGGCCACCAACGGCTGGGATCTCACCACCCTCGCCTGTGATGGAGCCGGATTTCTTGCCCCCGGAAATCCGGACGAGTGCGGCAATACCTTCGTCGACATCAGCCGCTCGACCGCCGCTCTCCATCCGGATCTCATTATTATCCAGGGCAGCAGTAACGACTTCGGAGAATCGAACTCCCAGCTGCTCGCGGCGACCGGCACCGCCCTTGCGCTATTGCGTTCCGAGTTCCCAAATGCCGAAATCATCGGCCTGAGCACAGTCTGGTCAGAGACAGTACCGCCCGCCCAGCTCGCCGACATCAATTCCCAGGTGCAGCAGGCCGTGACGGCGGTCGGGGGCCACTACCTCGATATCGGACAACCGCTCGGCGGACATCCGGAGCTGATGCAGGACGATGATGTTCACCCGACCGTTGCCGGTCAGGCTGTATTAGCTGGCACAATTCAGGCTGCCATCTTGGCCGAACAACACGCCACCGCTCTCCAGAAAAAGCAACAGCAAGAGCGGGAGCAGGAACTGAAGATGATGTCCCGCTGGGCAGCATAAGTCCACCGAAGGTTAAGCCTGAGCCAGCAGAGTTTCTACGGTTGCAAAAAAGGCGCGACCTCGGTGACATGAGGCTGGTGCCCTCACATGCTTGTACCGGTTTATAGAGCGGCCCGACCGGTCTGGACGAAATTGCGGTCAGCTGTCGAGATTGGTGCTCGAATCAGTGCCTGAGGACCAGAAATCGATCACCTTGACTATGACTCGCGGTCACCGTAAGAGCCGCCCGGTGGCCGTCCGGCTAGCGGGCGAGCAATCGTTGTGAATTTTCTAGCCAGCGAACTTCTACTGGTGACTAGCCGTCCAAGTCGACATCGGAGGGATCTGCCTTTGTGGACGGCGTGTCGAGTGAGATCAGATACTCTGCGTTCCCTCGGATAGCGGGCTTGTAACGGTCCAAATCTTCGGCGTGCACATGGTCGGCAAGAAGTTCTAGAAGGCAACCAAGAGAGGTGTTTGTGTTGCCGGCGGCGTGGAAGGTGAGGGACTCGAAAACACCAAGCGCCACGGAGTCTGGGAACTCCAGCCGGGCAGTTGCGAAGACTGCCATGGATTTGTCAAGGCGGTCGAGGTTGCGAAGAGTGCTTCCATATTGCAGGTAACAGCGACGTGGCAAATCACCGACGAGGCCTTCGCTCGTGGCCTGCTCATAGAACTCCAGGGCAATGGCTTCCTCGCCTGCGGTGTCGTATGCACCTCCGACCTCGTACAGGACACCTGGGTTGTGTGGATGCTCCTCGCGCAGTGGAAGCAGCGCGGCGATGGTCGGAGCCATATTGTTACGATCACGAGCCTCGAAAATGCGGTCTAATTCATCATTCAGTGCAACGTTCATGGTGCCCCGTCCCAGCTTCTGGAAGCCTTAAACGCTACAGGTGTGAAGCTAGACCCAGTGCCGGAGCCAAAACTTTGCAGCCCTCGAACGTTGCCTGCAGTTGAGGTTCCCCTTGCGGGGAATTCTGGTGTCCTCTCGATGGGCAGATAACGGGAGCGTTGGGCAGGGAAGCGACGGTCTAGGTTGCGTGTACGGCTCGGTTCAGGTGAGACTCAGTGAGAGCCCTTCCCGGAGGAGAATTAGATGCTTTCGTCCGTTCCGATTCCCGGCAATCCCTGGCCACACGACATGGTCCTCACCATCGAAAACGATTCGCAGACACTGCTTGACCTGCTCTGGGTTCGTGAAGCATGGAGTCTGCAGCCAGCCGGAGAGGATCTTGCCCCACACTGCATGAGCTCTTCGGTCCGAGCTGGCGTGATGCCTTCAACGACGATGCTTTCACGGACCAATAGCTGGTCTGGAATCAAGCTCAGTTCGAGGCCAATTCAAATAGTCGCTACCAGACCTCGGAAGAAGAACCAGAGCGGGTCTCATTCGCGGCCCTGATCCTGGCATGGCAAGCGGGACTGAGCAAGGTCGTCGTCATTCCGTGCACAAGCAGTTTCACCAGAGTCATTGGGCAGCACGCCCTGCTGTTAACCGCGGAAACCCGGGATGACCCAAGAAGGTACAGCGAAGCGCTCGGGCTGTTTCAGTAACCGTCCCAGTTGCAAGCAGCAGGTGGAGCGAGCCTAGGCTTGCCGGATGCTTATCCTCGAAGCTGATGCCCATCGCGGCATTGTGCTGTTCGGATCGGGGGCCGGCGGCGACCCGCGTCGGTACAGCACAGTGCTCGATGCTCTCTCAAGGGCCGGGTTCACGGTGCTGGCGCCCACGAATGGGCGTTTCGACCCGCGCACGGTGACGACCGAGCAGCTGCTTGAGCGTGTGCAGAGCCTGACCTCAGCGCTCTCGGAGTACGCCCACGCCGATCTGCCCGTGGTCGCCGCCGGGCATTCGGTGGGTGGCTGGGCGGTCCTGTGCCTGGCCGGAGCACAACCCTGGGATCGCGCCGGCCAGCCGATTCCGGTTCCTGCCGAGGACCGGGTGACGCGGCTGGTATTGCTCGCGCCCACCGTCGGCTGGTTCCAGGCCCCAGGGGCGCTGGCGGAGGT
>JANYEI010000046.1 GCA_025363205.1 Frigoribacterium sp.
CACCCCGGTCTCCGAGGTGTTCGCCGTCCAACCGACTCCCTTACCGTGGTCGGCACGCCAGGCCCAGATGTTGTCGAGGAGCACGTTGTCGCTGTTGACCTGCAGTGCGACGGTGGCCTTTCCCGCGTGCGGTCCGCCGATTCGGAAGTAGACATCCTGGATGGCGGTCTGGTTACGCGATTCATCCCGACGGAGGGTGTCCGACTTCGCGTCATGGTCGTGCCAGTGGCCGTCCCGCTTCGCGCCAATCTGCAGGAGTATCGGTGAGTTCACCGTGCCCGCGTCGATCATGAGGCCAGCGACATCCACTCCCGGCACATCGGCGACGGCAAGCGGCACCGCACCGTTCACCGCGGTGAGGGTGGCGACGCCAAGGCCGAGCACCACCGTGTCGGCTCGTTTCACCGAGATGGTGCGATCGACGTCATAGACGCCGGGGGTGAACAGCAGATTTTTTCCCCGAGCAAGCTGGTCATTGATGGTTCGCACCGAGACGCCCGGCTTCGCGACGAAGAAGTCCGAGAGGGGGATGGCGCGACCCGCCGTCGGCGCGCTTTGCCAGGTGGTTCCGACAGAGTCTGTGCGGCCATCCGGAACGAACACGCGGTAGCTGTTCGTGATGCTGTCGAAGAAGAGGTACGGCTTCTCCCGGCTCACGGCTGTGGTCGCGAGGGTCGTGTAGGTGGGGGTGGGGAACGACTGGGCCGGGGCCCCGGTCACGCCCGAGAACACCTGGTTCCAGACCCCGTTAGACCAGGAGCCGATCGAACTATTGCGCACGAGGAACTGCTGCTGTGAGCCGTTGACGATCGTGCCGGCCTTCGAGTCGGCCATGAACCCACCACTGGCGAACTGAGGTCCGACCGTGCAGTAGTCCATGAACGTGAGGGTTCCGCCGGTGACATTGACCCGACGCATCGGTGCCGCCTGCGACACTGCCCAGAACTCGCCGGTAGACCGGCAGCCCGTGCCGCCAGCCACGACGATGGTGAGGTTGGAAACGGAGCGCCAGAAGTTATCCAGCGCGCTGCAGTTGTCGACGGTGAAACACCGGTTGTAGACATCCACATGCCCATTGATAGTGACGTCGCCCGGTGACACGCCGAGACCGGCAACCTCGGTGTAGTAGCCGACCTGAAAGACCAGCGGATTTGCCGCGGTGCCGTAGACGCCGGGTTTGAACAGGATCGCGTAGCGGCCCGTGCCCATCTCGTTGTCGACCTGCTGGGTGGCAATCGCGTCGACCGCTGCCTGGATCTGGCTCTGCGGCATGCTGGGGTCGAAGATCTTCACGTTGGGTCCGAAGTCGACCGAGGCGGATCGGCCCGACGGATGCCCCGGATCGGCGAAAGCTGGCGGCACCAACGTCGCGCCGGAGAGGGTGAGGGCCAGCGCGAAGAAAATCGTCGCGACTCCCCGGGTTGTCCGGCGGATGTTCCGGGGAATGCTCCGGGGAAGGATGGCCATAATAAATCTCCTGCTCTCGACGTTGAGGCGGGCGTTCGGGGGCGCACGATGCTGCGAATCGTACGTTCGAATACGAAGTTGGTCAAGACCAACTGGCTGCGGGGGAAGCCCCTCGCTGCAGCCCTAGGCTCGGAATGTGTCCACACTCCCGTCGAACCACCGTTCCGTCGCCCGAACGGCCGGTCGACTGCTGCTTGGCGCGTTTCTTCTGCTGGCGGGAATCAGCCACCTCACCGTCAGTCGGGTGGCTTTCCACGCCCAGGTACCGCGCTGGGTACCGATCGATGCGGATTTCGTGGTGCTCGCCTCGGGGATCGTCGAGATCACGCTCGGGCTCGCTCTGTTGCTGCTGGCACGCCGGCAGGTGATCGTGGGAGTAATCGTGGCCGTCTTCTTCCTGCTGGTCTTTCCCGGCAACATCTCCCAGCTGGTCACCCACACCGACTCTTTCGGGCTCAACACTGACCTGGCCCGTGGCATCCGGCTGCTGTTCCAGCCGCTGCTGGTCGTCTGGGCGCTGTGGAGCACGGGAGCCTGGAGGGCGATTCGAAATCGTGCTCGCCAGGCGTAGTCACACGGAATTAACCTCGTCGACCCCCGCAGGTCAGCTCGGGCTCCTAACCTCCTCACTGGTTCACACTCAACGACCCTGGAGGATTCCATGCGCCTGAAGAAAAACCTGATGATCGCCGCGACGGCGGCCGCACTGCTCATGGCGGGGGCCGCGACACCGGCATTTGCCGACGCTGCCGGTCACGATTACACCACCACCGGAAACGGTTCGGATCGCCGGAACCTGAGTTTCGGAATCATCGGCGACGTGCCCTACGGGAGCACAGAAATCGCGGCATTCCCGTCGTACATCCACGATCTCAACGCACACCGGGAACTCGACTTCGTCGGGCACCTGGGAGACATCAAGAGTGGATCGTCGGTCTGCTCCGACAAATACTTCGCGAGCATCCGCAGCAACTTCGACACCCTCACTCTCCCCCTCGTCTACACGCCGGGCGACAACGAATGGACAGACTGCCACCGCACCAACAACGGCGCGTATAACCCGCTCGAGCGGCTGGCCGCGGTGCGAAAGACCTTTTTTCCGCGCCCCGGTGTCACTCTCGGAGCGCCGATGAAAGTCGACTCGCAGGCACGCGCCGGGTTCCCCGAGAACGTCGACTTCCGCTCGAAAGACATCTCCTTCACCGCCGTGAACATTCCCGGGAGCAACAACTCCCTCGTGCCGTGGTCCGGCCTCGGCCAGACGACGCCGACGCCCGAACAGACCGCCGAGGTTCATGAACGCACCCAAGCGGATATCCGCCAGCTCACCGACACGTTCCAGGCTGCCCGCCGACACCGTGACCGGGCGGTGGTCGTGATGACCCAGGCCGACATGTTCGACCCGACGGTGACCAACCCAGCGCCATCCGACTACGCGGGCTACACACCCCTGGTGAAAGCGCTGATCGAGCAGGCGAATGCCTTCGGCGGTGCGGTGTACCTGATCAACGGAGACAGCCACGTCTTCAACGAGGACCACCCGCTGGCCAGCGGATCGCCCTGGTTGGCGTTCTACGACCAGTCGACCGCGGCGACCAACCTCACCCGCCTAACGGTCGACGGGTCATCCAACGCCCAGGACTGGCTCAAGGGCACGGAAACTCCCCGCGGGTCGGCGACGCCACTCGTGTTCGAGCGCGTGCCGTTCACCCACCCCGCCTCCTGAAGTCAGCCAGCGCCGGGTCTGCGATCAGCTTCAGCGAGCGCCGGGTTCGCAATCAGTGGACCCGGCGCCGCCGACGAGTGCGGTCAGGAGCAGTGAAGGCCAACGCTGGGGAAGTCGTCCCAGTCCACAGGAGTCGATGTGCCTGACTGCCAGTCGCGGCGAAGAATCGCGAAGGCGACCGAGCCGAACACAGCGCCGCCATCGACGGGCCATGCCTCACGGTAGTGCGCCTCTGTGACGAAGCCTGCACTCTGAAACGTCCTGCGCATCGCGAGGGATCTCCGCCAGCCGAAGGTCGAACATCGGGCCACCGTCCGCGAGATCCTCCAGGATGACGACGCCGAGGCGACCGCGAATATCGTCATCGATCCACAGAGCGGCGTGATCGTCACCGTCATCGCTGCCGCGGTCGAGATCTTCTCGGCCGAGGATTGGGAATGAACGTGAAAGGGAAAGGAATTTCCCACCAGGAATTCGACGAAGTCGGCCTTATCTGACGAGCGCACGTCGATCGGAACGAATGACATGGTCACGCGGCGCGCACGTCCAGTTCACCGGGATCCGCGCCATCCGCCCCGAACACGATGCGACGATTCGCGACCTTCTCACTGAAGAACCGATCGTGACTCACCACCACGATCGCGCCGGGGAAGTGCAGCAGCGCGCGCTCCATCACCTGGGTGCTCGCCAGGTCGAGGTGGTTCGTCGGCTCGTCGAGCAGCAGCACAGATGCCCCGGACAGCAGGCACTGCGCCATCGCGACCCTGGCTCGCTGTCCACCCGAGAGGTTACCGATGCGCTGCTTGAGGTCGGCCTCCGAGAACTGGAACATTCCGAGGAACCGACCGACCGACTTTCGGGTCGCGGTGAGCGCGAGGCTGTCGGGGTAGGCATTGACGGCGTGGGTGACCGTGTCGGTGTCGTCGAGTTCGGCGAGCACCCGGTTATACGAGACGACCTTCGTGCCAGCGGCCCACGCGACCTCGCCGGCATCCGCCTTCTCGTCACCGGTCAATACGCGAAGCAGTGTCGTCTTGCCGCTGCCGTTCGCACCGCTCACCACGATGCGGTTGCCCCGCCGAATCTCGAACGACACCCCCTCGAACAGCACCCGCTCTGCGAAGGACTTGCCGAGCCCTTCGATTCGGCACAGCACATCCTTCACGTGCAGGCCGCCGTAAATCTCGGTGATGATCTGATCGACCGGCCGCGGTGCGCGCGACTTCTTGATCTGCGAAAGCTGTTTATCGAGTCCGCGACTCTCCGCCTTCGCGGCATCCCGGCGATCGGCGATACCCTCGGCCTCGAACGCCAGCAGCTCCGACTCGTGCTGAAACTGAGCCTCTAGGGTCTTGAGACGAAACTGCTTTTGGATGATGTACTCGCCGAAATTGCCCGGGTACTCGTGCAGGTGATAATTCTCGATCTCGATGATGCGGGTCGCCACCGCATCGAGGAACTTGCGATCGTGCGAGACGATGACCGCGGCGCCGTGGAATCCGCGAAACCAGGCTTCGAGCCATTCGACGCCCGCAACGTCGAGAAAGTTCGTCGGTTCGTCGAGCAGCAGCACATCCGGGTCTTCGAGCAGGATCTTG
>JANYEI010000072.1 GCA_025363205.1 Frigoribacterium sp.
CCCGAATGAGAAGATCTGAATGAGGAAGATGAGCGGATAGACGGCCCAGCCTCCCAGAAGAAGGGCGGCGGCTTGGCGCAGCAATGAGGCCGACTCCGCGGTCAGGTGCACGGCGGAGGCCCGCACGCTCCGGATCAGGACAACCGTAGTGAAGATCCAGAACACGCAACTGATCGCGCCCCACAGCACCAATTGGGCGGTTTCTTCGCCCCCCCCGATGATGAACGCGCCGAGAAAACCGGTGAAGATCATGAGAAAGGCGCCGCCTCCGGCCAGCCATTGGACGCGCCGCGCCGCCGCGCCCATGACGGTGCAGACGGCGAGCAGCTCGACAGTAAGTAACGGCACCGTGATTGACCAGTCCATGTACCGCGGTGCGAAAGCCAGGATCGCTTCGGAGTTGGGACGATGACTCCCACCGGCGGCGTCGTAGCCGCGCAGGAATTCTACAACGATGAAGAAATAGCTCAGGCTCGCGACAAGCATGACGCTCAGTCGGGCGACCACGGCACTGCGATAGCGAGAACCCACCTCGTTGCGGGTGGTCCAGGTGCGCAGAAATCCGGCGAAGAGAGCGAGACCCGCAATCACGAGGAAGTAGAGCGAAAGGAGGTATTGCGGCTGGCTGAGTGTCGCGTTCCAGGGCGCGGTGCTTGCGGCGATCATCATTTCTCAGTGTGCGCCTTCATCACGGCGCTGCGACAGGCCCTTGCGATCGGATACGAAACGTGTGTAGCGCGGCCCGCATCCCACGTCATGAGGTAGTGCCGTGTTGCGGTGGTTCCGGCGTGAAAAAAAGACCGCTCGCGCTGTTGGCCGAGAGCATCAGCATCTCAACCCACCCCCGGTTGATGCTGGGGATGCGACTACCCGAATAGCGGTAGTAGAGAGTGCTGCTGGGATCGAGCCAGATCGTGCTTCGTCCACTGCCCAACTCCGGCGCGTTCACCCAGGTAAAAATGAAACTTTCGTTACGGCGGAGTTTGTTCGTGATCACGATCTGGAGATGCATCAGCGCCCGGTCGTCGAAGGCCACTTCGATGCTCGAATTCCCGTACACCAAACTGCCCATGCTGGATGTGTGCTCCTCGTAGCTCTGTGAGTACTGTATCCGAGGATCGCGCTGACGAAGTGCTTGCCGCGATTAGCGAGCGACGACCGACTCCGCGACATCCGCCGGAGTGGAGACCGTCTGCTTGCGCACGAAGAAGGCCGCGGGAATGGCGAAGAGTGAGATGACCGCGCCGTAGGTGAACGCGATTCGGATGCCCGCAGCGGTCGCCGACTCATTCGATGCTCCCGAGGCCGAGAAAGTCGCGGCCTGAGCAGACATCACCGTCACGAAAAGGGCGGTGCCAGCTGCCCCGGCGAGCTGTTGCACGGTGCCGACAATGGCGCTGCCGTGGGAATAGAGCTCGGGCTTGAGCGATCCGAGACTCGCGGTGAACAACGGGGTGAAGAGCAGTGCGAGTCCGATGCTCAGCGCAACGTGGGCCGCGAGCACCCAGAGAAAGGAGGTGTTCTCGTCGAGCATCGTCATTGCCCAGAGGTCGGCGCTCGCGATGCTCGAGCCCACGATGAGCAATACGGTCGGCCCGACCCTGTCGTAGATGCGGCCGACACAAGGGGCGAGAAGTCCCATTATGAGCCCGCCGGGCAGAAGCAGGAGTCCGACGGTGATCACCGGTACGTGCAGCACACTCACGAGGTAGAACGGCAGCAGCACGATGGTGCCGAACATAGTCATCATGCTGATCGCGAACATCACAATCGAGAAGGTGAAGTTTCGTGTGGTGAAGGTACGAAGGTCGAGTAGAGCCCGGTCGCGGCGCTGGAGTCGTATCTGACGACGCACGAAGACAACAAGGGCGATGGTGCCGAGAGCGAGGGGCAGCCAGCTCTCGAGCGGAGTGGTGGCCGTACCGAGGTTGCTGAGACCGAAGACGACGCCGCCGAATCCCAGCGCGGAGAGAATCACAGAGGGTATATCGATACGCGTGGGCCGCGGTTCGGTGACATTGGTGATGAGGCGCGCGCCGACGATGAGGGCGGCGAGTGCGATCGGCAGCACGAGGATGAACATGAATCGCCAGTCGAGCACACTGAGAATGAGACCGGAGATGGTCGGTCCGATCGCGGGAGCCACCGAGATCACGGTCGAGATATTGCCCATCATCTGTCCTCGGGTTGCCGCGGGAACGAGGTTCATCACTGTGGTCATCAGCAGGGGAAACATGATGGCCGTTCCACTGGCCTGCACGATTCGCGCGAGCAGCAGGACCTCGAATCCGGGTGCGACGGCGGCGATTAAAGTGCCAAGACTGAAAAGGCCCATCGCGGCGATGAACAGTGGTCGGGTGTTGAAGCGCTGAAGTAGGAAACCGGTGACGGGGATGATCACGGCCATGGTGAGCAGAAAGGCCGCGGTCAACCACTGGGCGGCGCTCGGGGTTATGCCGAGATCTTTCGTGAGAGTCGGTAGCGCGACACCCATGATCGTCTCATTGAGGATCATCACGAACACCGAGATGAGCAGAATGAAGATCACCAGTCGATTGCGCGCCCCGAGTCGGGCGGCATGATCGTGAGGTAGTTCGTCGAGCGGGGCGGAGCCGTCGCTGGTCATAAGATTCCCGTCAGAGGAGAGCGGTCAACGGCGCGGGCTGATGCGAGTACCGGTCAGTCGATCCGAGCATCCGTGGTGATTGACAGTCTGCAGTGCTCCCCCGACAGCCTGGGAGGGGATGGGCGAAGGCTCAGACCCCCGGAAGAGGCGCGGGATCACCGGCCATCATGCGCCTCAGGCGATTTTTCGCGGTGCGCTGCACCAGCACCGGTACATAGTCGCGAATCGGATTTCCCCTGAGCAGGTAGTGGGCCTCGCCGACCACCTGTTCCACCCGGATACGGTCGAGGGTGGGAAACTTCCCAGCGAGATGGTCCACGACCTTGGCGATGCCTGGTCCTCCTGCAATTGATCCATTGGTCGAGTCTGGGGCATCCGTTCGGCGGTCATCAACCAAGGATATTCGGCTGCCGGCCGCCTGCTGTCCACCGAAGAGACGATAGCCAGCCGTCAGCGGCGAGGGCTCGTATCCCGACGCATCGTCTGCTGACGGGGATGAAGAGCGGGCCATAACCAGCGCGGGCGTCCTAAACGGTAGGGAGCAACCGCACAACCTCATGCTGGAGCCGGGCACGGGCAGCGCGCTCGACCAGGTTCGGGATGTAGGTGCGGATGCGGCTGTCCGAAAGTGATTCGTACTCTTCCGCGACCGTTGTCGCGATGTGCTCGCGAGTTGCTCTCGGAAACCGGATGGCGAGGCGGTCCACGAGTTTTCCGGCCGCGGCATCCGATGGGGAGGAGGACATGCCCACAGTCTGCGCTCCACAGGATCTGGAGTCAACGCTCGGGTGATCGCTTCGCGACGATGCCTCCTCAAAACAGGGCGCAAACCCTGCCAGTCAGACGAACTCGTAGAGTCCCTCGACCGCATGTTCCCGCGTAGCAAAGCGCCCGATCGTATATTCCCTGTCGTCTTTGAGCACGTAGCCGGCGGGACTACGCACGATCGTTCCGGCGAGTTCGTCGGTCACCTGATGGCGGATGGTCCAGCGGCAGACTCCGGTTGCCTCCACGACAAACCATTGCGAGTGATTCAGCACGTCGAGTGATCGCTTGTCGGCAGCGTGATCACCGCGGGGGAGTCCGCTGCCTCGGAACCGACCCCACAGTGATTCCAACCCACAGTGATTCCAAGAGGAGTCGTGGCACGGAGCATGAGCGTGGTCGCGATCATGAACCAAGCTTTGTGGTCGCATGTGGAGGAGAAGTAAACAGCGGTCGACCATCTGCCAAAAAGCAGTCGGGTGACCGAGCAAACCGATTCCGGATGACCACGCTCCCAGAAGCACATTCGCTGTCGACTGGCTTCTGGCGCTGACCCTTCCCTGGCTACCCCTGCCCGCCCTTCCTTTCAACCCATGAAATCGCCGTGAGAGACGAGCGTAGGGTGAAATGGCGTGCTCGTTTTTCGATCAAAGGTCAGTGATGTCAGATACCTCCAGTCCCCGCACCACTGTGAAAGTCATCGCTCTCGCACTGGCGGGCGCGGTCGGTGGCTTCCTCTTTGGCTTCGATTCGTCGGTAGTCAACGGCGCGGTCGACGCCGTGCGAAAACAGTTCTCCCTCTCCGCGTCCCTCACCGGCTTGCGGTAGCCAGTGCCCTGATCGGCTGCGCGGTGGGTGCCTACCTCGCCGGCCGTCTCGCCGACCGATTCGGACGAATCCCGGCGATGATCGTCGGCGCGATTCTCTTCCTTGCCAGCGCGATCGGCTGCGGATTGTCGATCGGCGTCTGGGATCTCGTGGTCTGGCGTCTCGTCGGCGGGCTCGGCATCGGAATCGCCTCGGTGATTGCTCCCGCCTATATCGCCGAGATCTCCCCGCGCCAGCTTCGTGGGCGTCTCGCCTCCCTGCAGCAGCTCGCCATCACCCTCGGAATATTTGCTGCCCTTCTCTCCGATACGATCTTCGCCAACGCCGCCGGCACCGCAAGCGCGACCTTCTGGCTGGGGCTTGAAGCTTGGCGCTGGATGTTTCTCGCCGGCATCGTGCCGGCCATCATCTACGGCGCCATCGCTTTTTTTCTACCAGAGTCTCCCCGTTTCCTCGTGCTGAAAAAGCGCGATGACGAGGTGAGGACGATCTTTGCGCGAATCTGGCCGGACGACGATGTGGAGCGAGCCATCCGTGACATGCGTGATGCGATCAAGACGGATGTGGAGGGTTCTAAGAAGGGCGCGCTGCGGGGCGATCGCTTCGGCCTCAAACCGATCGTCTGGATCGGGATCATCCTGTCCATCTTCCAGCAGTTCGTCGGCATCAACGTGATCTTCTACTATTCGACGACGCTCTGGAAGTCTGTCGGTTTTCAGGAGAAGGACTCGTTCACGATTTCAGTGATCACGGCTGTCACCAACATCGCTGTGACATTCGTCGCCATAGCCCTCGTCGACAGGGTGGGTCGCCGCCCCATTCTGCTCGTCGGATCGGCCGGCATGACCGTGTCGCTCGCGACCATGGCCCTTGCCTTCAGTCAGGCGGATGTTGTGAAGGGGGCACCCTCGCTCCCCGGAGCGTGGGGTCCCATTGCCCTCGTTGCAGCCAACGTCTTTGTGGTGAGTTTCGGGGCATCCTGGGGTCCGGTGGTCTGGGTGCTGCTCGGCGAGATTTTCCCCACCCGCATTCGCGCCCGCGCGCTCGGTGTTGCCGCGGCAGCGCAGTGGATCGCCAACTTCCTTGTGACGGTGTCGTTTCCTCCGCTCGCCGCGGTTTCCCTTGTGCTCACCTATGGCCTGTATGCCGCGTTCGCGTTGCTGTCGTTCCTGTTCGTCTCCCGGTTCATCCCCGAGACGAACGGAATGTCGCTCGAGGAGGCGAATACGCTGCTGCCGCCGAAGGGGAGCGCGAAGGCGGGTGCGGCAACTTCGCCGAAGGATTCCGCGCGCGGCTGACCACTACAGACCGAGGGGAATCAGGCAGAGAACGAAATCCCGGTGAGCTCCTCTGAGACGGTCCAGAGTCGGGTGGCATCCGATTGCGACAGCGCGCGTTGGGGCACGACGGCGAGTTTCGGAGGGCCGGTGAGCTCGAGGAATCCGCCCGGTCCGTAGTAGCTGCCACCAACGGCATCCGTGCTCGTAGCGGCGTAGAGAACGGGCAGGATGCCCTGCGGCGCCTGCTGCCAAAGCCATGGAATCTTTGAGGTCAGCTTCAGGTAAGTTGCCAGTGCGCCAGCACCGGTGCCGCCGGATTGAGGCCCTGTCACCTGCAGGTTGGTGAGTGTGGAACCGGGGTGGGCCGCGTAACTGCGGATGCCCCATCCGGCCGCCGCGCTGCGCCGCTGAAGCTCGCGACCAAACACGAGCATCGACAGCTTGGAGAGTCCATAGGCCCGCGAGGGACTGTACGGGTTCTCGCCCTGCAGGTCATTCCAGTCGAATCGTCCGGCGCGGGCGAGGAGGCTGCTGAGGGACACCACGCGGGGCGCCTCCGCCGCGCGCAGCAGGGGCAGAAGATGGGCGGTCAACGCGAAATGACCGAGATAGTTGCTGCCGAACTGCAGCTCGAAGCCATCCTGGGTCGTGCCCCGCTTCGGCGGCATCATCACCCCGGCGTTGTTGATCAGCAGGTCGAGGGGCCGGCTCTCGGCGGTAAGCACAGCCGCGAAGCGTGCGATGTTGTCGAGCGAGGAGAGATCGAGGGGAAGCATCCGGAGTCGTGCCGTCGGAATCTCCGCCCGGATCCGGGCGACCGCCTCTTCACCCTTGCCCCAGTTGCGAACCGCGAGCACCACCTCGGCTCCGGCCGCGGCGAGACGAGAGGTGAGTGCGAAGCCGAGACCACTGTTTGCACCGGTGACGACCGCGAGCATTCCGGAGAGGTCAGGCACGGCGACATCACCAGGAGTGTGGGTCATAGTCGAAGGCTACGCCCGGCTCCTTTGGCCTCCGACCGGTCAGAGGGAAATTTAATCGAGCGCCAATACGTTATCCTGTAAACGGTCTCGGACGTGGAACCGCTCGATGTCCCTCCAGGCAGCTGCTCGCTTTCCTCGCTCTTGTGTCGCGAGCGACATGCCCCTGCGATACAGAATCAATGATTGAAGGCATTACCGCATGATTTTCCAAGTCGGAGAGACTGTCGTCTACCCCCATCACGGCGCCGCAACAATCACCGCGGTCAAGACGCGAACGATCAAGGGCGAGCCGAAGGAATACATCACCCTCAACGTGCACGCGACCGACCTGACGATCGAATTGCCGATCGAAAACGTCGAGCTCATCGGAGTGCGCGACGTGATCGACAGTGCCGGAGTCGAAGCAGTCTTCGACGTTCTGCGCAGCGACATGGTCGAGGAACCCGGCAACTGGTCCCGCCGATTCAAGGCAAACACCGAAAAAATGGGTAGCGGCAGCGTTTATCGCGTCAGCGAGGTTGTGCGCGACCTGTGGCGCCGCGACCAGGACCACGGTGTGTCGGCCGGCGAGAAGCGGATGCTGCTCAAGGCTCGACAGATTCTGATTTCCGAGCTTGCCCTCGCTCAGAACTCGACTGACGAAGAGGCTTCTGCGGTGCTTGACGAAGTGCTTGCGACAGTTTCGGTCTAGTCTGCTACCCGCTTCACCCGATCGACCGGCTGGTGGGCGCTACCACCCGCTCGTGCCCGGCTCGCCCTTGAACGGTCCAACAACTTTCGAGGTAATCCAACCACCGTAGAAGTCGCCGTCCTGCGGTGTCACGGTCTCGCCGGCGACCTCGCAGGAGTCCATTGCCGACGGGTATACGGCCACGCGGTCAGCCAACAACTCGTATCCGGGGCTCGGGTTCGGGTAGTACCAACCCGCAGATTCGGCTCTGCCGGAGTCGGCAAGCACCGTCAGGTACTTGGCGGCGCCCTTGAACTCGCAGAAACTGGATCCGGGGGCCTTTTCAAGCGAACCCGCAGGGAAGGCGGAACGGGGCAGATAGTAGACCGGCGGATGGCTCGTCTCGAGCACCCGCACCGCATCCGTGGTGTCCACAATCGTCTCGCCTCCGAATCGAATGCGAATGCGATCGGTCGTCGCTTCGACGCGGGGCGGGCGGGGGTAGTCCCAGACTGATTCCTGGCTAGGGCCGGGAACGACGGGGCGAACGGGAGGGCGCATAGTAGAAGCCTGCTCTTCGAATCTGGGTCGATCCCGAGTGTGTCGTGCTCCAGCCTCGAACGCTCTGCAGCACAGACCGAAGGGATGCTGGCATGAATGACTCCGTCATGACCATCATCTGGATCGTGTCCTTCGTGCTCGTGGCAGTGACGGTGACGGGTTTCGCGCGTCGCGTCGGTTGGTCCGCACCCATCGCGCTGGTAGCAGTCGGGGCACTCGCTTCCTTCATCCCGGCGCTGCCACGGATCGAAGTGCGCCCGGAACTCGTGCTCTACGGGCTGTTGCCGCCGCTGCTGTTTGCCGCGGCCATCCGCACCTCGCTGGTGGATGTGCGCGCCCGACGCGACAGCATCCTCGCCCTCTCGGTCGGGCTCGTGCTGTTCACCGTCGTCGTCGTGGGTTTCTTCACCTGGCTGATCGTGCCGGCGATCACCCTCGCCACCGGATTCGCCTTCGCCGCGGTCGTCGCTCCGACGGATGCTGTGGCGGTGACCTCGATCTCCGGGCGCCTCAATCTGCCCCGTCGGCTCGTCACGATTCTCGAGGGGGAGAGTCTTTTTAACGATGCCGCCGCACTCGTGGCACTGTCGGCCGCGATTACGGCTATCGTCGGTACCTTCAACCCGTGGGCAGTAGCCGGGGATTTCGTGCTTGCGGTGGTGGTCGGCGTGGGCTTCGGTCTCGCAGCGGGATACGGCCTTTCCGCGATCCGTAAGCAATTGAAGGCGCCGGTGCTCGATACCAGCCTGTCGTTGGTGACACCGTTCGTCGCCTTTATTCCCACTCAGTTGCTCCACGGCTCAGGGGTGCTCGCCGTCGTGATCGCGGGGCTCATCGTCGGGGTCCACGCGCCCGTCGTGCAGTCGGCGCAGGCTCGCATTGCGGACTCGGTGAACTGGCGCACCATTCGCTTCCTCCTCGAGAATTCCGTCTTCCTGTTCATCGGACTCAATCTCAAGGGCATCCTTGGCGGTGTCGCGGACTCGGGCTTCAGCGTCGGTGAGACGATCCTCATCTCGGTGGGCATGCTGCTTTTCCTCCTGGCGGCACGGTTTGCCTGGATCATCTCCGTTCGCACTTTTTACCGCTTCGGGCCGAAACACTTTCGGGGTCGAAATATGAGCTGGAACACCACCGTGGCGATCGGATTCTCTGGGATGCGTGGTGTGGTCACTCTCGCGGCGGTGTTCCTGCTGCCCGATGGAACCCCGCAGAAGTCATTCCTCCAATTCCTCGCGTTCGCAGTGGTGATCGGCACCCTACTGCAGGGATTGGCGCTGCCAGCGATCATCCGGCGGTTGAAGCTGCCCCCACCGAACGCCGATCAGGAGCTCGTCGAGGCGCAGATGTTGATGGCGGAGGCGCGCGCCGCTGGTATCACGCAGCTGGATTCGGAGGCGATGGAATCGGATGATGCGGCCGTCGTCGATCGTCTCCGCAACGACGCAGCCCGGCTCGGAGAATCGGTACTCAGCCCCGGCGCCGACGGCGCGGAACCGGCCCAGGCCGTGTTCGGACGCCTGCGACTTGCGATGATCGATGCCGAGCGTGCAGCAGTGCTGGCCGCCCGAAGGGAGGGTCGCTATGAAGAACCGGCAGTGCGCGCCATCCTTGCCTCGATCGATGCGGAGGAAGTGGCGGTGCGGGCGATCCGGCGTGGCCAATCAGGTCAGGGCTAAACTCCGGCACGGCCAATCTAGTCAGCGCTTCAGCGATTGGGCAACCTCCAACGGGGTCTGGCCGTTGACATACCCGTGGCCTACTTGGTGACGAGAATCGGTGCGAGCGCCGCGGTGATCTCTGCCCGCGCCGTCGCAGACGAGATCGTCGCGATCCCGTCTCCCGGCTGCTCCCCGTAGTCGCCGAAGCGGGCGTGGTTACTACCCGGGATCTCGACGAAGATGGCGGATGACGGCAGCATGTCCTTCGCCGCCTCGATCTTGGTCGGCGTGCTCAGGCCGTCACGTTCTCCGCCGATGCTGAGCACGATCAGCTCGGTGTGCGAGAGGTCGTTGGCGCAATAACTGCCGAAGAGCACGAGGCCCGCGACATCTGGTTGCGCGGTCGAATCGGCCAGCATGCAGGCGCGCACGCCGCCCAGCGAGTGGCCCCCGACGAACCAGCGCGTCACCCCGGGAGCATCGGCGGTGAAGGTGGCAAGCGGTCGTTGGTCAAGAAGGGCGAGATTGAGGATCGGCTTGGTGATCACGACGGTCACCCCCTTCTCCACGATGCCGGAGAGCTTGTAGAGGTAGGCGTAGGGATCGACCTTCGCGCCCGGTATGAACACGAGGCCGGTACCCGTGGCTCCGGAGCGTGGGCTCAGCACGATCGAGTGGTCGGTCGAAGTGATGGTGACCTGGCGGTCACGCCAGGCAAGGAGTGCCGGCCCGCGTTCACCCTGCATGACGATGTTGGCCCAGGTAACCAGGGTGACGATCGCGAGCACCACAAGCACAAGGATCGCACTGAGCACCTGGATGGCGCGTCGGCGGATCCGGGAGATGGCGCGAGGGCTTCCGGAGAGAGCCCTCGTCACGGAAGGCGGCGCTTCGATTCGATCTGAACGGGGGCGGGAAGGATGCGCTCGGCTTCGGCCGGTGACTTTCCAGAGGCGATTGCGGAAAGCCGACGAAGAGCGGTCTCCGAATCGGAGCCCGCGCGTGCATGGAGGATCACGAGAAACTGTCCAAAAGAGGCTTCGCCGGGGGAGCCGATGGCCAGGCGCTCTGTCTCGAGCTCGAGCGCCCCCACCTGCGGATGCGTCAGGCGGGTGATCGTATCTTCGTCTGTTGGGAGTTCGGCGGCACCCCACAGCGCGCGGAACTCGCCGCTGCGCACGGAGAGTTCCCCCACTAGCTGGGCGAGGGCCGGGTCGTCGATATCCGGGCCGATGAGGGTGCGCAGGCGCGCGACCGTGGCGATGAGCATCCCGTCCCATCGGGTGTACAGCTCGCGTGCGGCCGGATCGAGAAACACGGAACGCATGAGATTGGTACCAGGTGTGAGCAGCGGGGAGAGCGCGCGGGCGAGGGGATTGGCGGCGAGGACATCGGTGAGCCGTCCCTCGATCCAGGCGGCCTGGTTCGGCCAGGTGTCGATCAGGCCGACGAGCCCCTCGGGTGCTTCGCCGAGTGCTGCCCGCGCGCTCGTGGATTCGCGATCCGCGAGGGGCGTCGGCCGGGCGAGATTGCGCAGGTTCGCAGCCGCATCGTCGTCCAGTTTGAGCGCGCGGGTGAGCGCGTCGAGCACATCATCGGTCGGATTCTGCTCGACCCCCTGCTCGAGCCGCAAGTAGTCCTCTGGCGAGAGGCCGGACACGAGGGCGGCCTCCTCTCGGCGCAGGCCCTGGACGCGCCGACGTCCGGTGGCTGGAAGCCCCACGTCTTCCGGGGTGAGGAGTTCGCGCCGGGCGCGCAAGAATTCGCCGAACTGGTTGCCTGGTTGCATGTGACCACCATACGCAGAACCGAGGGGCCCCGGCAGCGCCGATCCATCTCCCGGAAGAGCTCCAATCAACTTGGCCGGTTTGTCGTCAACAGCCCATTTGATCGGCTTCAGGGGAGAATAACAGTCGATCTCATCGTAATAACGAGCCGAAAAATACTTAATCCGCAGAAGTGTATCGAAAGTCCGAATCGATTCCGTACTAGTGTGATCCGCACAGATGGGTCGATGACGAGCGATCTCCGCTACCCGGTTGTGCCGTTCCACCGGCGGCCTTCAGGCAAGGAGTGTGCGCGTGACCGCAACCGATCCGACCACGAGTGATGTGGAGAGCAAGGGGCTGAAGGGCGGTTCCCTCGGTCTCGTGTCCAGCATCGTCATGGGGGTGGCATCCACCGCTCCGGCCTACAGCCTCGCCGCGAGTCTTGGATTGATCGTCGCTAGCGGCGGTGCACTTCTCGCGGGGGTGAAGGCCCCTGGCATCGTCCTGCTCGCCTTCATCCCGATGTATCGCATCGCCGTCGCGTACCAGGAACTCAACCGTGCAGAACCCGACTGCGGCACGACTTTCACCTGGGCGACCCGCGCGTTTGGGCCGGTCACCGGCTGGATGGGGGGCTGGGGAATAATCGTCGCCGACGTGATCGTCATGGCCAACCTTGCCCAGATCGCCGGATCGTACTCGTTCACGCTCCTTGGCCAATTCGGCGTGCCCGGCATGTCTGACCTGTCGAACAGCACTCTCTGGTCGACCGTGGCCGGCCTCCTCTGGATCGCCCTGATGACCTGGATCTGCTACCGCGGAATCGAGATTTCCGCGCGACTCCAGTACTTCCTGCTCAGCATTGAGGTCGTCATCCTCATCGCCTTCGCTGTTTTCGCGCTCATTCGCGTCTATTCCGGCACTGCGGAGAGCTATTCGCTGGTGCCAACCCTCGACTGGTTCAATCCATTCACTCTCGACTTCACAAAGGTGATCGCTCCCGCGATGCTTACCGCCATCTTCATCTACTGGGGCTGGGACACTGCCGTCTCGGTCAACGAGGAGACCGCCGATCCGGCCAAGACGCCCGGTCGCGCCGCGATAATCAGCACCCTGCTGCTGCTGGTGACCTATGCGCTCGTCGCGGTCGCTGTCGTCGCCTTCGCCGGTGTCGGCACGAAGGGAGTCGGTCTCGGAAATCCCAACAACGCGAGCGACGTCTTTTCCGCCATCGGACCGCAGCTGTTCGGAAACAGTGTCATCGGACACATTCTGCTCCTGCTGCTCGCCGCGTCCATCCTCACCTCGGCATCCGCATCGACGCAGACGACGATCCTGCCGACGGCGCGCACCGCTCTCTCCATGGCTGTCTACAAGGCAATCCCGGCCAAGTTCGCGCGCATCCACCCGAAGTACCTCACGCCCACCTGGTCGACGATCGGCATGGGGATCGTCTCGGCGGCGTTCTACCTGCTGTTCACCCTGATCGGTGCCGACACGCTGCTTCAGGCACTCATCGGATCCATCGGACTGATGATCGCGTTCTACTACGGACTCACCGGATTCGCCTGCGTCTGGTTCTATCGCAAGACGCTCAGCTCGTCGGTGCGCCACTTCATCATGCGAGGACTCTTCCCGTTCGTGGGCGGAGCGATGCTGCTTCTTGTCTTCATCTACGGGCTGCAGCAGTTCGCTCTTCCAGACTGGATCCAGGACAACAAGGGTCACAACGTGACGATCTTCGGCATCGGAGCGACGGCAGTGGTCGGCGTGGTCGGGCTGTTGATCGGCGCGGTGCTCATGTTCCTCTGGTTCCTACGCCAGCCAGAATTTTTCCAGGGCAAGACGCTTCCGCGTCGCTCCGACGACCTCGTGCTTTCTCCGGGCGAGGGACGCGTTCCCACCTTCGGACTGCCGGACTCCGGACGGATGCCCGAACTCATCGCGCTCGACCTCTCAAACCTTCCTCCCGGGCAGTCGGTGATGGATGCGGTCACGGGCGAGGAACTGCCAAGCGCCCCCTCGGCGTCTCCTTCGCAACCCGTGGAAAGGTAGCCCCCACCGGTCGGCGAGTGGGCGCGATGGGCTCCTCACCCCGAATGATGGAGCCGAAATCGTCCACTCGGGGTGTCGTAGGGTCGACTGGTGAAACAAAACCCTGTGCCATCCGCTCTTCTCGCGGCGACGATCGATGTGGTGCTCGTCGCGGCCTTCGTGCTGATCGGCAGGGCGAGCCACAACGAGGGCCCGCTTGGCGCTTTGGTGACCCTCTGGCCCTTCCTCGCAGGGCTCGCGATCGGGTGGATCGGCGCACGGGCGTGGCGCACACCGTTCTCGCTGCGCTGGACCGGGCTCACGGTCTGGGCCGCGACGGTGATCGTCGGGATGCTCCTTCGCGGTGCGAGTGGACAGGGTGTTCAACTCGGCTTCGTGATCGTCACGACCGTGGTGCTCGCGATCTTTTTGCTCGGCTGGCGGGGGATCGCGCAGCTCGTGCTGCGCCGGAGATCACGCCGAGCCTGACACGAAATCCGACTTCGGCTACATCACCTGAATGATCGTGAGCAGGGCCCCGGTCGAGTCGGCCAGGCGGCTCACTCGCCCGAACGGCGAGTCGGTGACCGGGTCGAGCTGGGTGCCGCCGAGACTGATGACGACGGATGCCGCGGCATCCGCATCCTCGACACCGAAGTAGGGCATCCATCGCGCGGTCTGTCCGACGCCCAAGTATCCGGAGGCGTCAAAGATGCCGGCGAGTGGATCACCACCGACACTGAATGTCGACATACGAAAATCTTCAGAGTCGCTCATCACCGTGGTGGTCCAGCCGAATGCGTCGCGGTAGAACGTGAGCGCGCCTTCGTAGTCTGTGGCATGCAGCTCCTGCCACACCGGAACGCCAGCCTCATTGACCAGGCCGAATCCCGGATGGCCGGAGGGCTGCCAGGCTCCGAGCGCGGCACCAGAGGGATCCGCAAGCCCGATCATTGTTCCAAGGCCGGGCACCTCGTGGGTGAAAAAGACGTGCCCGCCGTTCGCGGTGATAGCGATGGCCGTTGCTTCGGCATCCGCTGTCTTCAGATAGACAGTCCACAGGTCGGGCATTCCAGGCTGGTTCTGGGCCATCCCGGCAACTCGATAGCCGTTCTTCGAGAAGTTGACGTAGCCGTTGTACTCGGGGCCCGCCTGCTCGTGCGTCCAACCGAAGACACCCGTGTAGAACTCGATCGAGCGGGCGATGTCGGAACTCTGCAGGTCGAGCCAGACAGGGGCACCGAGCGCGATATCGGTAGGAATAGGCACGAGGGGCCTCCTCTGTTCGTTGGCCGGTTGGGGTGATTCTGCGGCAGTGCCCTCCATGGTCGTGCACCCTGCGCCCGAGCGCAATGCCACCGACCGTCGCGGCGCAGGTGCGACGCCAGTCCAGACGGCGTATTCTCAAGGCACACAGGGAGCCATCCGGGCTCCCGATCCGAGGGAGCTCATAATGGCCGACAAGTCACCGAAAAAGTCAACCTCGAAGACCGCGGCGTCCAAGTCCCTCAAGGAGAAGCGCGCCGACAAGAAGACCAAAGCAGCGAACAAGCCCAACGGCTGAGTTCGACCGGAGGCCCGGGACATCGCTCGACATCGAGAGCGACTTCCGGGCCTTCGTCGTTTTCATCGGGCGATCCGTAACCGCCGGATCAGGCCGTCTTCATGATGTCAGCGGTGAAATTCTGTACCCGGGTGAGAAGCCCATCGGCCCGCTTGGCCACGACCTCGGCAGGGTTCGGCTGCATCGGTGAAGCGGGAGGCATGATCCTGATTATGAGCGAACAGGCGAGGTCGGCGCAGATGTAGGTTCCGACGGTATTGCCGTCACGACCGGACTGCCCGGCCCGCGCCGCCGAAAAGAGCGCAACCTGATCGGAAGGCTGCGGAGTGCGGCAGAGGGAGCACATCGCCGAGATGCCCGGCCTCATGCTTGCGCCGGAAGCCCGAAGAACGATGCCGACCGGGCGGTCATCCACCCAGTGCACAAGATAGCCGCGCAGTGGCGCACCGTGGTCACGCCAGCCGAGGTATTCCCGCTCATGCCAGAGCACTTCGTGCAGGCCGGGCAGTGGCATCCGCTGGATCTCACCTTTCGATGCGTTGACGACACTTCGACGGATGTCGGCTTCTGTGAGCGGTTTCATGGCCTCCTTGCGGGCACGGGATCGTTGGCGCACTGCATAACCATTCCAGCGTAATCGGCTGCTGTGAGGCGTTGATCCAAGGGAACACTGTTTTGCGAAGATGTGGGCACACGCTGGCCCTACTCGAGGAGAGCGCTAGTGCATCTTCTATTCATGATAGGAAGACTTCGACATGGCGACAAGCGCCGTGATCACGCCCACACCACCGAACACGGTGATGATGATCAGGATCGTGTAGAGGATCGCGGTCGTCTGGGCCATGGGAACTCCTTCGTCGGCGGGGCGGATTCCGACAAGTTCCACCGTATCGTCTCATCCTGAA
>JANYEI010000194.1 GCA_025363205.1 Frigoribacterium sp.
GATGAGACCAGCCCGCGCGCTCGGAACGAGGCCGGAGATGATGCTCCAGACCGCGGATCCCTTGCCGCTGCCAGTTTGCCCAACGATGACCGTCTGAAAGGTCTGGTAATTCGCTGCGGTTCCGTCCTCAGCGAGCGCAACGGGAAATGACTTCCACGCTTCATCGGGCAGTAACCCTTCCCGACGAAATTGTGCGGAGAAGTCGGCAAGGTCGATCGAGGCTCGAAGAATGTCGGCTTCGCGTACAAGCCGAACCGTGCCTTCGGCGGTTCGATCATCGAATCGCCAGGTGGTGTTGGCGATCGGGGGGACAACAGAGTGCACCAGTTCCATCCACATCGCCCGCCGCCGTGCGCGATCAAGGATTGCCGGGGCGCGGTGTACCGTGATCGCTGAGATGAGTCCGCCATCCTCGGTCCAGACTTCCAGGTTGAGATCCCACGGCTGGACATCCAACATCAGCGCAACTGCGTGGCGGAGCTTGCTTCGCAGCGGGTCGAGTCTTTCAACCTTGGCCCGGTAGGCGTACGGCTCCCAGCAGACCAGTTCATACCCGAGCTTCACTGCGAACTCAGCTACACGAGGCGCAGAAAATGGGCTGACATCGTCGCCCAGAATGAGGAGAGCGGTGCCAAGCTTCCTGTTTCTCCGGACCGCTACGACGGTGCCGTGGGATCGTGCTCGGAGTCCTTTCGCCGTCCGGGAGCTGACTGCGTGATGCGCTGCAACCAGCACTCCGAAGGCTGGCCAGAGGCCGCATATTGCCCAGTTCGCCATGCTCTCGTGTTGGTGCAAGATCGGCACCCGATCTTCGAACCAGGTCCGCCAAAGAGTAAGCGGTACTGCTGCGGCCAAGATGGCCAGGGGCCAAATGTCCATCGCGGCGTTTCCCAGCGCCTCGAAAGTGCGCCGCAGGTTACGGGTCAGCAACCAGAGGGTCAGAAAGGAAACGATCGCCATCCATGTGAGTGCGACTCGCGAGTCTCCTCCGAAGTCGATTGAAGCGCCCCACAAGAAGAGTCCGGTCAGTGCCAGCGACTGGAGGGAGATGGCACGAAGCTTCGACGCTGCGAGGCCATCCATCAGACGGTGGAGAGCCTTGCCCACCATCCCGGTAGAGGCAACCAGCGCTTCCCGATGCGTTGGCCGGCTCTCGTGGCGGGCGACGTTGGTCACTTGGGCTGCTCCACCATCTCGGGACGAATCTGGACGATGTCGCGAAGGCTAGTTTCGAGCGCCCAGTTGGGGACTGCTTCGGGCGCGAGCATCGAGTGCCGACGAAGAGTCGGTTGGCCCTCACTGAGCCTGAGGGCGAAGGCCACGATCGCATTGCGTTCGTCGGGGGTGGTCTTGTGCAGCCGGATGAGCAAGTCCTCGGAATCCTTGAGCTGAGTGATGGCAGCAATCACGGTGTGACCTCGACCTGTGCTTCAGTCCCACTCAACTGTTGCCATATCCAGGGGATCTCGGTCACTAGGAAATGGACAAGGCCATCAACATCGAGTGTTTGCTCCAGATTGATGCTCATGCCCGGCTCCTTGGTGGACAACGTCGCCTCGGACACCAGACTGTTGTCCTGGCTCGCAGATCGACACGCGCGGCGGATCACAATTGGGAGAGTGTCGCTATGCGGCGTAGCGCTTACGAGCAGGCTCGCGGCGCTGTCTTGGCGGATCGTGACGGTAGTAGTGAGCATGGGGGAGATTTCCTGTTCGTTGTCGGTTCTGATAGCTATGGGTGCGGGCTGGACGAACCAACCCCCCCATTCAGGGGGTCTAACTCCCTGTTGCGAAAGTGACGGGGGCTCGAAGGACGGGAACGTATGGCACCGTTGCGCGTCGCCAAGCGGCCGTCTTCCAGCGCCCAGCCACTTTTGTAAGCCGCCAAAAGGCGACCACGTCGTCGTCAATAAGTGCCATCTCGTGGATCTCGTTCGGCCCCGTGACCCCATCAACGTGAACTAGTTCCACGATGATTTGCTCAATCCGCGCGTCGGTGAGCTCCACGGCATGAGCAGGCAGGTTCGCGCGGAAGGTTGCGATCATCGTTGGGTCGGGGGTCAACACCGCGCTCTTGTACTCGTAGACGAGAAAGAGATCGGTCTGCAACGCAGCGCGTTCGAGTTCTTCGACGCTCACCTTGTTCATCGCTTCACCAGCACGCGGCAGCCGGAGCGACGAAGGGACTCGGCCGCCGAATCGATGCTCGCGATCCGCCTTGAGTAGGCCTCGTCGTCTCCGATGTGAATTCCGGCTGGCTTCAATCCGGCTGTCTCCAACGCGTCGAACAGCCTCACTCCAAGGTCAGGCCGGTCCTTCCATGTGCCGGCCCAAAGCCCGGAGACGGTGCGGTCCCAATAGATACGCCCGCCGCATGAATCGATGATCTCGACGTTCACCGTTCGCTTTCCTGACGAGACGCGATTGTCGTTGTAGCACAACTCGATGGTCACATCAGAGGCCAGTATGTTGACACTGATCTCGGTGACTGGCCCAAGGTGTGGGGCAGAATGCCTCGGCGTCAAAGAAATACCGCGCGGCTCTACGGGTGCCATCCAGGCGCGCCCCCACGGGCCAGTGCCGGTGATTCGCGGACATGCCCCGGTTGTCGCCGATGAGGCGAGACTCGCGTTGACCAGCAGATGCAGGGGTTCGTCCCGGGCGAGAACCTCTTCCGGATGATCCATCGTGACGCCCCTCGCAAGTGCGTCATTTCTCGCTGAGCCACTGCCGGCCTCATGGCTCGTATCGGACGCGGCGAGAGCGTCGGCAGCGCGCGTCTGAGCGTTGGAGAGTCGAATTCCTCGTTCTCGGTCGAGTAGCAACGTATCTACGACGCTTCTGTAGTCGTCGGGCTGTGTCATTTGGTCGTTCCTTTACCTATTGGCTGATTACTTCTTCACCTGTAGGGGGCAGGTCCGCCCGACAGCGGGCTTCGTCATGCCGCGAGGCCTGAGGAGCTCGCTGCGAGGAAGCGCGCAGCCGCGGCGTTTGAGAACTTCGTGTGGATCACGGTCTGGCCATCCCCGACCAAGATTGAGCCGAGGAGGCCCTGTGCTCCGCTGGCCGCACGGATTGGCTTGGAGGAGCCGAACATCATGGCTACGAATGCAGCCCACTGCGCTGCGCTCATCCCTACGGTGGAGGCCAGTCGGTCGCCGAGCCGCGCGAGCGTGTCGGATGCGCCGTGCAGCGAACTGCTCGCAGCGGCCTGGTCGATGAGAGTCTCCACGGCCAGCTCAGCATCGTCGGCAGAAAATCCTGCCTTCGTGAGGAACTGAACGGCGAACACCAGCTGGGGGAGGCGGAAGGAGGTTGATGGTGCCTCGGCTGGCATGTCCTGGATGAGGTCGTCGAGCCCGTCGCTGCTGCTGCCCACGAAGTACACGTTCCCGGCGATGCCGACGTGACGGATGTTCTCTACGCTGTTCAGCTTCCGTTGCGCTTCGCTCTCTTTAGCGAGGCGCTTGGCCACGAGGTGCCGGGTGTAGCCCCAGGCGTCCTCTGCTGACTTGAACCCTGGCGAGACGAGGACTTCGAATGCCGCGGTTACAGCGTCCTCGCGAGGCATTGACTGCCTGCGTGCGACGTCGGCGAAGCGGATGCCGAGGTAGTCGATCAGGTTCCGGCCGAGCGTGCTGTTCCATCCGACGAAGGGATTGGCGATCTCGTTGAGAGCGACAAGGAGTTGGTTTGGGGTTTCGAATTGCGAGTTCATGCTGCGGTCCGTTCCGTGATGACGGTGGGGCAGGAGCTCCTGCCCGCACTCACGGAAGATGCGGCGAAACGTGCACGTCCACAGCCGCAGCGCAAAGAAACCCCCGGAGGACCAAGTCCGGGGGCTTCATTTCCTGCGGTGCAGGACCTGGCCCATCACAGCCAGGGGCAGGGGGACCTATCCGAAGTCGAGGGCGTCCAGCACTTCGGCTTCGGTCAGCGGGGCGGGTGCGGGCGCGATCGGTCGAGCTTGGCCAGAACTCGACTTGACGCTGGACTTGGCCGGGGGTCGGTTTGCGAGGCGCGCTTCCGCGATCGCCTTGTCTCCGCCGACGTCGATGGCGAGCCCGAGCCAGTAGTAGTCGCCGTTCGACTTGACAGCGGCGCCCTGGGGCACGATCCCGCGTTCTTGGAGAGCTTCCAGCATCGCTCGCTGCGTCCAGGGGCGACGGCCCTGCTCGATCGCGAAGCCCTGAAAGTGGGCATAGATCGAGGATCGCTTGCCCTTGAGGGTGGGTGC
The DNA here is from genome assembly GCA_025363205.1 of Frigoribacterium sp. Lineage (GTDB taxonomy): Bacteria > Actinomycetota > Actinomycetes > Actinomycetales > Microbacteriaceae > Lacisediminihabitans. The sequence continues at coordinate 4,237 of JANYEI010000194.1, forward strand.
TACGACGCAGCACTCGTCGAGGAAGCTTCCGAGCAGGTCGGACTGCTGCCGGTACGTCGCTGTTGCCCGCTCGACTGCAGGTGCTGTCCCGAGCTTGAACCCTGAGTCGATGTACGCGCGTGCACCGTCGACGATCCATTTGAGGATCCCGCTGGCCTCCGCCAACAATTTCGTG
>JANYEI010000245.1 GCA_025363205.1 Frigoribacterium sp.
GCAGGCCGGTCGCGAGCTCGGCATGCACACTATGGATCAGCATCTCGCCGATCTCGTGAACTCGGGCATCATCACACACCAGGCGGCGCTGGAGAAGGCTCACGACGTCGACGGCATCAAGCGGCTGATCCAACGCACCGACTCTCCGACGGAGGAATCCGCACGCGCGATGGCTGCGAGCGGAATCAACTTCGGTGATTCATACTCGCTCGGGGTTCAAAAATGACGACCTCGCCGGAGTTCGCCTACACGGGCAGGAATGCGGCCGGAAAACTCGTCAAGGGACGAGTCGACGCACCCAGCGAAGCCGCGGTTGCGTCCAGGTTGCGCGGCATGGGGGTCTCCCCGGTCTCGATCACCGAGGCGGCAGGGCGCACCGGGCTTCAACGCGAGATCGTGATCCCCGGCTTCACCAAGCGCGTGACGCTCAAGGATCTCGCGATCATGTCTCGCCAGATGGCAACGATGATCGGATCCGGGCTGTCGCTACTGCGCACCCTCACCATCCTCGCGGAGCAGACGGAGAGCAAACCTCTCACGAAGATTCTGGAGAAGGTGAGAGATGACGTGCAGACCGGCACATCCACATCCGATGCGTTCGCCAGGCACGCCGACTCGTTTCCGCCGCTGATGATCAATATGATCCGCGCGGGCGAGACCGGCGGATTCCTCGAGGGCTCGCTCGCCTCGATCGCGAGCAACTTCGAGAAGGAGGTCAAGCTGCGCGGCACCATCAAGTCGGCGATGACGTATCCGGTGATCGTGCTCGTCATGGCCCTTCTCGCCGTTGTCGCCATGCTCGTATTCATCGTGCCGGTGTTCCAGAAGATGTTCGAGAGCCTGGGCGGTCAGTTGCCGTTGCCGACGATGATGCTGGTCTACCTCTCGCAGTCGATGGTGTTCGTGGTGCCCATTCTTGCCGTGGTGATCATCGCGTTTTCGCTCTGGTGGCCGAGAAACAAGAACACGGAGCGCGTGCGCAAGAGGCTGGACCCGATCAAGCTCAAACTTCCCGTGTTCGGTGCGCTTCTCAAGAAGATCGCGATTGCTCGCTTCAGCCGCAACTTCTCCAACATGATCGGCGCGGGCGTGCCAATCCTGCAGGCGCTGAATATCGTGGGGGAGACCTCCGGCAACTGGGTGATTGAGAACTCGCTGAGGCGCGTTGCTGAGTCGGTGCGCCAGGGCCGTTCCATCGCCGCGCCGCTCGCCGAGCAACCGGTGTTCCCGGCAATGGTGACACAGATGATCGCGGTGGGAGAAGACGCCGGCTCGCTCGAGATGATGCTCGACAAAATCGCGGACTTCTATGACCAGGAAGTCGAGGCGGCGACCGAGCAGCTGACCGCGATGATCGAGCCGATCATGGTCGCATTCCTCGGCGTGGTCGTCGGGGGCATGATCATCGCTCTCTACCTGCCGATCTTCAACATCGCCACCCTCATCAAGTAGTTCGAGGGTTGGACGACAGACCATTTCACGTCATCGAGGATCCCTCTAACTGGGGGTGTAATCGGGCGAAATTGCCCCTTCTCGGGGGTGGGTCATTCCCTCACTGAATCAATAACATCACTATCGAAGGAGTTCTGGCGAAGAGCCGGATCTCCTGACATCAATCGTTATCAATCGAAATGGACCATCACATGAATTCTCAAATCAACCGTGCGCTCAATGCGCGCCTGGCAGCACGTAAGAGCGATAAGGGCTTCACCCTCATTGAGCTTCTCGTCGTCGTCATCATCATCGGCATCCTTGCTGCGATCGCCATTCCGGTGTACCTGGGTATCCAAAACAACGCCAAGGACAGCGCGACGAAGTCGGACCTGACCAACTTCAAGGTGAACGTAGTTGCCGCGCAGACCTCGGCCAACGGCACTCTGCCAGCAACCGCGGCGGCAGCGGGTATCGCCAACACCAGTGGTTCCACAAATGTGTCGTACACGGTCACGGGCACCACGGGCTTTTGCATCTCGGCTACGAGCGGGTCTGCCGCTGTCTACCGAATTACTGACTCGACCTCGGTTGCGGTCGGCGCGGTCTGCTAGTACTGCTGCAGAGCACGGAGTCTTGTAGGGGCGACGTTTCGGCGTCGTCCCTACAAGCGGCAGAACACCCGGATACCCGAAATCGAAGGAGGCGGATCGTGAATAAGACTGATGTGCGCTCGCAGCAAGAGTTCTCACGCGAGTCCGGCTTCGGCCTCATCGAGATCGTCGTGTCGATGTTCCTTCTCGGCCTGCTCGCGATCGCCACACTTCCTCTCCTCATTCAGTCCATGACCGTTACCACCACGAATTCGAAGATCGCCTTTGCCACACAGGTGGTCGCACAGCAACTCCAGCGGCTGAAAGACTCGGGCTCCAGTTGCGGCGCCGTCAAGACGCTGGCCGCGGCCACTCCCGCACCGGTTACACGAGCCGGGGGAAACCTCCAGCCCTACCTGCAGCTCAACCTCCCTGCGAGCGACATTTGCGCGGCGCCCTATCTACGCACTGTGAACGTGCATATCTGGGTAACTGCGGTTGGATCGACGGCGGTTCTTGCCGAGGTCGACAAGCTCATCTTGCTGGACACGGCATGAAGGTGGAGACGGCTGCCGATGCACAACGGTCGGAGTCAGGACTCAGCCTCGTGGAGCTACTTCTCTACGTGTTGCTCGCCCTCCTTGTGCTGTCGGTCGCCGGCGGAATGCTCATCAACTCGATCCGCACCGGTAGCCAGGTTGACCGCTCCACAGCGGCCGCCAACACCGGCCAGCTCATCATGCGCTCGGTTCAATCCGGTGTGCGAAACGCGACGCAGGTCGGTCTCACATCGACCAGCGGCACGCAGCTCCTGTCGGTGACCACCACCAACGGCCTTAATCCTGTCGTACTTTCCTGTCAAGCTTGGTACTACACGCCCACGGCCGGAGGAAGCCTGTACATGCGGAGAACCGCCGCTACAGCGCCCATTCCCGCGCCCGATTCGACGACGCTGGGATCGTGGACGCTCCTCGGTACCGGTATCAGCATGACCGGCAGCCAAGTTTTCACCGCCACAGCTGGCCTCGTAACGGTCAGCCTCAACATCGACGCGGCAACTGCTTCCCCGCTTGCGCTGACCTCTCCTGCAAGTACTCTCAATCTAGTGACGGTGGGCACACCATGTTTTCCATAAACCGATTCCGCACGATGTCTTCGCGCGACAGCGGTAGCGCGATCATTGCCGTGATCGGCACCGCGGCAGTGATGCTGATCATCGGTGTGACGGTCGCCAACATGTCGGTACGTGCCCTCGCGTTCTCGAGTTCAACGCGCGCAGGCATTCAGTCAAAGGCGGCCGCGGAGAGCGGAGTGAATGTGGCAGTCGTAGATCTCCGCAATGGTAATTGCGCTGCGAGCTACAGCCAGACCACCACACCCGCCTACTCGGCGAAAGTGTCGTATTCGACGTCGGCAACGGGGGGCACGTGGGTCAGCGGCTGTCCTGTATATGCGGACCAGACGGTCAACCGCGTCAAGATCCTCTCCACAGGAACGGCCAAGAGCGTCGGGGTAGCTGGTGATTCGACGGGGAATTCTGGCTTTGTTGAGGCGATCTATCCGTACACTCCGGCTGTTCTGCCGGGTGTGAAGCCCAGCGGACCGGCGATGTATTTCTATGGGGGCGTTGACTTCGCCAACAATGGGAATCTGATCGTGTCGGCCGGAGGACCGCCAGCTATCCAGGTGAAGAGCGGCGATGTGAGTTGCTCGAACAACACGGTGATCCAGGGTGACGTTGTTGTCCAATCGGGCACTCTCTCCATCAATTCATGCACAGTTCAGGGCAATGCCTGGGTAGGGGGAATCGCCACCCTGGGGACCATTACGGGAAATCTCACGTCAGCGAACGCGGTTAGGCCGCCCGGTGTGGGATTGTCGTGGACCCAGAACGGCCCGATCCCGACTGTGCCGAACTGGGTCGCGTTTGGCGATACGCTCCCCGCTACTTGGCCCACTCTTTGGATCGATTCGTCGCGTGTCGCGTTTACAGTAATTCCAATCGGGGCCGATTGCGCGCTTTCACCGTTGATGATGAGCCAGGTCGCGGCGTTAGCCCCCTCCTCCGTCATCATCAACGCCCTAGGTTGCTCGAGCGTCACCGCGTCGAACACTGTCACCCTTTCCAACAACCTCGTAATCTACGCCCCTAGGTTCGACTTGAGCAACAGTAACAACGTGACTTTTAAATCGTCATCCCCCACCGCGCAACGCCGGCTCTGGTTCATCACGCCAGACGTGACACACACCACCCCTCCGTCGTGCAACTATTCGGTACAGGGAG
>JANYEI010000021.1 GCA_025363205.1 Frigoribacterium sp.
GCGGTCGGTATCCTCTCCTCGTTTCCGGTGATCGTCGGCCAGGTTGTCACCGTCGGAGAGGTGATCGGCCAGGTGGCGCCACCCACATTCAGTGTGAGCGGGTCACTGTCTCCCGAGCAGCAGTACCGCCTTCTCAATCGACCGACCGAAGCTCAGGTTGCGATCACGGGTGGTCCCGCTCCCTTCACCTGCACCGGGCTCACGCTCTCGTCGGCACTCGCCGGGGCAGCGGCGGACACTACCTCGACCGCAGCTGCCGGGGCGGGTGCATCGCCATCGGGCGGCACCACCATCCGGTGCGCGGTTCCCGTCGCAGTCACGGTCTTCAGCGGTCTCGCCGCGAAGCTGACCATCTCGGGGGGAGTGGCGAAGGATGTATTGGTGGTGCCGATCACCGCTGTCGAGGGCAGCGCGCAGACCGGCGTGGTCTACACCCAGAAAGCGGATGGCTCGAGCGAGAAGCATCCGGTCACCCTCGGATTGACCGATGGCACCAAAGTTGAGATCACCGGGGGGGTCGCCAAGGGCACCCAGATCCTGCAGTTTGTTCCCGGCGCCGCGGCCACACCAGACTGCGCCGACCCTCGGTTCGCCGGTTCGCCGAAGTGCCGGGGAGCGGGCGGGTGAGCCTGCTTCGGCTCGACGAAGTGACGCGTTCGGTGCGGCTCCCCGATGATGAGACGCTCGAGATTCTCAAAGGGGTGACCCTTGATGTGGAGATCGGCGACCACGTGTCCATCGTCGGACGTAGCGGCTCCGGAAAATCGACCCTACTCAACCTGCTCGGCCTTCTGGATGCTCCGACTTCGGGCAGCATCTGGTTTGACGACCGTCTCACGAGCGAGCTGTCGGGAAACGCCCGCGACCGCGCTCGCGCTCGCGGAGCAGATATCGGCTTCATCTTCCAGCAGTTCAACCTGCTCGGCGGCCGCACGGCACTCGAAAACGTGATGACGCCGATGCTGTATGCGAGCGGCCGGCAGTTCTGGCGTCGACGCCAGTTCGCGACGGAGATGCTCGAGCGGGTCGGTCTCGGTGGCCGCCTGAACTCGATGCCGGAGAAGCTGTCCGGCGGTGAGCAGCAGCGGGTGGCGATCGCCCGAGCGCTGATCCGGCGTCCGCGGCTGATTCTCGCCGACGAGCCGACCGGCGCTCTCGATATCGAGACCGGGGCGAGCATTATGGCGATTCTCGACGATGTCGCGGAGGTCTCCGGTGCCGCCCTCATCACGATCACCCACGACGTGAATGTCGCGGCCCTCGCCCGGCGGCACTATCGGCTCGATCGCGGCGTGCTGGCCCCGATCGATGTCTCCCGGGTGCTGTCCGCCGCCCCGGAGGTCGGGTTGTGAGTTCGACGAAGCGGCAGTCCCCGCTCGCAGCGCTGGTCGGATCATTCTCCGAAGCCTGGGCGGAGGTGCGGATCCACCGCACGCGGGTTCTGCTCAGTCTTATCGGGGTCGCGGTTGCCGTCGCCGCGATCACCTCGGTCGTCGGCCTCGGCGCCATCGTTGAGCAGTCGGTGCAGGAGTCGAACGAAAGCAACGGGGGGCGTCCGGCAACAATCGGCGTGTCGGCCTACACGCAGAACGGTGCGTCCTTCGATGCAGCCCTGTTGAGGACGACGCTGAATTCGGCGGTTGATCGCTACAAGATTCGATATCACACGAGCATTCTGAGCGGCCAGCTGTCGGTGCAGTTCGTCGCGGGAGCGGCCCTTGTCAATACGACGGCCATCGACGTCGACTACGGAGTCATGCATCGTGTGAAGATCAAAGAGGGCAGCTGGTTTGCCGAGAAAGATATCAATCGACTGGCCCCAGCCCTGGTGGTGAATCGCCCGTTCTGGGCGCTGATGGGCTCCCCTGACCTTCGCACCCATCCCACCGTGCGCATTCTCGGTTCGCATCCGATCACGGCGGTGATTGTGGGGGTACGAGCGGTGCGAGACGGCGACATGCCGAACATGATGATGCTGATGGATGCCTTCCGCGTTGCCGCGGAGCCCGCGAGCTATGCGGGGCAATCCCAGTTCGAAGCCTGGGTTCCGCCCCCGCTGGCCAAGCGGGTAACCGCTCGACTCTCGGCGGAGCTCGCCGCATCGGTACCCTCCGGGGTGGATGTCCAGGTCAACCGGCAGGACTATGCCGCCTTCGGCGCCGATCCGATTGGCCCGGTAAGGATTGCCGTCGGGGCAGTGGCCGCCCTCGTGCTATTCCTCGGGGCGCTCGGCCTCGTGAACATCTCTCTCGTTACCGTGCGGCAGCGAATTCGTGAGATCGGCATCCGCCGGAGTTTCGGTGCGACGGCCGGCCGGGTGTTCTTCGCCGTGATGATGGAAAGCGTGGTGGCGACTGCGGCAGCCGGAGTGGTCGGCGTCGGTGTCGCGGTCGCTGTCGTGGAGAATCCGTGGGTGCAGGAGAAGCTTTCCCGGGGGGTCACCGATCTTCCGTCATTCCCGATCGGGGCCGCTCTGTTCGGGCTTGCTGCGGCCACTCTCGTCGGGGCCCTCGCTGGGCTCCTTCCCGCGATTGCCGCCGTGCGATTCAAGGTGATCGACGCCATCCGCTATTGACCGGCCTCTCGGTTGAGCGGCGAGCGCCAGCGAGCGTGTCGAGGCCGGGCTTTCGCCGCTCCCGCGGTTAGCGTTGGTTCATGGCTACGAGCACTAGGTCGACCCCTCGCGCGCGCTCGACCCAGCGTGCCAGTAATCGTCAGACGGGCAAGGGCACCACGCGCAAGCTGCCTGTGATGAAGACCGTGCCTATAGACAAGCCCGGGCTCCTCTCTTCCGCCTGGCTCGGGCTCGCCCACGCGGTGGGTGGAGCGGCTCGGGTGCTCGGCCGTGAGACCCTCGCTAAGGAGGAGCGCCGCGACGGTGTGCCGTTCTTCGTGTTCCTGCTCGCGGTGGTTGGCGCGGTCATCGAATGGTTTAATCCAGCCGATCCGATCGCCATCGCCCTCGACTCCTATACCTTCGGGGGGCTGTTCGGTCGCGTCGCCTTCGCGCTCCCGGTGATCATGCTGCTGTTCGCCGTCTGGCTGTTCCGGCATCCGTCTTCGGTTCATGACAACGGACGAATCGGCATCGGCCTTGCTGTGCTTCTCACCTCGGTGAGCGCTCTCTGCCATGTCTTTGGCGGCATGCCGCAACCATCGGACGGCGTCGAGCCGCTCGCTCGGGCCGGAGGGGTCGTCGGCTGGGTGCTCGCCGGCCCGCTGCTGGCGCTGGGAACCGCCTGGCTCGCGGTGCCGCTGGTATCCCTGCTGCTGCTGCTGTCTCTGTTCATCATCACAAAGACACCGCCGAATCGCACCGGCGCTCGTCTCCGCGATCTCTACAGCTACCTGTTCGGCGCCCAGATCGCCGAGACCACTCCCACAGCGGCGCTTCAAAAGGGCTTCACGTCCGACAGCGGGCAGTTCGGCTCTCTCGGCGACCTCGACCTCGAAGGGGGGGACTCCGGTTCACTGCCCTGGTGGCGCCGTAATCGCAAGCGCGAAGACGACCCGGCGTTCGACAGTCCGGTTCTCGCGAAGGACCAGGGTGCCACCGAGGTCATCGACCGCACGCGTCGCGACGAGGAGTTCGGCACCGAGCTGCTCGACGGGTTGGCCGAAGCCGAGGCCGCGGTCAAACGCTTCACCGGCGAAGTGGCTCCGGTCACCGGCATCCGCGATGACGGTCCACTCGTCGCAGACCTCCTTCCCGGCTTTGCCGCGACCGCATCGGCGAAGGGCGACCTCGGCGAGTTCGCCGCTCCCAAAGCGACCAGGCCGGCCGCTCCGTACCGGCTGCCTGCGGCATCCAGTCTTGTTCCGGGAACGCCACCGAAGTCCCGCTCAGAGGCCAACGATGTCATCGTGGCCTCGATAACCGAGGTGCTCAATCAGTTCCAGGTGGATGCCCGCGTCACCGGCTTCAGCCGCGGCCCAACGGTCACCCGCTACGAGATCGAGCTCGGGCCCGGCGTCAAGGTGGAGCGCGTCACTGCTCTTAATAAGAATCTCTCGTACGCCGTCGCGAGCAACGAAGTGCGAATTCTTTCGCCCATCCCGGGCAAGAGTGCGATTGGCGTCGAGATCCCCAACGCCGACCGTGAGATCGTGTCGCTCGGCGATGTGCTTCGCTCGAAGGCGAGCACCTCGAGCGTTCACCCCATGACGATCGGTCTCGGCAAGGACGTCGAGGGTGGCTTCGTCTTGGCCAACCTCGCCAAAATGCCTCATCTGCTCGTCGCGGGATCCACCGGCTCCGGCAAGTCGAGCTTCGTGAACTCGATGATCACCTCGTTGCTGATGAAGGCGACGCCCGCGCAGGTGCGCATGGTGCTCATCGACCCCAAGCGGGTCGAGCTCGCGCCCTACGCCGGAATCCCGCATCTCATCACGCCCATCATCACGAACCCCAAGAAGGCCGCCGAAGCGCTCGCCTGGGTCGTGAAGGAGATGGACATGAGGTACGACGATCTCGCGAGTTTCGGCTTCCGGCACATCGACGACTTCAACGCCGCCGTGGTCGCCGACGAGATCGTGCTGCCCGTCGGCAGCGAGCGATCGCTCAAGCCGTACCCGTATCTCTTGGTTGTCGTCGATGAGCTGGCTGACCTGATGATGGTGGCGCCGCGTGATGTCGAGGACTCGATCGTGCGTATCACCCAACTCGCGCGGGCATCCGGTATCCATCTCGTGCTCGCCACCCAGCGGCCGTCCGTCGACGTCGTTACGGGGCTTATCAAGGCCAACGTGCCCTCGCGCCTCGCGTTCGCGGTGTCGAGCATGACGGACTCCCGCGTGATCCTCGACCAAGCGGGTGCCGACAAGCTGATCGGCCAGGGCGATGCCCTGTTCCTGCCAATGGGCGCATCGAAAGCCATCCGCGTGCAGGGAGCATGGGTGACCGAGAGCGAGATCAACGCGGTCGTGCAGCACGTTACTCGCCAGGCCCGCCCTGAATACCGCAATGACGTTGCCGTATCGGCAGAGAAGAAGCAGATCGATGGCGATATCGGGGATGACCTCGATGTACTGCTGGCCGCCGCGGAGCTTGTTGTGAGCACCCAGTTCGGCTCGACCTCCATGTTGCAGCGCAAGCTCCGGGTCGGATTCGCCAAAGCGGGTCGGTTGATGGACCTGCTCGAATCGAGGGAAATCGTGGGGCCGTCCGAGGGATCGAAGGCCAGGGACGTGCTCGTCGCCCCCGAGCAGCTGCCGGGAATTCTCGCCAAATTGCGCGGGGAAGATGGGCCAGCGGCGTCGGCAACTGACGATCGCTATTCGCTCGATCCTGTGGGTGACTCGACGAGCGGATACGATGAGACCCACGCGAGCGCCGACGAAGACGCCTGGAATCTGACCGGCAGGGAGTGAGAGTCATGGCATCGCCAGAACCTCAAAACCCCTTCAACCCCTCCGATCCGGTAGTGCCGGCGAAGCGATCTAACCCGATGCGCGGGCGAGTCGCTCGCGCCGGGGATACCCCGGCCAGCACGGGCAATGTCGCCAACATCATCACCGTGGTGCGTATTCTCATGGCCCCGGTGTTCATCTGGCTCCTCCTCGACGACGACGGCGAACTCGGTCATTTGCGGTACATTGCCGCGGGGCTTTTCGTGCTCGCGATTGTGACGGATACCGTGGATGGCATCCTCGCCCGTCGGCAGAACCTCGTCACCGATTTCGGTAAGATCCTCGACCCGATTGCCGACAAGGTGCTGATCGGTGGGGCCCTCGTTGCCCTCTCGATCCTCGGCGAACTATGGTGGTGGGTCACGATCGTGATCCTGATCCGCGAGTTCGGCATCACCATCTTCCGGTTCGCGGTGATCCGCACGCGAGTGATTCCCGCCGTGGCTAGCGGCAAGCTCAAGACGGTGATGCAGGCGGTAGCCATCTCGTTGCTTCTCTTCCCATTCTGGACACTGGTCGGTGAGTGGGAACACTGGCTCGGGGGGGTCGTGATGGCCGTTGCGCTCGTGCTGACGGTTGTCTCGGGCATCGACTTCGTGGTGAAGTACCGACAGCAGAACCGCGTCGCGGCCTCCTGACCGCATGATGCTGCGGCCAGAATGACGGCAGATGGTGCAGTGGATGGCGCAGGGGATGCCTCATGCGCGGCGGACATCGGGACCGAGGTGATCGCGAGCCTCATTGAGCACGGGTTCACGATCGCTGTCGCCGAGTCGCTTACCGGAGGCCTTCTCGTGGCCGAGCTCATTCGGGTGCCAGGGGCGTCCGCCACCGTCGTCGGCGGAGTCGTCGCCTACAGCACTGCTCTCAAGAACAGCGTGCTTGGGGTAGACGCCAGCCTGCTCAGAGAACACGGGCCGGTTCATCCGGAGGTTGCCCGCCAGATGGCCGATCGGGTGAGGACCGCTCTTGCGGTCAACGGGGTGCCAGCCGATATCGGCCTGTCGACGACCGGGGTGGCCGGTCCGGGACCACAGGGTGGACATCCCGCCGGAACGGTATATCTGGGATTTGCGATCGGTGAGGATGTGAGTTCGCTGAAACTCGAACTGGGGGGAGACCGAGCGGCAATCCGGGAGAAGACTGTCTCCGAATCACTAATACGGTTGAGGAACCTCCTCGATTCCCGGTGACAGGTCACGGGGGATCTTTCTCGTTTCGATCTCGTTGTGTCACAGTGATTCACAAGCGCCATACAGAACTCGCTGGCTAGAATTTGGAATAACGGTGGTTTGGTGATACTGAACCGCCGGGCAGGAATTACCCAGCACTGTCCGTGGTTGTGGGTCGTATAGCCGCTCGTGCGGCTCAGTCGTATTCAAGGAGGAGGGTCCAATGGTTCTAGTTCGTCAAGAAATCGGTGACGTGCTCCGGGACTTCCGCCTGCAGAAGGGCCGTACCCTTCGACAGGTCGCGAGCAAAGCAAGTGTTGCTCTCGGCTACCTCAGCGAGGTGGAGCGTGGCCAGAAAGAGGCCAGTTCCGAGATCCTCGCTTCGGTCGCGGATGCACTGGAGACGCCGATCTCAGTGATCATGCGTGAGGTGGGCGACCGCCTTGCAGTAATCGAGGGAATCAACATCATTCCCGACACCGTCCCCGACGACCTCGTCGCGGACTTCGATGCGGGACTCGTCACGCGCTAAGACCTACCGGCCCGAGGCGGTGTGCCCGGATCGCATAATTGAATGCCCGGGTCGCGAGAGCCGGGCATTTCTGTCTCTGCCTGTCGAAAGACCCCGATACGGTTAACCGATGCGCCTCAGCCAGTTTTGGACCGCCGTCGCCGAGGAGTTCGGACCGGCGCATGGTCGCACCCTCGTGCACGATCTCGTGCTCGGCGAACTCGGCGATCTCACAGCCGAACAGGCGCTGGCCAAGGGGCTCGACATCCGCGGCACCTGGCTCGCGCTCTGTCGGGCGACCGACGTGCCGGAAGGCCGTCGGCACGGCGTCGGCAACAGGGAGCCGAAAGCCCGAGGCTAGGGCCGACGACGAATGAAGCGGGAGCGGAGGCCTCCCACCACCGCCCACATCGCGAGCCCGATTGCGATGCCGAGTGCTGTGCCAGCGAGAGTA
>JANYEI010000054.1 GCA_025363205.1 Frigoribacterium sp.
CACCTCGGGGCTCACCTGGCTCGATCCGTTGACCACCCGGGAGACGGTAGATCGGGACACGCCAGCGGCCGCCGCCACGGCCTCGAGGGTCGGGGCGACGCGTCGTGCCGACGGCGTGATTGTCATCTGCCCGAAGTCTAACCAGTAGCCGCAGTGTTACCAGTAGCCGCAGTGTTGCCAGTGCTGCCGGGTGGTCCGAATGCGCCTAAAGGGCGCGTTCGCCGATGATGCGACGGTACTCGATGGCGCTGGCCTTCGGCGTGCGCGCCTGGGTCTCGTAGTCCACGCGTACGATGCCGAATCTCTTGTCGTAGCCCCAGGCCCACTCGAAGTTGTCGAGCAGCGACCAGTAGAAGTACCCCTTCACCGGCACTCCCTCATCGACGGCATCGAGGATTGCATCGAGGTGAGCGGTGAGGAAGTCCCGGCGCTCGACATCGTCGACCGAACCATCCGCGTTGGCCACATCGACGTACGCCGCACCGTTCTCGGTCACCGAGAGGGCGACTCCCACCGGGCCGCTGTACTCGTCGTGCACCCGGCGCAGGAGGCGAGTGAGTCCCTCCGGCTGCACCTCCCAGTCCATCGCGGTGAGCGGCAGGCCGCGTGAGTGCCAATGCACGCCGTCCGCAGCGGGGAATGGCGAGCGCTTCGGCCGTTCGGATGGCGCGGCGGTGGATGTCTCGTTCGCACCGGGCCGCACGCTCACGAAGTCACCGTGGTAGTAGTTGATGCCGAGGGCATCGATCGGAGTCGAGATGATCGCGAGGTCTCCGGGGTGCACGACGGCCTCGAATCCGTTGCCTGCAACGTCCTGCAGCACATCGTGCGGGTATTCGCCCCGGAAGATCGGATCGAGAAAGAACCGGTTGAACTGGCCGTCGATGCGTCGCGCCGCATCACGGTCCCCGGCATCGGACGGATCGACCGGGTCGGCCACCGTGAGGTTGAGCGTGATGCCCAGCCGAAGGGCGGGGTCGCGTTTGCGGAGCTCCTGCACGACGAGTCCGTGACCGAGCAGCAGGTGATGCGCAGCGGCGAGCCCGGCGGGCACGTCCTGGCGACCCGGCGCATGTTCTCCGCCGATATAGCTGAGAAAGGATGCACACCACGGCTCATTGAGAGTGGTCCAGGAATCCACACGGTCACCGAGCACATCGTGCACGGTGGCGGCATATTCAGCGAACCGGTAGGCGGTGTCCCGGTTGGCCCAGCCACCCTTCTCCTCGAGCGCCTGCGGAAGGTCCCAGTGGTACAGCGTGAGCCACGGAGCGATGTTCTTCTCGAGCAGCTGATCGACGAGCTTCGAATAAAAGGAAAGGCCCTGTTTGTTTACCTGCCCACCGTCCGGACGCACCCGTGACCAGGAGGTGGAAAAGCGGTAGGTCTGCAATCCGAGGTCCGCCATGAGCGCCACATCATCGGCGTAGCGGTGGTAGTGGTCGCACGCCACCTCGCCGGTATCGCCGTGCACGACGGCGCCGGGAACGCGGCAGAAGACATCCCAGATCGAGTCGGTGCGGCCGTCTTCGTGGGCCGCTCCCTCGATCTGGTAGGCAGCCGTCGCGGCTCCGAAGAGAAAGTCCGGCGGAAACGCGCGGGCGCTTCGGGTTGTCGTGGGCAGCGCTGCGATGTCGATGGTCATGGGGGCCATCCCTTCAGTGCTTGTCATCCGAGTGCTTGTCATCCTTTTACGGCTCCTTGCATTATGCCCGCGACCAGCTGCCGTCCCGCCAGCACGAACAGCGCGATGAGCGGAAGTGTCGCCAGCAGCACGCCCGCGAGAACGATCGAGTAGTCGACGAAATAGTTGGCCTGCAGCGTCGCGAGCGACACCGGGAGGGTGGGATTGGTCGCATTGAGCACGATGAACGGCCAGAAGAAATTGGTCCAGGTGGTGATGAAGGTGAACAGTGCAAGCATTGCCGCCGCGGGCCGGGCGGACGGGAGCCCGATGTACCAGAAGGTCTGGAACATGTTGGCGCCGTCGATACGGCCGGCCTCCACCAGCTCGTCGGGCAGCGCCTGGCTGATGTACTGGGTCATCCAGAACACGCCGAAGGCGCTGACGAGCGCCGGCACGATCACCGCACCAAGTGTGCCGGTCCAGCCGAACGCAGACATCGCGATGAAGAGGGGCACGACGCCGAGCTGCGTCGGTACGGCGGTCGTGGCGATCACGAACACCAGGAGGCCCTTCTTTGCGCGAAATCGCAATTTGGCGAACGAATAGCCGGCGAGGGTGGAGAAGAACACGACCGAGGCCGACACCACTGTCGAGACGATGACGCTGTTACCGAGCGACTTCCAGAAGTTCACGCTCTCGTTGCCGATGACGGAGGAGGCATTGGCGAGGAAATTGCCTCCCGGCAACCACGACATGTTCGGGTCGTTGACAGTGGATGAATCACCACTGCCGATGAGGAACGACCAGTAAAGAGGAAACACCGAGGCGACCATGACAACCGCGAGGAACGCGTAGACGATCGGGCTCGGCCGGCCGATAGTGAGGGTTCGACGGCGGCGTCGAAGGGGAGCGGAGACGGTCATGAGTTGCGTCCTTCGTTGCTGGCAATCCGGCGGGTGATACCGAGATTTACGAGTCCGATGAGCACGATCACCAGGAACAGGAGCCAGGCGACCGCTGCGGCCCGGCCGAAGTTGAGTTGCCCCCAACCGAGGTTGTAGAGGTAGATGGTGAGAGTGAGCCACTGGCTGTTGGCCCCACCGGTGCCGTACTGGTCGAAGAGTTTCGGTTCGTCGAAGATCTGCAAGCCGCCGATGGTGGCCGTAATGATCACGAAGATCAGCGTCGGGCGAAGCTGTGGGATGGTGATCGAGAAGAAGCGGCGGATGGCCCCGGCCCCGTCGATCGTCGCAGCCTCGTAGTAGTCGCGGGGAATCGCCTGCATGCCGGCGAGGAGGATGAGCGCGTTGTAGCCCGTCCAGCGAAAATTGACCATGGTGGCGATCGCAAATTGGCTCGCCAGCGGGTCTGAGTGCCATTGGATTCCTGGAATACCGAAGTGGCCAAGCAGCGTATTGATGAGGCCGTACTTGTCGCCGTACATGTTGCCGAAGATCAAGGCGACGGCGACGGGCATCACGATGTAGGGCAGGAGGACGCCCATCCGCCAGAAGGTGCGACCGCGCAAGTTTTGGTCGAGTACCGCCGCGATGATGAGGGCGATCACTATCTGCGGCACAGCAGACAGCAGGAAGATACTGAAGGTGTTGCGAAGGGCGAGCCAGAACTTCTGCTGTTGAAGGATCCAGGCGAAGTTGTCGGCACCGACAAACTTGCCTTGGCCGCCAATGAGGTCCCAGGCGTGCAGGGAGACCCACCCGGTATACAGCAGTGGGAACAGCCCCACGATGCCGAACAAAATGAAGAACGGCGAGATGTACAGATAGGGCGAGAACCGGATGTCCCAGCGCCCGAGCTTCTGGCTGAGGGCGATGCGACGGGGCGATCGAACTGCCATCCGGAGAGTCGAGACTGTCATTACGTTGGTCCTAGTCGTGCGAGCGATGATGGGGCTGGGCTGGGCCACCCGAGATGATCGAGCGGCCCAGCAGTACTGGCCAGACGGTGCTGGTCTGGTGCGGGTTGCTAGGCGAGGGCCTTGATGTCGCTCACTACCTGAGTCCACGATTGGTCGATTGACTGCGTACCGGTCTCTACGCGCGTGAGGCCGTCCTGCACCACCTTCATCACTGCCGCGTATTTCACACCCTTGAACGGGGTGATGGTGACAGCTTTCGAGCGATCGATGTAGATCTGACCGATCGAAGCGTTATTGAAGAAGGCGTTTGTTGCGCTCGTAAGATCCTTGTTGGAGTACGCGGCGACCTGGCTCGGGAAGTTGCCGGCGGTCTTGAACGCGGCGATTTGCTGGGCCGGTGCGGTGAGCCAGTTGGCAAACTTCTTGGCTGCCTCGGTGTTCTTGCCCTGGGTCGGCACGGTGAGGTAGGAACCGCCCCAGTTGCCGCCGCCGTCGGGGAAGGCGTTGGCGATCTTCCAGTCGGTGACCTTGGGCGTATTGCCCTGGATCACTCCGAGCATCCAGGCCGGGCAGAGCATCGTCGCGTACGCGCCGTTGGCCTGGCCAGCCGACCAGTCCGGACTCCACTGGGTGAGATGCGATGAGAGGGTTGCGCTCTCAGCCAGTACCTTCGTGAAGGATGCCTTCACATCCGGGTTGGTCGTTGCGATGACCGTTCCATCCTTCTTTTCGAAGAAGTTCTGGTACTGGTTGGCGAGGCCCTGGAAGGTGGCTCCGGCCGAGTCGAACCAGGCGGCACCGGTCTTGGCTGCGGCAAAGGTCGCGCCAACCTTGTAGTAATTATCCCAATCACCGGTCAGGAGCTTGGTGACGGCATCGGGATCGGTCGGGAGGCCGGCCTTGGCGAGCAGGTCGGAGCGGTAGCAGATTGCCTCCGGTCCGATATCGGTTCCGAGACCGATGAGCTTTCCATCGGTCGTCGTGGCCGCCGAAGTCTTCCATCCGGCATAGCGGCCTTTGTTGTCGGCAGCCGCAAGATCGACGAACTTGGCGCCGTACTGGCGCAGCTTCGGCATCCAGTCCACGTCGACGGCCTCGATGTCTCCGAGACCGGATCCCGCGGCGAGCTTCGTGAACATGTTGGTCTGAGCGGCATCCGAGGTCGCGGCCTTGTTCTGCACCACAGTGACGTTGGGATTCAGAGTGTGGTACTCCGCAAGTAGAGCATCGCTGTACCCGAAGTTGTTGAAGGTGGCGAGGGTCAGGGTGATCGGCTTGCTCGAGTCCGAGGCTGTCGAGCCTCCGGCCGAGCATCCGGTGGCGATGAGGGCAAACGCTGCTGCGCCAGCAATGGCGGCAACTGCGGTCGTGCGTCGTGAGAGTTTCACGGTCACTCCTTTGTGTGCGTGGGAAGGGAATTGCGGAATGAGCGTGGGAGCGCTCCCAAATCGGGGTATGGGAGCGCTCCCACGCGATCGCGCTAACCCTACGCAGTGGTTATGCACTCTGTCAACATGAAAAAGACGGCTCACCAGAAATGCTGGTGAACCGCCCAAGTAACGACGCGAGGAGCGTTACGGTTTCGGCGAAGCGCCGACTCGGTCGTCGGCGGATCCGTCTCTTGGCCGGTCGCTGGGCAGGTCGTTCGGCCGGTCGCTGCCGGTGTCGCGCTCGCTCGTATCGGGCTCGAGAGGTGCGCCCATCATTTCGGCCGCCTGGGTGGCAAGGATCGCGGCATCCTGGTCGGCGACCTCCTGGATGGCCGACTTCTGGCGAAGGGGAGTGGCCTTGAGGAAGAAGCTCAAAATAAAGGCGACGAGCACGACGATCAGGCTCACCCAGAACCCGCGCACCATCGCGTCGGAGAAGCCGTTGAGGAACGGCGCAGCGAGTGCATGGTTGGCATTGTTGAGGAACGAGGTGTTGCCGTCGAGCGAGGTGGTGGCACCGCCGCCGCCGGTGCTGCCGGGCGTGATCCTAGCGAGCACACTGTCGACGACCTGGCGGCGTGCCCCCGCGTTGGACAGGTCCACCTGCGCCGGGAGGTTCTGCTTGATCGGGTCAACGATGGCGTTGTAAATTTTCGACATGATGCCCCTGTTGTTCGGGGCATTCGCCACGGCCGGATTGAGGGCCGCATCGAGGGCAGCGCGCAGGGTGCCCCGGTTGCTGAAGTTGGACTTGATATTGCCGCCGACCACGCTGAAGACAACCGAGAAAATTACGGCGACACCCAGCGTGCCTCCGATCTGGCGGAAAAATGTCGACGACGAGGTCGCGACACCGATATCGCGGGGACCCACGGAGTTCTGGCTCGCGATAGTGAGGGTCTGCATCAGCTGGCCGAGACCGAGGCCGACCAGCAGCATCGCGCTGGCGAGTACAAGGTAGTTGGAGTCTGCCGTGATCGTGGTGAAGATCAGGAAGCCGACCACCATGAATCCGGTGCCGAGAATCGGGAAGAGTTTATAGCGGCCGGTTCGGGAGATCAGTTGGCCGCTCACGATCGAGGAGATCATGAGACCGAGGATCATCGGGAGCAGCTGGAATCCACTCTCCGTCGGGGTGGAGCCCTTGACGAGTTGCAGGTAGAGCGGCACGGTAGAAATCGCCCCGAACATGCCGAACCCCACGAGCACTCCGAGGATGGTCGCGACCGAGAAGGTGGGCGACGTGAACAACTTGAGGGGGATGAGTGCGTCGTCCCCCATGAGCCGTTCGGAGACGATAAAGGCGATGATGCCAAGCGCGCCGGCGATGTAGCAAGCAATGGCTCCGGCGGAATCCCAGCCCCAGTCGCGACCCTGCTCGGCAACCAGGAGGAGAGGCGCGACGGCGATGATGACGGTGGTCGCTCCCCACCAGTCGATACGCACGCTGCGGTTGATGCTGCGCTTCGGCAGGTGCAGGAATCGCAACACCATGGCGAGGGCGATGATGCCGATCGGGATGTTGATCAGGAAGACCCAGCGCCATCCGGTGATGAACAGAATGGAGGGAGCGCCCGCGAACAGTCCGCCGATGAGCGGGCCGATGACGCTGGAGATGCCGAAGACTGCGAGGAAATAGCCCTGGTATTTGGCTCGTTCGCGCGGTGCGAGCATGTCGCCCATGATCGCGAGGGGAAGCGCCATAAGGCCACCGGCTCCGATGCCCTGGATCGCGCGGAATCCGGCCAGCTCAAGAATCGAGGTAGAGAAACCCGAGGCAACGGAGCCGATGATGAATATCGAGATGGCAAAGATGAATAGTGGGCGACGGCCGAAGATGTCAGAGAGCTTGCCGTAGATCGGCGTCGCGATCGTCGAGACAATCAGGTAGGCGGTGGTGACCCAGGCCTGTTGGCTGAGCCCGTTGAGGTCATCCGCAATGGTGCGGATGGAGGTGCCGACCACGGTCTGATCGAGCGCAGAGAGGAACATGCCGGCCATCAGGCCGTAGAGCACGAAGAGAATTTGGCGGTGGGTCATGATCCCCCCGGACTCGTGGACCTCTTGGGCCCGAGTTGCTGCGTCGGCGCGTGACATGAATCCTCGATCGTTATGGCGGTGGGTATTTTAACGAAAATGGCCACTAGAGAACATGCGTTCTCCAGTGGCGCAAAATCTTGCGTGCTGTGCAAAGTTACACGGAGGGCAAGCATTCCGCAAGTCGATTGCGGCGCAAATCCGGTGAAGTTCGCCGAAAAAGGCGAACTGTCAGGTTGTCAGCGAATGGTGTCAGTTCCGGATGGTGACCGCAGTACTGATCGGTGCCCAGTCGAAAAGAGTGGCGATCACGGCAACGGGTACATGGACGCAGCCGTGTGAGCCTTGGGTCGTGTACAGCGGACTGCCGTAGGGAAAGGTCTGCCATGACGAGTCGTGGAATCCGATACCGCCGTCGAACGGCATCCAATACTTCACCGGATCGTTCCACGGGCCGTTGATGTCCTTGCCGGCGAGCACGGTGTTGCGGCTCTTGCCGGTAATGTGCGAGGTGCCGAGAGGGGTCGTGTACCTTACGTTCGTTATCGCCGATGCGCCGGTTGTGACGGCACTGTCAATGAGCAGTGTGTCGCCGGTGCACGCCCACAGATGCTGCTTTCCAATGCTCACGTAAATGTGTTTGATTCCGGCTGGCGTTCCGGCGCAGGGAGATGCGAACGGAGTCGAGGGCTGCGCGGGCGCAGCAACGGTTTTCGCGACCGGCGCCGGCGCGGCTGCCACGGGCGTCGGCGTCGGGGTTGGGGTCGTGGTCGCGGTGGGCTTCGGTGTGGATGTATTGGTGATCGCCAACGCGTCGCGCACGCCGGCGCTGCATCCCACAAGTGCGATAAGAAGCGCCGTTGCACCGGCGATTGCGACGGCCCGTCGCAGGTTGGCTACACGTTCCATTGGTCGTCCTTGCATTCACTCGATCGTCTAAACAAACCATAACTTTAGATGTTCGGGCCGAGTGGCAGCGCATCCGCCGAGTCTTTTCGTGCCACTTGCCAGCCGGGCTCCCTGCTCACCTTCCCTGGGGGAAGTTCAGTCAGCCTCCGAGCGCCGCGTCCACGATCGTCTTCGCCTCGGCCTGCACCTGCGCGAGGTGCTCTTGGCCGAGGAACGACTCGGCGTAGATCTTGTAGACGTCTTCGGTGCCGCTCGGCCGGGCTGCGAACCACGCATGCTCGGTGACGACCTTGACTCCGCCGACGGCGGCGCCGTTGCCAGGGGCCTCACTGAGTTTTGCGAGAATGGGTTCCCCCGCGAGCTGGATGGCCGTTATTGCGCTGCCGTTCAATTTGCCGAGGGCGGTCTTTTGAGCCTTGGTTGCCGCGGCGTCAACTCGCTCATAGACCGGTGCACCGTACTTTTCGGTGAGCTCGGCATAGAGCCGGCTGGGGGACTTGCCGGTGACCGCGATGATCTCGCTCGCGAGCAGGGCGAGAAGAATGCCGTCCTTGTCGGTGGTCCATACGGAGCCGTCCTTGCGCAGGAAGCTCGCTCCGGCGGACTCCTCGCCACCGAACGCGACCGAGCCGTCGACGAGCCCGGGGACGAACCACTTGAAGCCCAC
Organism: Frigoribacterium sp.; assembly: GCA_025363205.1. GTDB lineage: Bacteria > Actinomycetota > Actinomycetes > Actinomycetales > Microbacteriaceae > Lacisediminihabitans. The sequence continues at coordinate 8,550 of JANYEI010000054.1, forward strand.
CGGAACCTCCCAGAGTCGGCGGCCGATGGAGTCGGCGACAAGGTCGATCATCGAGCTCGAGACGAGCGTCTTGCCGATCGCGGCATCCGCGCTCCACTGCGGACGGTGGCTGTAGAGATACTGGATAGCGACAGCCAGATAGTGGTTCGGGTTCATGAGCCCGCCATCGGGGGTCACGATGCCATGCCGGTCGGCATCGGCGTCGTTGCCGGTGACCACGTCGTAGTCGTCCTTGTGCACAAGGACGCTCGCCATGACGGATGCCGACGACGGATCCATGCGGATCTTGCCATCCCAGTCGAGCGTCATGAATCCCCACTGCGGATCCACCCCGGGATTGACCACGGTGAGGTCGAGCCCATAGCGCTCGGCAATTGCGCTCCAGTAGTGAACACTCGCGCCACCGAGGGGATCGGCTCCGATGTGCACGCCCGCTTTTTTGATGGCCTCCATATCGATGATGTTCTCAAGGTCATTCACGTAATTACCGCGGAAGTCATAGGTGCCGACCCCCGAGGGCTCGGCCCGCTTTACGGCATGGCTGCCCTCGGCGATGATCTCGTTCGCGCGGTTTGCGATCCAGTTGGTCGCGTCACTGTCGGCCGGTCCGCCGTGGGGCGGGTTGTATTTGAAGCCGCCATCGCGAGGCGGGTTGTGGCTCGGGGTCACGACGATGCCGTCGGCCTGCGGCTCGCCGAGGGCGATCGAGGCGTTGTACCTGATGATCGCGTGGCTGATTGCGGGCGTGGGCACGAAGTCGCCAAACTCGTCGACCAGGGCCTCCACCCCGTTGGCGATCAGTACCTCGAGGGCAGTGGTCTCGGCCGGACGGCTCAGGGCGTGGGTGTCGCCGCCGATGAAGAGTGGACCGGTGATGCCCTGCCCCGCGCGGTACTCCACAATGGCCTGCGTTATCGCCGCGATGTGAGTTTCATTGAAGGCACTGTCCAGGCTGGAACCGCGGTGTCCGGAGGTACCGAACACCACTTTCTGCTCCGCGATAGTCACGTCGGGCACACGCTCGTAGTAGGCCGCGAGCAGGGCGTGCACGTCGACGAGATCAGAGGTCTTGGCTGGCTGTCCTGCGCGTGCATTCATGCCCCAAGTCTTGCACCCGCGGCACGTCGGTAACCAGGAGCAAACCGTCCTGCCTCCCTCGCGGCGAGCCAATAAACTCGGCGCTATGCCGAATCCGACTAACGCCGACGACACTTACTCCTACCTTGGTCCGGCCGGCACCTTCACGGAGGCCGCGCTCGCCCAGGTGGCGGATGCCGTCGGCAAGACCTGGCATCCGGTCAACAATGTCGGCCAGGCCCTCGACGACGTCGTATCCGGGCGCAGTGTCGCGGCGATGATTGCGATCGAGAATTCGATCGAGGGGGGCGTGAGTGCCAGCCAGGATGCGCTCGCCAACATCCCGAATCTCCGCATCATCGGCGAATACCTCGTGCCGGTGAACTTCGTGCTCGTGGCCAGGCCTGGCACCCGGTTGTCGGATGTGCGTGTCGTCAACGCGCATCCGGTCGCCTACGCGCAGTGCCACCTCTGGCTCGACGCCACCCTGCCAGAGCACGGCCACCTGCCAGCCACATCCAATGTCGCCGCGGCGGCATCGCTCCTTGCAGACGCAACCGCGGATGCCGCCATAGCCCCGCCCGGAATCACCGGCCATTACCCGCTCGAGGTGCTTAGCGTTGACATCGGCGACAATCCGAACGCCGTCACCCGCTTCGTGCTCGTGAGCCGCACAACCCGCCTGCCCGAGCCGACCGGGTCGGACAAGACCAGCGTGATCGTGGAGCTGCCGGATGACACGGCCGGGCGCCTGCTCGAAATGCTGGAGCAATTCGCTACCCGCGGGGTCAATATGAGCCTGCTCGCTTCGCGGCCCATCGGCGACGCCCTCGGCCGCTACCGTTTCGTGATCGATCTCGACGGCCACCTCCACGATGAGCGGGTCGCGGACGCACTCCTCGGACTCAAGCGTTTCAGCCCGAACGTGATCTTCCTCGGGTCGTATCCCCGCGCCGACAAGCTCGCCATCACGGTGACCCCGCGGTACGACGATCGGGCCTTCACCGCCGCTCGCGACTGGCTGCAGGGACTCGACTCCTAAACCATTCGAAATTCTCGGGCAACGAGGTATCTCTACCGGGATTTCCCGCTCCTGTATTGGTAGCGACTCCAACTCGTGGGGTCGCCCGTATGGAGGAGTAACTCATGGCGCCCGAGCCAGAGAACGAAGCCCGAGCGGCAATCCGCCCGGTGAAAGAGCGAATCGAAGACGCGTTGATCGCCCAACCGGGGGTCGTCGCCGTCGACATCGGCCACAAGGTGTCGAAGGGGGTGAATACAGGCGAGCTGAGCATCGTCGTCTATGTCGACAAAAAGAAGCCGAAGAGTGCGCTGCCCAAAGACCAGCTCATTCCGGACGAGATCGACGGCATCAAGACTGATGTCAAGGAGCTGACAATTGAGCTTCAGCCCGCCTACGAGCTCGCAGACGGGTCGGCATTCG